>CAYMME010000078.1:0-22924 GCA_964391465.1 uncultured Planctomycetales bacterium
ATCTACAACGACAAGGAGGACGACCCGCGCGACCGGCTCGCGGTCTCGATCTCCACGGATCGGGGCAAGACCTGGAAGTGGAAGCGGCGCCTGGAAGACACACCCAACGGCCGCTTCGACTACCCGTCGATCATCCAGGCCAAGGACGGTACGCTGCACGCGAGCTACACGTACAACCTCAAGACGATCAAGCACGTGCGGTTTGACGAGGCGTGGGTGAAGGCGGGGGAGGGACAGCCGTGACTAGGGACGAAGGGACGTGGGGACGGAGGGACTGAGGGGCAGAGGACGCGTCGGGCGCGGCGCCGTGTTCGTTTCCCCCGCGGCTGATAGCTGAGGGCTGACCGCTCAATGGCCGCTCGCTGATTCCCGGCATCCGCCTCGCTCTCTTCCCCATTCGTCGATCCTCATGAGAACGTTGACCCACTTGCTCGGCGATTCGCTTTGTGCCAGAATGCCGGTGCGTCAGGCGACTTGTCGGTTCGTGGACCCTGTGAGACAACGTGCTGTCCGTAGCGGGCGGGCGCGAAGGGCGAGTGCATGTCGCACGATTGTCGCACCAGTTCGTTGATCCAGAAGGCCTGCGAATCGGCGACCAACGGCCTGACTTGGCAGAAGAAGCTCGAACGTAGCGGCAGCCGGATCCGGAAGGTGCGATGACGACGGATCGAGAAGAATCCGGGTCCTCCGTGCTCCACTACTTCGTGGACGAAGCCGGTGATCCGACGTACCGTTACCGACCTACGGAGCTGTACGACACCCTGGTCGGCGAGCTGTTCCGTAAGCTGCATCGATTGGCGGATCGGGCGTACATTTGCTTTGCGAAGCGGGGCACCCGTTCGCGCAGCCAAGCACTGCGTACGGCCCTTGCTGATGCGAGCCGCAAGTTCGAACAGAGCTTCGGCTTTCGCAACCCCACGGCAACGCACGTAACCTCAACCACTCCGCCCTCTAGCGACGGGCTCCAGGCCGTGGACTATTTCCTCTGGGCCCTCCAGCGCTTCTACGAACGCGAAGAGGATCGCTACCTCGAACTGGTCTGGCCGCTCGTTTCGGAGGTGCATGACCTTGATTTCGTGAGCGAGGGGCGCAGGGGCGTCTTCTACCGGCAGGGCAAGCCCCTGACCCTCGAGACGCGGCGGGCGCAAAAAGAAGAGCCGGGGATATAGGGCTTGCAGGTCGAAACGTGCAAGCCGCACGGCATGGAGCCGAGTTTCGTCCGCCAGCTCGCTGGCATGATACGATCGGCAACTCGGAAGTCAACCAGCAGCCCATGCGATGTCGACCCGGGAAAGCCGAGGCCGTGGCCTGACGCGAGCGTTTTGACACCCGGCAGGGCGTGGCGATATCCTTGATGGTGAAGCTGCCGTGAGAGGACGCACGTCATGACGCACAGTGAAACGGATGAAGTCGTGTTCATCGTCGAGGAGGAGCCGGAAGGCGCCGGGTACTCCGCCAGTTGCAGTCGGTGGGGGATCTACACGCAAGGCGACGATCTGGACGACCTGCGCCGAATGGTCATTGACGCCGTGCAATGCCGGTTTGCCGACGACCCGGTCAAGCCCTCGCGCATCCGGCTGCACTTCGTCCGCGATGAGGTGATCGCAGCGTGAAGCTTCCCCGAGATGTGACGGGTCGCCAACTGGCCGCATCGCTGGAGGCGCTCGGCTACGAAATCACCCGGCAGCGCGGCAGCCACATGCATCTCGTCACGCGGCAGGCCGGCGAGCATCACCTCGTCGTCCCGGACCACCGCCCGCTCAAGACCGGCATGTTGAGCCGGCTGATCAAGGATGTCGCCGAGCACCACGGCATGAGCCGTGACGAACTCATCGAGAAACTTGGACTGTGACCGCTCCGTCCGTGCCCCTCCTGCTGATCGCTGATGGCTGATAGCGGATTGCTGCGGAATCAACTCCGGCAGCAGCATCCTGATCCCTCGCTTCCTTCCCTGTTCCCCGTTCCCTGCTCGTCGGCCTTGGTTTTTCCGGCCGACGCATGCTATGCTTCCTCATGACCTGCCCCCGGGCGGGCCGACAATTGAGATCAGAGGGCGGGACGTTCTGCCGGACCGGTGGTCGGGCAGGGCGAACACCTAGCCGGTGACCGCCCGGCCGGTCGAGCACTTGCGGAAGCTCGGACGGCTGAATTCCATGGGACCCCTATTGGAAAGGATAAAAACCATGGCCGCACAACCGCAGTCTGCTGTTTCCACGTCCGCACCCGTCAAAAAATCCGGGGCCAAGCTCCTCCACGAGACGCTGATCGAGCTGGGCGTCGAGGTGATGTTCGGCTACTCGGGCGGGGCGATCCTGCCCATGTTCGACGAGCTTCACGTGACGCCCATCCGGTTCGTGCTCACGCGGCACGAGCAGGGGGCCGGGCACATGGCCGACGGCTACGCCCGGGCCACGGGCCGCGTCGGCGTCTGCATCGCCACCAGCGGCCCCGGGGCGACCAACCTGACCACGGCCCTGGCCACCGCACACATGGACTCGATCCCGATCGTGGCGTTGACCGGGCAGGTCGCCACGGCGGCCATCGGCAACGACGCGTTTCAGGAGGCCGACGTGGTCGGCGTCACGCGACCTGTGACCAAGCACAACGTGCTGGTCAAGTCGGCGGCAGACCTGCCGCGGGTCGTCAAAGAGGCGTTTCACATTGCCTCGACGGGGCGTCCCGGACCGGTGCTCATCGATCTGCCCAAGGACATTCAGGCCGGTGTCATCCCCGCGCCCGAGCAGACGGAGATGCACCTGCCCGGCTACAAACCGCGCACGAAGGGTCACGCCCGGCAGATCCGCATCGCGGCCGACGCCATCAACGCGGCCGAGCGCCCGGTCCTCTACGTCGGCGGCGGCGTGATCATCTCCGAGGCGTGCGAGGAGCTGCGCGAGCTGGCCCGCAAGGGCAACATCCCCGTGACCACGACGCTGCTGGGACTCGGCGCGTTTGACGAAGTCGGCGACGAGCGGTTGGCCCTGCACATGCTCGGCATGCACGGGAGCGCCTACGCCAACTACGCGGTGCAAAACTGCGATCTACTCATTGCCGTCGGGGCCCGCTTCGACGACCGGGTCACGGGAAAGCTCGATGCGTTTGCGCCGAACGCGAAGATCATCCATGTTGACATCGATCCGTCGAGCATCAGTAAGAGTGTCGACGTGGACATCCCGGTGGTCGGCGACGCGAAGGCGATCCTGGCGGCCATGCTGCCCGCGATCGAGTACCGCGAGCGCGAGATCTGGTTCAACATGATCCAAATGTGGAAGAACCGGCATCCGTTTCGCTACGACGACACGGACGGCGAGACCAAGCCGCAGTACGTCATCGACGAGATCAGCAAGCTGACGAAAGGCGAAGCGATCATCACCACCGGCGTGGGCCAGCACCAGATGTGGGCCGCCCAGTTCTATCGCTGGCGGACACCGCGGCAGATGATCACCTCCGGCGGCCTGGGCACGATGGGGTACGGTTTCCCCGCGGCCATCGGGGCGCAGGTCGGCCGGCCCGACAAGCTTGTCATCGACATCGATGGGGACGGCAGCTTCGCCATGACGCTGTTCGAGCTGCCGGTGGTCGTCGAGCAGAACCTGCCCGTGAAGGTCGTCATTCTGAACAACCACTTTCAGGGCATGGTCCGGCAGTGGCAGGAACTGTTCTACGAGAAACGCTACACCGCGGTGCGCATGCAGAACCCGGACTACGCCAAGGTGGCCGAGGCCTTCGGTCTCAAGGGCATCCGCATCAAGGACAAGAAGGACGTGCGAGCCGGTCTCGAAGAGATGATCGCGCACGACGGCCCGGTGGTCGTGGACGTCGATGTCGCGCCGGAGGAAAACGTCTATCCGATGGTGGCCGCGGGCAAGGGCCTGCACGAGATGACGCTGGCGTAGAGGTGACCCATGATACAGAAGAGCATCCTGTCGCTGCTGGTGCAGAACGAGCCGGGCGTGCTCGCCCGCATTTCCGGCATGTTCGCCGCCCGCAACTTCAACATCGACTCGCTCGTCGTGGGCCGGACCGAGGACCCCGACTTCTCGCGTGTCGTCCTCGTCTCGACCGGAGACGAATTCACGATGGAGCAGGTGCGCAAGCAGCTCGGCAAGCTGGTGACGGTGGTCAAAGTGCGCGACCTGTCCGAACTGGCTTGCGTGGAGCGTGACCTGCTGCTGGTTCAGGTCCACAGCCCGCCGGAGAAACGCGGGGAACTGCGGCAGATCACCGAGATCTTCCGCGGCAGCATCGTCGACGTCGGAGCGAAGTCGGTGATCATCCAGCTTGCGGGGCCCGAGGCGAAGATCGAGGCGTTCATTGATTTGTGCCGACCCTACGGCATTCAGCAGCTTTCGCGCACCGGCGTGATCGCCGTGCCGCGGGCCAGCCAGACGGCGCCCCGATCTCCCGCTCGCCCGGAGGGCAAGCCCTCGCGGCCGCGATCCACCGAGGGCACGGAAAGCACGCCCGAAATGGTGCTGCCCCCAAGCTGAGAGCAACGTAGGATTCGTGCGAAACGTGACACGGGCAGGACTCCACCGCGACAGGGCGGGTCCTGCCCGTGTTCATTGCTCTACCTCACCACTGCAGCCGCGTCAGATGTGGTCGGTCTTGATGCCGAACATCTGGCCGTAGGCCTGGAACTGGCGCATGTGGTCTCCGTAGATGAAGAGTTGGTGGAAGCCCTTCGTGTCGCGCGTGTCGGCCGGTGCGTCGATGGCCAGCTCGACGGACGTACGACAACCGCCGCACGGCGGCGTGTCCAGGTTCCGAATCACCTTGCCCTTGCCGAGGATCATGCCGCCCGGGTTGACGAACTGCATGATGGTGACGTCCTGCTCGGGCTTCCAGAACACCTGCACCGAGACCCCGACGTCGGACTCCGAGTGACTGCGGAGGTTGAACGGCTCCGCCGGCTGGTCGTAGCCGTTGAGCCGCGTCGGGCACACACAGTGGGCGCCGATGAACGTGTTCTTGACCGTCTCCGGAACCGGGTCCTGCATGAAGCCGGGCTTGTCCAGCAGCATGCAGCACAGCGTGTGCGACATCACGGCGTTGATGTCCGCCTCGCAGATGGCCGGCACGCCCACGTCGAGCAACTTGGCCCAGGCCAGACACGGTGGGCACGTCATCTCGCGAGAAGTCACCAGCCCCAGGCAGTCCATCGTGATGCCCTGGCACCCTTCCTCTTTCATGATCTTCAGAGCCGCGTAGTAGTTCTTGGACGCACTGATCATGTCGGCCCGCGACGGCTCCACGACCTTCTTGGCCGCCTTGGTGTAGGCGTCGGCCATGGCCAACACTTCCGGTGTCTCGCCGATGCTATTGACGGTATCCGGGAAGCGTTTTCGCGGGATGTAGCGGAGCTTCAGCCCGAACGGGTCGAGGGTCTGGTCCTTGGTCTCCTTGCCGCGAATCACTACGACCTTGGACCGCTGCACGTCGTGGGCGGTGCGGACCATCTTCAGGCCGAACCGCACCGGGCCCAATTCGTAGTCCGGAGACGAGGCCAGGTACACGCCGGGCTTCTTCGAGATCGCCTGGATGTGGCCGGTGAAGCACACGCCGAGCGGAGCGAAGATGATGGTCTTGATCCCGCTGTCGGCGATTTTGCCCACTGACTTCCACCGATTCATGTGCATCGGGAAGACCAGCGAGGCCGCGGGCTTCTCCTGCTTGATCTTGGCGATGAACGCATCCACGGCGGCATCGTCGTAGAGCGGCTCGGGCTCGAACGTGACCCGGACCTTGAGTTCCTTGGCGAACTGCTCGGTCAGCTTCTGGCTCTTTTCTAGATAGCCCTTCGTGTCCCAGGCCGTCCCCGGCCAGCCGAGCCAGTACTCTTCCTTGGGCCGCACAAACGCGGCACGCACAAGCGGCCACTTGTCCTGCGGCTCGTCGGGCAGAGCCGCCGGGGCGGCCAGCGCACCCTGCAACAGCGGGCTGGCGGCCACGCCCGCTCCGGCCATCGTGGCCAGGACCTCCCGACGGGAGAGGCCGCAACTGTGAATCGAAGACAGTTCATGTTTGCCCATTCTGGTTTCTCCTTCGCATCTTCCGCGCACGACGAACTGGTCCGGTTGCACACCGGCGCCGGCAGATCGCCAGGTTTGTGAGTCGCTACGGAGTCGCGCAGAACAGCAATCGTCGAGCTCGGGCCTCCGTCGCGCAACCAAGTGCGGTCGAGCAACGGCGCAACCAAGCTCCGGCCCGCGGCCGCCTCCAGCCGGCCCGGACCCTTTCCGCGGTCACCATTATGACGAACTTGGGACCGTCTCGTCCAGACCTGAAGGCTCCCGGGCCGGCAGCGTTCTCCGCGCTCGACGCCGGCTCCCCCTTCACGGCTTTCGCTATTGACGAACCGAACCATGTGTGAAGGATTGGGGCTCGACGGGTGCCGAGGTTGGGCATTGGGGAGGACCAGAGCGTTTTCGTGATCACGCGCACGGGCAATTCGACAGTCTCGCCGCAGGCAAGCGTGCTGGCGGTGCTCCTGACCGCGTCACTGGCGGGATGCTTCTCGGAGCAGTCGCTCCCAATGTATCCGGACGACTTGGTCCGCATGCGGGCCGCCCGGGCGGAGCTTGCAGCAGCTCCGCGCCCCAGAACCGCGCGCGAGTGGCTGGCGGTCCGGCACGGTCCGCTGGAGCATCTTCTGCCCCCCAAGGATCACAAGCCGCTCTTGACGGAACAGATGAGTGTGAAGCCAGGCAAGCCGCGGGACGTCTACGCGTACTTCGACGAAGATCCGGAACGTCTGCACCAGCTCTTCCACACCTACCATGGTCTGTTGCATACCGCCCAGGCGGTGAGTCCGGCGGTCTCGGTCGACGGCGCGCCGTCGGCATGGGAAGGATTCTCGCAGGTGTGGGTTCCCGTGGCCGAGGGCGTGGAGTTGAGTGGTCGGCTGGCGTTCGTGGAGAGGGACGGCCGGGTCGTCGACGCCGACTGCATCGTCGTGCTGCCCGGATTCTTCGGCGACAACGGCGCTCAACGGGCGTGCGATCTGGGCCAAGCCCTGCGGTCGGCCGGATTCCACGTCCTCTCGCTGGAGCTGCGCGGACATGGGCAGACCGAGGCGCGGCATCCGGACGTCGCGTTCACCTTCGGTGTGCTCGAGACGGGCGATCTGCTGAAGGTGTCGGAGTGGCTGGTCCGGCAACCGCACGTACGGCGCACCGGACTCGTCAGCTACTCGTGGGGGGGCAACCTGGTGCTCCTCGCCACCTGGTTGGACGCGAGCGGGGTCGACCACCCGGGCGTCAGTGAGTGGGTCCGGCGCGAACAAGCGTCGATTTCGTCGGAGGGGCACTACGAAATGGGAGTCATCGCGTTCTCGCCGGTCGTGAACTGGGAGGACCTGATGTATCGGCTCGACGAGCCGGTGTCGATGTGTGCCAATCCGATCCGTGCGTTTCTTCAGGGCACGATTCGCGATCGGATGGAACGTAAGGGTCATTCGCCGATTACGGGCAGTCTTCGCGAGTTGATCCAGCATGAGTTCGCGAACTCGATCCTCACGGCCGCGTTCCCTGTCGGTGAGGCTTATCAGTTCCTCCGCCTGATCCCCTACAGCGCGATGCCCGCCGGCGACAAGCTCGAAGCGTCGCGGGTGCCGACGTTGATCGTGCACGCGGTGAACGATGCGTGCGCGTCGGCGCAGGCGGTGGCCGACTTGGTTGCGGCGACAGACAACCCCAACGTGGCCGCCGTCATGCTCGCGGGCGGGGGCCACATCGGCTTCGCTCCCTATGCACGGGCGTACTACTACGACCTCATTCTGGGCTTCTTCGATCCGGAGACGGGGGCCGCGGCCGCGGCAATGACGAATGATGAAGCACGAATGACGAAGGAAGCCCGAATGCCCAAATCCGAATCCAAGGACCGGTAGACCCCGCGCGAACGTTCGTCATTCGTCATTTGGATTTCGTCAGTCCCCGGTTCGTGCGGTTGGCCCTGCAAGAACCGTTGCGTTCCGTTTGCCTGGGGAGTATAGAAAGTGATCCTCGAACACTGTGCAGGGAGGCTACCTTGGCGAAAGCCCGATTGAATCTTCTTCGGAATCCCGACTTCTCCGCGGGTAAGGTACAACCGTCGGCCTGGAAGTGGACGGTGCGGTCCGGCGCGCCGACTTGGGAGTTTGCGGCGGGTCGCGATCCGGCGTCCGATCGCACCATGCGGATCCGCGCGGACGATGCCGGTGCGTCCGGCGCCCTCGTGCAGACCGTTCGCGTCAAGGGCTGCCGGCACTACCGCGTGGAAGCGACGCTTGCGGCCGACTGCGTCCGCACCGATCCGATCGGCGGCGTTGCCCTCGACCTGGTCGTGCTCGACGGGGACGAGGTGGTCGCCACGTCGCCCGGATGCGGGTGCGCGGCCCGGCAACGCGCGTGGAACGTCTGGCGCCGCTACTACCGCACGCCCGCGGCGGCCACGCACTTGCAGGTACGGGTCGCTCTCCGCGGTGCGGTGGGGGACGCGAAGGTCGAGTCGGTGCGCGTCGTGCCCATCGAAGCGCCGGAGGCCCTCTCACACCCGCTGGCCGTCCCACCTCCGCCGGTTGGCTGCCGGCCGCCGAACCGTGTTCGGTCGGTGTGTATCTGCGACGACTCCGCGGCCGCGGCTCAGCTTGCACGGATCATCGGCCTGCGCCTCGGGTCCGATGCGGTCACGTTGGAACCGAGCGGTGCGCCCGACGACAAGGACGCGCGGGCCGACGCCGTCATTCTCCCCGCGTCTGCCCCGGTGCCGGCCGGATTGACGCTCAAGCGGCTGCACAAGCTCGCGGCCGACACCGTCGTCATCATCGGCTTGGAGGCGTTCGCGAACCTGGTCAACGCCAAGCACGCCGACCTCGCTCTCAAGACCCGCGTCCTGAAGCAGACCGTCCAGCCGCCGCACGCGCGGATCGCGTTTGCAGACTTCCTGACGCACGGCTTCGCTCTCGGCGACATCTTTCCGTACTGGTGGGACCACAAGCTGGCCGGCGTGTACGCCCAACGCCACTTGCGCAACACTCCCGCCTTTCGCAAGTTCTGCAAGAAGAAGGGCTATGAGACCATTCTGACCAACGAGGGTGCGACGGACGCGATGAGCGGCCATCCGTTATGCCTGTATCGGGGCGGCGAGCGCGGTGGCGTGGTCGTGATCGACACCGAGCCGGTGGTCGCGCATCCGACCAGCGAGGACGAGTCCTGCCTGGCCGTCCATCTGTTGCTCAACATGCTCGGGGCACCGCAGCACGCGCTGGGTCAGTTCGTCGTGCCCCCCGGAAAGCTGAAGGATCTGACTACCGAGCTCGATGAGTTCGGGACGCGTTTCCCGGCGATTCAAGTGCATCCGATGAGTGACGGCGAGCAGGCGACCGAGAGTCGCTGGGTCGAAGTCAACGCGACCGGTGACGGCCACTTCGGGTTGCCCGTTGTCGCTTCGCCCGCGATTCTCATCCGCACCGGGGGCGCCGCGTGGGATTGGGATGGCGTCTACGGCACGCTTCTGTGGATCAAGAGCCTCCTTCGACCGGCCCCGTACTCTTCTCGGTGTGTGCAGACGCTGCTCGGCTCGAGACGAATCGCGTGGACGCCGTTGATGCGGCCGGATCGATGGGGGCGTTTGGACGCCGGTCACGCGGAGCCGGACGGCACGGTGGCCGACTTCGATCCGGGTAGCGTGGCCGCCGTCATCGACATCGCCTCCACGTCCGTCACGCAGACGCGTGTCGTCGTCCCCGAGCCGGGCGGTCCGTATGCCAAGTACGAGCAGGCGCTGGCCGCGCTGGCCGCCGCGCTGCTCGACGGCCGACACCTCTACTATGCGGCCGGCGATGGTGTGGCGCACGCCGAACTCAACGGTTGCGGCTTCCTCCCGGAGCCGGCCGGGTGTGCCGTCGTCGCCGACGCAGCTTCGTTCGCAACCGATCTCCATCGTGCAGCCCAACAAGCCGGGGCCGAATGCCTTCGACTGGAGTTGCCCGCCGAGCCGCATGCAGGGTGTGCCCATTCGATCCGTCGAACAGATCGGGTCGCCCTGCTGCTGGAATGGCTCGTCGGACTTCAGATCGGCCTGCTGGCCGTCAACCGCGACGCCGAACCCGTGACGCTCGACGTTCCCCTGTCAACGCCCCAAGGCGGCCGACTTTCCGTGATCGGTCTCGACGGCAACGTCGACAGGGCCGACGCGATCGCTCCCGCTGATAGTGCCAAGCTCCATCTCATGCTCGAACCGGGCGCAACGGCGATCGTCGAGCGCAACTGACTTTGGAGCGAAGCATCGCTCTGGGTGAGCGAGGCGCAGGGTGGTCGAGCATCCATCCCTCATCCCTTATCCTTCATCTCTCATCCGTTCCAACCGACCGTCATGCCGTGCGCGACCATCTCCGACGGCGGGCTGAGCGGACAGATGGACCATGCTATAATGTCGTAGCTGAACCGGTCGCGAGTTGGGGGCTGCTCCCCGCGACCGGGCCTCTCAATCTGTCTGTCCGCGAACCAGGAGGCACAGAATTGGAAAGGAGCACCGCCTTTTCTCATTGTCCGAGGATCGAGAAGCGGGTGGCTCACCGCGCCCGGACGATCCTGTGCGTCGTGCTGGCCTCGACGGCGGCGTTGCCGTCGACGGCTCGTGCGGGGCAAATGCTGCTGCAACTCGATACTGAAGACCACACGGCGTGGCGTGAGGTCGGGCGTGAGATCCAGCGGTGGGGCGGGCGCGTGTTGCGCGTGCATCCGCCACAGGTGCTCATTGCGGACGTCGACCCGACGGTTGCGGCGCACTTGGTGGAACAGGGAGTGATCGGGTCGGCTGCCGAGCAGGCCGTCGAGTCGGCCGGAGCGCTTTCGCTCAGCGCTCGCGCGGGTATCGCGTTCTGGAACCACATACGAGAGAGCGGTCCCGCCCCGGAGGGGGCGCCCGAGGAAGGGGAGGACCAACCCGTCCAAAGCGACGTCTTCCTCCCGCCCGACACGCCGGCCCATCTCATCGACCAGTTCGCCCCGCTGGGGTTCCGGACGGTCGAGGAGGAGGCCCAGGCCCGTTCCGGCGGTACCACGGAGGAACTCACGAGCGTCGGGCCGTCGACCTACTACACGAGCGAGTTCATGTCCGGCGAAATCGTCGTGGGCGCGATCCTCCCCGAGAGCAACGGCGTGATCGATGCGAACATCGAGGACTGGACCACGTCCGAGGTCGACACGATTCACAGTCGCATCATGACGGCGCTTCAGCGATTCCAGGACGACTGCCCCATCGCCGACATCACGCTGATCTTCCACTTCGACGATGCTCCGGCCAACGGCGGCGTGGCCGGGACCATCGACTGCGACTACGAGGCCATCTTGAGTTCGGGCTCGGCCCTCGGCAATGCCCTCTCCAAGCTTGTCTACGACGGCTCCCCGAGCACGCGGTCGTACGCCAACCATCTCCGCGATCTGTACGGCGCCGACTGGGGTTTCCTCTTCCACGTCGTCGATAACACGGTCACCGGCGGGGGGCGAGCGTTCGCGTATCTGGGCGGTCCGTACACGCAGTGCTACGGGCACAACAGCAGCTCGGTCTTCCAGCACGAGACCGGCCACATCTTCCGGGCGATGGACGAGTACCATCCCGACGCGGCCCGCTCGCCGACCGGCCGGTGGGGCTACCAGCAGGTCGTCAACGCGAACAGCCAGTACAACGACGGCACGGGCTTCAACGGCGGTGCCGGCGAGGGGCTGTCCGCGCTGATGCGGAACAACATCAACAAGCACTCGGCCTACAGCACCGGGCAGATCGGGTGGTACGACAGCGACGGCGACGGAATTCTCGACGTGTCCGACTCGTTCCCGGCGGCTACCGTTGCCGTCGATTCGGTCGTCGACGGGGTCGTCGTCGTGAGCGGGCAGGCCACCGTCTCGCCTGTGCGGAGCCAGCGGAGCGGCTTCAACGTAGGCTTCTCCGTCAACGAACTGGTTGGCGTGGAATGGCGGATCGCGGGCCAGGTGTGGCAACCCGCGTCACCGACCGACGGCACGTTCGATCGGGGCGTCGAAGACTTCTCGTTCGTCACGCCGGCCCTCCCCGACGGGCCCTACACGATCGAGGTCCGAGCGACCAACAACAAGACCAACCGCACGCAGTTGCCGACGCGCCTCGACGTCGATGTGGCCGGCAGCCCGGCCACCGACATCGAACCGTTCGCTGCGTTCGAGGCCACGCCGGCGGTACAGCGCGTCGGCTTCGATGTGAGCTTCGACGCGAGCGCGTGCAGCGACCTCGAAACTGCATCCGCGTCGCTGACGGTCCGCTGGGACTTTGATGGTGACGCGGTCTGGGACACGAGCCCCGACACGAACAAGACCACCACTCACAGCTACGCGTCGACGGGCCTGTACCCGGTGGCAGTGGAAGTGCAGGACGGTCTGGGCAACACGGCCGTCGCTACGCGAGACGTTCTCATTGTCGCGAGCAACGTGGCTCCCGTCGCGGCGCTCGAGGTTCCCACCGGCAACCTCCACGGCACGTTCGGGCCGGAGTACACGTTCGACGCAAGCGCATCATACGATCCCGAAGGCTCAGCGCTCGAAGTCCGCTGGGACTGGGACGCCAACGGAACCTACGACACCGGCTACTCGACCGACCTCGTCGCGCAGCGCACCTACTCGCTGCCCACTACCGACGGCGGCAAGTCGGATCACTGGACCGTCGTCGCCCAGCTCCGCGACCCCGACGGCGCCACGACCGAGATCACGCGCGAGATCTGGAGCTGCCCGTACAACGACCCGCCGCAACTGGCCGGTTTCGTCGATCCTCCCCTCGCCTCGACCGACACGCTGGTGATCTTCGACATGAGCGCCACCACCGACGCGAACATCGGCACGACGTGGGACGGCGTCCTCGAGTATCGCTACGACTTCGACGGGGACGGCAACTGGGATACCGACATGGCGGCCGACCCGGTCGGCATGCACACTTATCCCGAGACCGGCATCTACCAGGCCCGCGTCGAGGTGCGCGACCGATTCTACGGCCTGGACGAGACGACCTTCGCGGTGGAGGTCGGGACCGACCCGGTGCCCCAGCCGTTCATCGTGACGGGGGCTACGCTTTCGCCGAGCTACATGCAGGTTGCTCCCGGTACCACGGTCACGCTCGACCTGGACCTCGAATACGTCGGCACGCCGGGCGACCTCTCGGCAGTGTGGGAGGTTGACGGGATCGAAGGCGGCGACGCCACCGTAGGCACGATCACCGCGGGCGGCGAGTACACCGCCCCGGCGGAGCTCGGTTACCACCAGATCCGGGCCACCAGCAACAACAACCCCTCGGTCGTCGCCTACGGCGGCGTGTACGTGAACACCAACTTCGTCGAGCTCATCCCGAGTCAGTTCGAACTCGTCGAGGGCGAGACGCTTCAGTTCACGGTCAACACCGGTTTCTCGGTCGATCCGACGGTGAGCCTGTTCGTCAACGACATTCCCGGCGGGCACGCGCTTGTCGGGCTCATCGACGCCGCCGGGTTACTGACCGCCCCGGCGCACGTCTTCGGTGAGATCCAGATTCTGGTCCGGGCCACCAGCAACGAGGACCCGTCGGTATCGGCTTGGTCGTACGGAACGCTGCGCTCGTCCAACCCGCCGACGGCCGACTTCTCCGCGTCGGTCGTCCAGGGCGCCGCGCCGCTCAGCGTGGACTTCACGTCCCTCGCAACCGGCGCCGTGTACCGGTGGGACTGGGACTTCGACGACGGTACGACCGCCGGCGGCTCGATGCCGACGCACGTGTTTCAGGATCCCGGCCTGTACACGGTCACACTCGACGTGACCGCGCCGGGCGGAACGGCTCGCGAGACGAAGGTTGCGTACATCCAGGCCGACGGCGGCACCGCTCCGCTCATTGACTTCTCGACATCATACAATCCCATGTACAGTTGCGGCGAAGGGTATTGCTCGGCCAGTTTCACTCCGGTCGTGGTCGGTGACGTCGACACCTACGCGTGGGACTTCGGCGGGCTCGACACGGACGACCAGATGCAGGGCACGTGGATGAACGCCGCTCCGGGCGTCCACACGATCTCCGTGACCGCGACCGGCCCCGGCGGGAGCACCACCAAGACCAAGCCGGACTACCTCGAGGTGCTGAGCAGCCCGGGCCCGCTTGACTTCCGCGTCCACGGTCTGCCCACCGGCGTCAGTCCGTTCTCCGTCGAGTTCGTCGCCTTGCCGGGTTGGAGCACCTGCGCCACGTACACGTGGGACTTCGGCGACACCGGCGAAGGCACGGGCCCGAATCCGACGCACGTCTACGAAACGCCCGGCGTCTACACGGTGAGCCTCACCGTGGACTTCTCCGGCGACGGCTCCCAAGGCGGCACCGGCTGCGGCACCGTGGGAGGTGATCGCGAGGATCCCACGCGAGAGTCCACGGCCACCGTCACCAAGGTCAACCTCATCGAGGTCTACGCTCCCGCAATCCCCGCGGCTTCGGCGTGGAGCCTCGTCCTCATGACGCTCGCGCTGCTTGCGAGCGGCGCGGTACTCGTCAGGCTACGGCAAGGCCGTCCCGAGCGTCTCCAGCCAGAGGCGTGAGTTGGCGCACCGCTCGTCTATGCCTCGCGCTTCGTCGCCAACGAACGCCAGCCACAGCCAATCCTCCGGCCCGGGGCATCCGAGCGGAATCCAGGCTCGGAGCAGACTCGCAAACGACGGGGCCATCGTCGCCCCGTGCCCCTCGCCGTCGTCGTGGCTCAGGTAGACGACGCGGCCATCCCTATCAAACGCGAGGTAGTCACCGTTGGGAACGTCGTGGAATGCTATCTTGTCATGCCAGACGGCATCGTACGGATCGTCCCGATTCGGGAAACACTCCTTGACCCAGCTCTTGCGGTGCTTCTCGTGCTCAAGGATGCGATCCAAGTCAACGGACAGCCCTCCCCAGTGGACTTCCCCGATCGCCGCGGGCAGCGAGTATTCTTCGGGCAACTGCCAGGAGAACTCCACGGAAGAGGCCCCACTCATCAGGAAGTTGGAGAAGTCCGCCGGCAAGGGCACGCCAATGGCTTTCTCCGTCGCTTCGACGCTCGTCCGCGAGGCGGGCGCCCCGAGCTGAAGTTCCGAAGTCTCGCCGCCAAGTTTGGCAACTGATGCCCGGATGCGATCGCAATGACTCTTGATGAAATCCTTCATGAGCGTTCTCCTTGTGCCCTTCGCCCCGGCCCTACTTTGGTGCTACGTGATACGTGTGGCCCTTCTTCGTTACGAAGCGAATCGTGCGTTCGTCTGTTTGGGCCGGTACTTGTCGGTCTGTGGTTGCGTCCGTCACCGTGTTCTGCTTTGCGGGCCAGGGGTTTGCCAGCGTGACGGGGTTGCCGGCGAGTGATCGTAGTGTGATCGACTCCACTCCGGTCTTCGCGCGCTTGGCCGCGACGACGAATGCGCCCTGTGCGCCGAGGTTCTCGAACCCGCCTTCGAAGTCGGGCGGAACCGTGGGGAACGCTCGGATGACGCCGGTGTGGGATTGCAGGAAGTTCTCGACGCCGAGCGAATCGGCCGGATCGACGATGCCCAACCGCACACGCACGCGCCGGAGGTAGCCCTGGTGCGGCTTCCATACGTTGATGAGCCGGAGCGTGCGGCGCGTGAGTTCGAGCTGCGCGGGCGGTGAGTCGAGGCCGATGTCGTCGCCCCAGAAGACTGCGGTTAGCGGCACCGCGATGTTGTATTCGACCGGCTTGGCCCCGGCCACGTCGATGTAGATCGACCCTTCCGGCGTGTCGACCGTCGGGTAGTCGGGCACGTGCTCGGCGATCTCCCGCCACCGTGCCGCCTCGTCCGCGTCGCGGTCCAGCAGTCGCGCCGCCTCGGCCGCGGCGCGAAGATGATAGCGGATCAGCGTGATGCCCGACTGGCTGTCCCGGTTGAACTCCAGGTTCTTCGTGAAGCCGCGGTGTTCGGGCGAGACGGTCGGGAACACGTGGTACAAGCCGTCATCACCGCGCTTGAGGAAATCGGCATAGAAGCGGGCTCCTTCGCGCAGCACCGGATACGCCAGTCCGCGCAGGAAGTCGAGATCCCACGTGTACCGGAAGCGCAGCCAGAACGGCTTGGCCAGCAGGGCGGTGATCTCCTGGCTGTGCTCCCACGTCAGGTTGCTGTGGATCACCGTCTCGGCTTTGAGCGGGTAATGGATCAACGGGTACATCGCGCCACGGCAGTCGTACACCTCGCGGGCGTTGGCGCGGGCCATCGGCAGCATCGTGTGGATCATGCGGAAGTACGAGTCGAGCGTGTCGAACTGGCGCAGGACGCACGGCACGGTGGCCCCCACCTCGTTGAAGTGGAAGTCGGCGTGCCACCGCGACGAGTCCTGAAAGCAGAACTTGGTGCTGTCCACCGAGCACAGGGGCACGTCGCCGTAGTAGCCGGCCGGGCGCACGCGATGCGGGACGCCGCCCCACACCGCGTCGATGCTCGTCGAGCCGTCGGCAGACCACGCTCGCGCGTGAGGCCCGGCATCGTAGGCGTCGAACTGCTTCGTGTGCTCGGCCCACAGAGCGGCCTCGCCGCGCTTCATTGCGTCGGCCAGGTCACGCCGGGCGCGGGCCGGCGGGTCGGGGTCGTCCTGCGTCGTGACCACGGTCGCGAGCACGTGAAACCGCCCGTTGACTCCGCGCAGCCAAGCCGAGGCCGCGACGCCGGGCGACTCGTTGATCGGCCGGAAACGCTTCGTGATCCCGTGGCTGATCCTGCCTTCCTTTTCGGCCAGCATCGGCGTACCGAGTCCCTTCTTGCCGATCGTCGTCTCGTAGCGCGCATCCGTACCGACGATCCGGGCCGCCAGCAGGCTGGTGAAACCGTTGGGAAACGTCAGGTCGGCCGGGAAATCCTGAGCGATCCAGAAGACCTCGCTGTCGTGACCCGTCTGCGGCATGGCCAGTCGCTCGAAATCCGTGGCCGACAGCTTCCCGCCGCTCGTGGGGTGGACCTCTCCGCCGGGCACGATGGTGTCGTGGTGCCGGTAGAGCCGGATCATCACGTCATCGTCGGCCAGTCCCTTGCCTTCGCCGCTGATGACGATCAGGTTGCGCACCGAGCTGACGTAGATGCGCAGATCGAGTTGCTTCTCGCCGCGCTCTGCGTGCAGCCGGATCGCTCGCGGTTCCTGGCGATCGACGGTGAGTGTGCCGCCTGATTCCATGAATCCGAGCCGCAGAATGAGCTGTCCCACCGGCTTGGGGCACGGAAAGTCGTACGACCCGTAGGCCGTGTAGTACGACGCGCCGTTGAGGACGCTGCGATCACCGGCTCGCGCCTTCTCGACGATCTGGGCAAGTGTCAGGACGGGTTGGGGCGGCTTGGGGTTCCGCCGATCCCACACATCACTCTTGCCCACGCTCAACGTCGGCGCCGCGTCCGGGCCCCACAAGATCACACCCACATCATCATTCGCCAGACGCACGTTCCCCGGCTCGAGGCCGAGAACCGACGGAGCCCGCTCGATGGGCGCCGCTGCGGCAACGGATGACAACAATACCGCGGGCAACCACAGGTAGAGTGGACGGAGTGTTCGTCTCAATGGTTCGTCCCTCATTGCGCGAAACGATGAACGGGGCAGGTTCGTCCTTTCGTGGCCGCGCACGTCAACGTACGACGCGACGGCCGGAAGTCAAATCAGGCGGATGCCGGCTTTGCCGGCATCCCACGCTCCCTGACGGTCGCGTCTCGGCGAAGTGTCGTCGAGTTCGAAACGCCCTGCTACGAGCCCGCCGCGTTCTGTCTGGGGGGTTCGGCTCTGGCCGTGCTGGTCTTGTTGTCGGCAGCTTCTTTGGCCGGCTGCCGCGTCCAGCCCAGCCGACGGGCCGTTTCCTGGTTGACCTTGCCGTCGGCCGTGAGCGTGCCGTTGGCAATCAGGAGCTTGCGGATGTTGCGGGTCGCGGGTTGGGCCATGCGTCGCTCGAACGCTTCATGGCCTGCGCTTGCCGTCGGCCTGAACACCGTGTTCTCTTGAACTGGCTCGTGCTCCTCGAACCCGCGACGGACGCCCATCACGGTGTAATCGAAGTCAACGTTGCTGCGCCCTCCCTGGCACTCCCTGACCACGATCCGCTGCGGGCTCTTGGCCTCGACGAACAGGCCGCGGCAATCGCCCGTCGGGGTGACCTGAACCGTGATGCCTTCGTCCGCTGCCACGAGCGCGAAGTGCTCGGGCAGATCGACCTCGGCCACACCGTTGGTCAAACGAGCGCTGCTCCGCACGTACACGCCGTGTTCACCGCCTTCTAGGCAGACGTAGGCAACCTGCTTGCTCGCGTCCGTGGGATGGGGATGCACGAAGAATTTGCCGCCGCTGACGGTCAGAGTGCCGCTGATGTCGACGTCGTCGAAGAAGTCGGCGTCCCCATCAACGACCAGGTAGCCCTCGACGTCCACGCGGCCCTCGAAGCGGCCGGCCGCGCCATTCACGCTGCTGTTGATTCCCCAGACGGCCGTGCCGCCTTCTCCCGCGACGTGGGCTTTGACGCCGGCGCCGCTGTAGTAGCAGTTCGGCGCATACGCGAACACGCCGATGCCGCCGCCCGAGTCGGCCTGGAAGATTCCGCCGAACGCTTCGTCACCCACTCCCGCGCTGTTGTCGGTGGCATGACCGTAGACGGCGCGCCCACCCAGCCCGGCGACGGTGAAGTGACCGCCGTATTTCTCCGTATCCTTGGTGCTTGTTGACTCGCCCCGCACCGCGGTCGCGTAGTCGCCGGCGACCTTGGCATGCACGGCCTCACCCAGCCGACCGGCCGCGGTGAAATAGCCGCCGTAGTGCATCGCGTCGGAGCCGTTGATCGCCGAACCGTAGACGCCGGCGCCGTTCGTGCCGCTCGCCTCGCCCCAGAGGCCGCGACCCGTCACGCCCCACGCCCGGCCGTACGCACCGTGTCCGTTGTCGCTCTCGGCCTCGAAGTAGCCGCCGTAACGACTCTCGGTACCGGTTATCTTGGAGGCCGTGCCGTACACGCCCCGTCCCTCCGACGCCGTCGAGTCGAAGTAACCGCCGTAGGTAACCGTGCCGCCCCCCGTCGTGGCGTAACCGACGACGCCGCGGGCATTGGAGCCGAGCGCCGAGCCGACCACACCGTCACTGTCATCGCCGGTCGCGATTCCGGAGACGCCGCGACTGTCGTTGCCCGTTGCTCGCCCCTCCACTGCGTAGGCGCTGTCGTCCGCGACGCTGCCGTAGACTCCGCGTGCGTAGTCGCCGCTTGCCTCGAAGTACCCGCCGTACTTCTCCGCCGGGATCGTGCTCGACGCCAGGCCGTACACCGCCGTGCCCAGGGCACTCGTGGTTTGGACGTACAGCGTGGGCTCTTCGTTAGTACTGTGGACAGTACGCATGACGGCGGCCCGGCCGGTGCCGCTCGTTTCGGCCCAGAGGGCTTCACCCGTCCCGTCGGTGTGCGTATTGAGCGTCGACTCGGCGTTGGCAGGATTCTCGATGTGGAAGTAGGCCGCGCGCCCCGTACCACTCGTCGACGCCTCGAGGGCGGCGCTGGCGTTGGCCGCATCCGTCACGACGAAGTAGCCGGCGCGACCGCTGCCGGTCTGCTGACCGTTGATTGCATTACCGCTGCCGTTCGACGAGCCCGTCAGCGCCGGGTTCGTGCTGGCCGGGTTGTTGATCATGAACGAGCCGGCCCGACCGGTCCCGGTGGTGCGTCCCACCACCGCCGCGTTCTGTCCGTTCGTGTCCGCCCAGATCGCGGGGGTGTTGTTCGTCGCGTTGTCGATGATGAACGCACCCGCCACGCCCGTACTGGTGTTGGTTACGGAAAACGCGTCGTCGCCGGTAGCAACCGTGCCGGCATACGGCAGCGCGAGCCGGTCGGCCGTGTGGGCGCGGAATGCGTACGGTGTGCCCATCACGAACTGGCGCGGCGAGAGCTCCGTGTACGCACCGGTGCTCGCGCCCGGGCGCACCTCGACTTGCAGGTACATATCAGTCCCGTCGAACACGCTCACCGGCCAGTCCAGCCCGACTGTGAACAACCCGTCGATCACGTCCACGTTGCTCTTGGGCTTGGTGGTGCTGACCTGACTGCCGCCGGTGAAGTTGTCGAACAACTTGAACTCGAAGTCGTATTCCCCGTTTGCCGGCACGCCCGCTTCGCGCAACTGGCCCTGGTAGGTGAACATCTCCGCCATCGGCGGCCCCGCGATGGCCGGTGACGCCAACACGAACAGCAGCGCGCACCCCAACCCCGTGGATCTGATTGTCGATCTCATAGCCCTCGTTCTCCTAAGAACCCCGTTTCGCGCAGATTGGAGAAACACCCACTTCCCCATTGGCGGATCGGTTGAAGGGTAGAGCATGCCCCAGCCCCCCAGCCGCTTTGTTGCCCCCTGTCACTCTACCAGGATTCGACACGCATTTGAACCCCGTTTTGCGTGCAACGTGCGGTGGGTCATCCGCCCCGGCTGATCATCAGGATGGCGGAGGATGTGTTGCGGGCGATGCTCAAGGCAACATCGCCGAACGCGGTTCGCCGCATGCCGAGACGCTTCAGACCGAGGATCACCAGATCACTCCGGGCGGCATGATGTGCTACCTCTTCGGCCACGCTGTCGCTCTGGACGATGAGCACCCCAGCTTCCCCCGGCACCTCATCCCGAGCGAGGCGCGTCAGGTCCTGCCGGGCCCGGCGACACGCTCTGGCGGGAGCGTGCCGCGGCAGAATGCGCAGCAGGGTCACTTCGCGTGGAACAGTACGATGGATGCTTCCCAGCAACCGCGCGCGCAGTACCTCGTGATCTCCCCGGCCGGCAATCGGGACGAGCACGCGCCGCACGTCGCGCAGCAACCAGCCCTGCGGGGCGCGCAGGAGGACCACGTCACAGGTGACTTCACCCATCAGTTGCTCAAGGTGGGGGCCCAGCGTTGGCTTGGTCAGGTCACTCAAGTCCAGAAGAAGGCTCTCGCACCGGTGGACGCGACTCACGCGCGCGATCTCCGGCCATGGCTGGGCGGCGATGGTGGTCAACGCCTCGGGGGCCAACCCCCTGGAAAACGAGGCCATCAGCGCCTCGCGCAATGTGGCCTGAACCTCCGGCAGCGATCTGGAGGTCTGCTTCGGTCCCGGCGTGTCCGGTGGGGCAACGACCGTGAGCAGCAGGACCCGTCCGACGCCCGGAGGCGCCAGCGCGTCGGCCACGCCGACCATCGCTTCGGCTGTGGTCGGATTCGCGATGGGCGCGAGGACCAGCGGGCTCCGACCGCGCAGCCGCACGAGTTCCGAGTCGAGGGCCTGGCTCGAGGCGTCCATCGCGCGGGCTCTGCGGGCGAACAGCGATGCGTACAGCACGCCCCCCAGTGCCAACCACACGCAGGCGATCAACCCGGCCAACGGCACGTTGATTCCCTGGAAGACCGCCAGCGTCACACACGCCGCCGTCCCGATCGCCGGGATCAACGGGAACGCCGGCACGCGGAAGCAGGGCCCCTGCGTACCGCCGCGCCGCCGCGCCATGATGTTGATCCGGTGCGTCAACGCGAACGTGATCAGGAAGATCAGGCTGGCCGCGGCGCCGATGGCGGCCACGTCTGGCACCAGCAGCAGCACGAGCATCACGATGCCGGCGCTGACCAGCACCGCGGCTGTGGGTGTGCCGCGGCGGGTGCTGATCACCTCGAGCCGGTGGGGCAGCGTACGGTCGCGGGCCATGGCCAGAGCAACGCGAGACGCGGCGAGAAGATTCACCCGCAACGCCGACACCATGGACAGGATCGCTGCGACAACGACCAGCCAGTAGCCGAAGGGCCCGAGGTAGTTCCGGGCCGCCACCGCGACAATGGCCTCGGGATGTTGGGCGCTCGCCTCCGCGACGGATACGCCCGGGACCATGCCCACGGTGCAGATGATGAACAGCAGCGGCAGGTAGATCGCCAGCGCAATGCCCAGCGACAGCAGCATGGCCCGCGGGATGTTGTGCACCGGATCACGGATGTCTCCGGCCACGGCGGCGATCAGGTCGAAGCCCTGCATTGCGATGAACGTGTAGCCCATGGCACTGAAGAGCCCCAACGCACCCCCGGGAAAGAACGGGCTCAGTTGCTCGCCCAGGCTTGCCGGCGGTCTGCCCGAAAGCGCCCACAATCCGGCCGCGATGAGAATTCCGAACGCGATCACCTTCCCGATGTTGGCCCATTGACCGCCACCGGTTGCGTGGCGGGTCAGTGTCCAGGCGTAGAGTCCGGTCGCGGCCACGGCGATGCCGACCGTCGTGGCGTGGCCGGTCAGCCAGGCCGGCGACGTCCCGAACGCGGCCTGCCAAACCGGCTCGATCGCAATCACCGCGAACGCCCCGAATCCGAACGCGTACAGGACGCTGGCGATGATCGACGCGAACCAGACGACCCATCCGACCGTGAACGCGGCTTCGACGGAAAGCACCTTCTTGGCGAACGCGTAGCTCCCGCCCGACTCGGGAAACCGCGTGGACAGTTCGGCGAAACTCAGCGCGGTCAGAACGGCGATGCAACCGTTCAGCGTGAACGCCACCATCGCCCCCGGTCCGGTGGCCGCAAACGCCACGCCGGCCAGGGCAAGAATCCCCCCCCCCCCCAACGCCCCCACCCCCCCGCCCCTGGCCCCCCCCAGCCCCCACGGACCTTCCATGCGCGGACGACGACTCATGAACGACCTCGAGAAGTATGCCCGTCGCGCAGTAGTCTACCAGGAGAAGACGGCACCGACAGGTCCGCTGAGGAATCGACGTGAACCGGACACCGGCCACGACAACTCGCGATCATCGATACGAGCAGCATCCCCGTGCACCGCTTCGCCGCACTCAGGACACACCCCCGACACGTTGCCGGTCAGAATGCTGGATCGAGGTGTCACTTGGGAATCCCCATGGCGACGGTACTGGACCTGGGCGACAAGGTGAGTATGAAGCTAGTGCTCATCCCC
>CAYMME010000079.1:0-22822 GCA_964391465.1 uncultured Planctomycetales bacterium
CTTTGGCTGGTCCGTGGCGGTGGCGGGTGACGTGGCGCTCATCGGGGCCGACAGCGACGATAGCCAGACCGGCTCGGCGTACGTGTTTGAGCGCAACGAAGGCGGCACCAACGCCTGGGGCCAGGTGTGCAAACTCACCGCCTCCGATGGTGCGGCCGACGACTACTTCGGTCAGTCGGTGGCGGTGGCGGGCGACATGGCCTTTGTCGGGGCCTACGCCGACAACAGCAGCACCGGCTCGGTCTATGTGTTCGAGCGCAACGCGGACGGCACCAATGCCTGGGGCCAGGTGCGCAAGCTCACGGCCTCCGATGCCGGCGAGAACGAGGACTTTGGCTGGTCGCTGTCGGTTGCGGGTGACGTGGCCGTCGTAGGGGCCGACACCGACGGCGGCACAATCGGCGCGGCCTACGTATTCGAGCGCGTTCAGGGGGCCGAGGTGGATCCCACGGTAGTTGTGCTGTACCGCTTTGTTGTGGACGTGGTGGACGGGCAGACGGTGGTACGGTGGTCGACGGCCTCGGAGCTGGAGACTCTCGGTTTTCGGCTGTATCGGCGGGTCGTGACGAGCGGCGACCCACCTTCGCAAGGCTCCGGCGTGGAAGGGTGGCGACTGGTGAGTGAATTCGTGCCTGCCAGGGGGTGGCTCAACGCCGGCATGGGCGCCGAGTACTCGGTGGTCGACCCGGACGCTGTGCCCGGAGAGACATACACCTACCGGCTGATTGAGTACGAAACCGGCGGAGGAACCCAGGAATACGGGCCGTTCGAGCGCCGGGCATACACGCTCAAGATCACGAGCCCGTTTATGGTGGATGCCGGTAACGTCATCATTCGTTGGCTCAGCCGCTCGAACGAGTCTTACCGGATCATGCGGTCGACCAATCTCCACCAATCGGCACGTGTCGCGGCGAAGCAAGGCGGAGACGGATTCGACATTCGGCAATCGGCAATTCCCGCCACTTGGCCCGAGAATGTCTACACTGACGCTGTCCTCCGGGCCACCGGCCCGGTCTACTACCGCATCGAAGTTGAGAAGTAGGCCTTTGTGGGGCTGAAGCCGATGCTCAAACGGCATATTGCGGCCGTCGCGCTCATCGCGGCCGTGGCAGCGGGCGTCTACTGCCGCACGGCCGGGTTCAGCCTGCTCGAGTGGGACGACACGACCTACGTGACCGGCAATCCCCGCGTGCAGGAGCTTGGCCGTGCGTGGGCCGACACAAGCAAAGGCTGGATGCCGGTGACGGAGAGTGCATGGGCGCTGGTGTATCGGTTCCGGGGCTGCCGGGCGATGGCCTATCACGTGCTCAACGTCGTGTTTCATTCCCTCAACAGCGCCCTGGTCTATCTCCTCGCGCTCGCCGTCTTTCATCCTGCTCGGCCAATGGGGGCGCCTCACACCGCGCGCGCCGCCTGGCTGACGGGTGGTTTCTTCGCCTTGCATCCGGTACAGGCGGAAGCCGTGTGCTGGGTCACATCGTTGAGGGACTTGACCGCCGCGTTCTTCTCGCTGTGCGCACTCCTGGCCTACCTCGTGTTCGTGGACCGCGACCGGGACGGGACGCGGACGGCGAAATGGTCGTGGTACACGGCGGCGCTGGCATGCTTCTGTCTCGCGACGTTGAGCAAAGCGACCACGGCCGCACTGATCGGGGTGGCGTGGCTGTCGGACCGTGTCCTGTTTCGGCGCCCTCACTGCCGCTCGGCCCTGCATCTGGCGCCCTGGCTGCTTGCCGCCGGTCCGGCCCTGGCCTTGAACGTGGTCGGACAGTCTCGGCTCTACCTGGAGTTCCTGCCGCCACTCTGGCTGCGACCGTTAATCGCGCTGGATGCGATCGGCTTCTATCTGCGAAAAATCACTCTGCCTTTCGGCATAATGCCGGCCTACGGGCGAAGCGCCCGTTGGTTGCTTGAATCGGGGACGTATCGGTGGAGCTGGATCGTCGCGGTCGCGGCGGGAGTCACGGCTTTCCTGGTCCGTCGCCGAACGCGTCTGCCGTGGTACGCGTTGTGGGTTCTGGTCGTTTCCGTCTTGCCGGTATCCGGGATACTCGCCTTCGCTGCGCAGAACAACACCACTGTGTGCGACCACTACGTGTACTTTGGGCTGCTCGGACCCGCACTTGTCTTCGGTGGTCTCAGCGCTCGGCTCGAACGGCGGGCATGGGCCTGGTTCCCATGGGCCATTGTCTTGGGTCTGGGGCTGCTCGCGTTGGGCCAAATGCGGATCTGGCGCACCGACCGGAGCCTGTGGGAGCACACGTTGTCGCGCGATCCCGACAACACCGTTGCATTGGTGAGCCTGGGCCGCGTGCACTACATCGAGGGCCGTCCCGCGGAGGCGCTGCGGCTCTACCGCCGTGCCGTAGGGAGCTCACCTCGGGACTTCGAAGCGCAGATCAACCTGGGCGCGCTGCTCTCAGAACGCGGCGCCATCGATGAAGCGGCCGGGCATTTCCGGTCTGCACTCGCCTTGAATCCCGCTTCCCTCGTTGCGCACGACAACATGGCCGAGTACTGGCTGTGCAAGGGCGCGTGGACCAACGCGCATCCCCATATCCGGTATGTCCTCGAGCACCGGCCAGATCATATCGGGGCAAACAGCAAGCTGGCCGAGCACTGCCTCCACACCGGGCAGCCCGCGGCCTGCATCGGGCAGCTCGAGCCGGTGCTCCGGCCCGTTCCGCCTCACGCCAACCTCTACAACCTCCTGGGTGCGGCGTATGCGCAATCGGGCCGCCGCGAGCAGGCCATTGCCGCTTTCACGACCGCCGTGCGGCTGGCCCCCCACCACGCGGGCGCCCGCGCCAACCTCCGGCGCGCCCGCTCCGAGAACGGTGATGAATCGCCGGAAGCTCCCGAGTAGCAGGGGAACACAGAGGAGTGGGATTCCGGTTTCCGAATGGCGCAGCATATGCAGGACCACGCTCTGCCCGGAATTGCGGACTGCCGATTGGGCTCGATCCACCGAGTCCTTCGAGGCGTATGGCCTGATGTGCGGCAGTGGATGATGCCGCAATGGCAGTCGCTTGCGGATTGTCTGGCATGTTGTCCACCTGACGTGCATAGTAGCCGGGTGAGACAAGGGAGCAACGGATGAAGGGAAAGCGCTTTGCCGCCATCCTGGGATTGTCTGTTCTCGGGCTTTCGGTGTCGGTTGCCGAAGCAGAGACCTTTGGCAGCGGGGCAAACCAGTTTTCGATGGAGTTCATCACGATCGGCGACCCCGGGAATGCCGCGCAGTCCGCGGCCAACCGGTCGCACGGCTACTCGGGTGGCGACGGCTATGGCGCCGTCGACTACTACTACGGCATCTCCAAGTACGAAGTGACCGTCAACCAATTTACAAAGGCGTATGCCGACGACAGCGGAATCGGTGACGGTGACGAGGACTACTGGAACGACGGCACGCGCACCGTGGGCACGAACGCCCCGGCCGTGAACGTCTCCGTGTACGAGGCGATGAGGTTCGCGAACTGGCTCACTTCCGGCGACTCCGATGACGGTGTGTACCTGTTCAACGGCAGCGGCACGCTGACCAACATCAACCACGACGCAGCGGTATCGGCCTACGGGACTGTCTATGTGCTGCCGACGGACGACGAGTGGTTCAAGGCCGCCTACTGGACCGGAAGCGGCTACACGCTCTACCCCACCGGTGACTCCGCGCCCGGGCAGGGAACGGATGCGAACTACGGCGACGCGGGCGGATCGGCATGGGTTGCGGGCAGCGGCACCGTTGAGAACAACGCAACGTACGACATGGGCGGCAACGCCTGGGAATGGATGGAAGACGCCGAGGGCCTTGCGGGCCACGACGTCAAGTCGGACAACAAGGGCGGTCTTCGCGGCGCCAGCTACGACGAGGACGTATCGTGGATCCGGTCTTCGTCCCGCCTTGACTACGTTTCGCACGAGAGCATCGATGTCGGCTTCCGCGTTGTGCGGATCGCGCCCGAAATCCGTGTGCAGGGCAACGGCATCACCATCGTGGATGGCGACGGCACGCCCACGTACGTGGACCACACGCGCTTCCCGGCGGTTTCCGGGAGCGGCACGACCAACCGCACCTTCACGATCTACAACACCGGGGGCGGTACGCTGAGCCTGACCGGCACGCCGCACGTTGCCGTCAGTGGCACGCACAGCGGGGACTTCACGGTCACGACGCAACCGGACGCCTCGATAGACCCCGGCTCGAACACCACCCTCACGGTTGAGTTCGACCCCTCGGCCGCGGGCCGCCGCAAGGCCGTGCTGACGATCCTCAGCAACGATAGTGACGAGAGTCCATTTACGTTCTCCATCGAGGGCATGGGCCATCAGGCGCGGTCCTTCGACGCCTCCTACGCGCTGTCCGGGCTGGACGGCACGAACGGCTTCCGGCTCGACGGGATCGATGGGGGCGATCTCTCGGGCCGCTCGGTCGACGGCGCGGGGGACGTGAACGGGGACGGGTATGACGACCTGATCGTGGGCGCTCACCTGGCCGACCCCGGCGGCAACAGCGGGGCCGGTGAATCCTATGTCATTTTCGGCAGCGGCGGGGTCTGGGCGGCGTCGATGTCGTTCTCGGCGCTGGACGGCACGAGCGGCTTCCGACTCGACGGGATCGATGCGGGCGACAGCTCGGGCACGGCGGTCAGCGGTGCGGGGGACGTGAATGGGGACGGGTACGACGACCTGATCGTAGGCTCCACTGCCGCAAACGCCTACGCCGGTGAAAGCTATGTCTTCTTCGGCGGTGGGCAGGCCGAGAGCACGCTCGTCGTGCTGTATCGGTTTGACGTGGACGTGATCGACGGGCAAGCCGTAGTGCGCTGGCAAACGGCCTCCGAGCTGGAGACAGTCGGGTTCCGGCTGTACCAGCAACGGGACGACGGTTCATGGAGGGTTGTCGGCGGCTTCATCGAGGCCAAGGGCTGGCCCAACGGCGGCATCGGCGCCGAGTACTCGGTGGTCGACCCCGACGCCGTACCCGGCGAGACCTACACGTACCGGCTGGTGGAAGTCGAGACAGGTGGCGGCACGCAAGAATACGGCCCGTTCGAGCGGCGGGCATACGCGCTCAAGATCACGGCCCCATTCACCGTGACGGATACGGGCGTCGTCCTGCGCTGGCTCAGCCGCAGCAACGAGACCTACCGCATTCTGCGCGCGACCAACCTCCGTACCGGCGAATTCGAACCCTGCAAGTCCGGCATCCCCGCCACCCGGCCCGAAAACGTCTACACCGACACCGTCCACAAGGTCGGTCCGGTCTTCTACCGCATTGAAGTCGAGGTCAAGAGAGGTGAGAAGTAGGTCGGACCTGCAATCGAACCATTGTCCCGATGTTCACCCGGAGCGGAGAACCTGCCACGAGACGGGAGGGACCATGAGACGGATACCGTGGCACGCAACCCACCGTACGGTGTGCATGGCCGTGGCGTGGTTTTGCGGTGCATGCCTTGCCGTTGCGGACACTTCGGTTACTGTCTACACAAACGCCGCCGGTGCGGGCACATCCTACGATACGCGCCACGTCTACCTCGTGGGACACGGCGAGCCCGAGCTCGACTCCGTATATGACGAGGCAGTCTGGCAAGAACTGTGGGGGTGCATCCCCTTTGTCGAAGAGACCGCGGCTCTGATTGCGTACCTCGACGACCAGTATATCGAGGACTGGGATAATGACGGACTGACGCGCGCGCTGGAGGCCGTGCTCGATTCGTCGGACACCGTGGACACGGACCTCGGCATCTTCGCACAGGAAACATACATGTGCCTCTTCCGGATGCTCAAGTACCAGGAACTCGGGGCAGAGCTCGTCGTGTTCACGCCGGAGCAGGTCGAGGCCGACATGATGGGCACGATTACGAAACTGTGCAGTTTCGCGGCCGGCATGTATCTGACGGACGTCGCCGACACGAGCGGTGCGAAGACTTTCAAGAAATGGAAAACGTGGTACAAGCCGCAATACGTGACGGCCATTCTCGAGAAGACCCAGGGCGGCACAAGCGAGGAGCAGATCGCAGCGGAGGTCACGGAGCAGCTCGCCCACGGCTACGCGGAGCAACACGCGCACATGACCTCATGCATTCCAGCGGGCCTCGACTCCGTCTACAGCAACAAGCTCGCGACCATGGTGGCCCTGCTCGACGTGTTCAACAACGACGCCTACCCGGACGCAGTCGGTTCGCTCAGCGAGTACAAAGGAGCGGGGGACGAGTGGTATGGCATCGCGTACGAGTTCGCCGAGGAGATCTACGAGGAACACGAAACCACGCTGCTTGAAAAGGTATTTGACTGGGTACTCGATGAGGGCGACGGCGTTGAGAAGAACGTGGGCAAGATGTACGGCTTCATGCTCGACATGTACCGCCAGGCCACGCACGCGCACGAGCACTCGTCCCTGGCGCTGAATCATCGGCGCTTCGTCGGCGAACAGTTGACGCACAATTCGATTGCCATTCCGGCGGAGACGCCCAACGGCGCCACGCTCGTCGGTTCCTACTACAACCTCTACTACCTCTCGAAGCTCGAGGCCCTGCTCTGGCTCGGGTTGGGCAGGATGGACGTGACGGACGTCAACTTCGACGCGACGTTGAGCGCACTGGCAACGGTACTGGGCATGCAGTACGAGCTCTGCAGCGACCTGCTGGCCTCCGTGAAGGAGCTGAACCCGTTCGCCACAGCCGAGTGGGCCCAGAGCGGCAAGTGGGCCGAGATCGCCATGGACCAGAAAGGCCTCACGACCGGCTACAAGGATGCCCGCGCCGACATCCTCGCGTTCTGTTCGCGCGAACAGGGCTCGATCCTGCATCGCATGGGCAAGGTGCGCTACTTCCACTACTGGAACTACCGGCGAGGCGTGCAGCTTGACGGCGGGTTGACGGAGGAACAGAAGGCCGCGAAACTGGCCGACGACGACGATGACTTCCTGGCCGACGGATACGAAGACGAAGGCGCCTCCCATCTCCTGACGCGGAGGTTCTACGATTCGACGCAATTCAGTCAGCTCTACTCCACCATGAAAGACAGCGACTACGACGGGCTGACCGACGGCGAGGAAGTGCTCTATTTCCTCACCAATCCCCATGCCTACGGGGCTCACTCGGGTCGGAGCTGGGACAAAGACACCGACGGGGACGGCGTGGCGGACGGCGTGGAAACGGCCATCTCGTCGCATCCGCTGTGGCGCGACTCCGACCGGAGCATGCAGCTGGGGGCCGATCCCGGCACGGGCAACTACGGCGAGACCCTGGAGGAGGTCTGCGACAAGTCGGACCCCGCGCCGAACTCGGCGCCGTTTCTCATCTACGATGTCGACGGTGACGGGCTGTCGTTTGCCGAGGAAGCCAGGCTGGGCGCCGACCCGACCGCCTTTGACGCCGACTACCGCGTCGACGTCAGCGCGTTTGTCTATCAATACCGGGACGGCTCCATCTACCGGGAGAACCTGTACGTCGACGTGACGCCCTCGACTACCACCCAGGAGCTCTCGTACGCGTACAGCGGATTCATAACCAGCCAGGGCAACAACCCCGAAGAAGACGAAATTACCTACCGCGTGATCTGCGAGGGATACCACTACCGCCCGTCGATCGGACGCGGGACGCGTGACTACTCGCTCTGGGTCTACGACGGCACGAACGACATGTCGGCGCCATCCAGCCACCATCCGGATCACCCGGCCCTTTTCCGCATCGCCACGGTCACCGGCCCGCATATGGAAGCCATCGAGGTGCCCACCATCACTTTCGGCACCAACAGCCTGGTGATTCCCTTCAGCAACATCGTCGATGACACGAAGTTCTTCTATCTCGAGCGCGTTGCGGACGTCGACACCAGCGCTGAGTACAACGAGACGATCGACAGCAGCCGCCACCAGCCCGTCTCCGAGCTCGACGACCTCGGCCCCGCTTACTGGTGGGATTCGCAGGTTCTGCGCCCCGGCATCACCGGCACGTTCACCTTCGTCGTCCAGACCATCCCGGCCGACTCCGCCATCGGGTCCAACGAGGCCCTCAGCGATGCGATCCACAACACGATCCATGTGACCAACGACCGCGACGGCGACCAGATCCCGGACTTCCGCGAGTCGGGCTACGGACTGGACCCCGACACGGCGGATGCCACGGCGGCCAACGTGGCGGACTACGAGGCAAACTACATCCCGGAACTCGAACGCATCAACGCCTTCCGGAACGGCGAGAAGATCTACATCAACGTACAGCACTCCTCCGTCACCAATCCACAGCCGTCGATCGTCCGCACGACCAACCTGAGTACCTTCGCCAACCTGGTCCAAACCGGCAGCGAGATCACGGATGACGAACAGGACGAACTGGCCGCGCTGGAAGCCGGCGTCACCGCACTGCCGGCGGACTGGACCACCGGGGCTTCGACCGGTTCGCTTTTCGTGGAGAGCATGTCGACGACGCTGGTTTCGATCAGTCTCCCGATCTCGGTGCCTACGAACGCAACCGCCGGCCTCTATACGGTGTACCTTCGCACGGACGCGGACCTCGCGGCGTACACGGGCATGCAGGACCGCGTGATGACGCTGTTGTTTGTCGATGTCCCCGGCGCGCCGTACACGCCGTTGATCCAGTTGCGCGACGTCGATCCGACGGACGCCGGCGACGGCGGCGGGTCGCCCTACGGCCACGAGCAGTTCGACATCTCGTGGGAGGACAACGACCCGGACGACAACGCCCAGATCAACCTCTACCGCGACACCAACAAGGTGTTCACCGATGGCCGCACGCAGATCGCTTCGGGCATCGACGAAGACAGCACGAACACGTGGCACTGGAACGCTTCCGGTCTCGACGGCTACTACTTCATCTGTGCCGAGATCGACGACGGGGACGACTCCGCTATCCACTACTGGCCCGACCCCGTCATCGTGGGCCACCCCACGGGCACGGTCAGCGACACGGAGCTCTCGCTCACCAACGGCGCGTCTCTGCGCGCCGGCCCGATCGGGCTCTTCGGCTCCACTACCATCCGCCTGGACGTTCCGTCGGGGGCGGACTCCTACACCGTAACGCTGCAATGCAACGACAACACCAACGTGGAATACGACGTGTTCCTGGGCTCGGTCGACTTCGAGCTTGGCATGGCCTGCGTTCCGCCGCGCACTGATGATTCCCCGCCGGAAGAATGGCAAGAGCCCGGCTGGCGCAGCAGCGACGTCCGCGAGGTCTTTCAGTCGGGATACGACGCCGACACGCGGACGCTTACCATCACCGTGTCCGGCGACGTCTTGCAGACCAACTACTGGCTCACCATCGACAACATCACCGAGCCGGAAGGCGGAGATCCCGCCGACTACAACGGCAATCCGCTCGTGACACTCCACGCGCGGGGCGATTTCGGCGACAGCACGGTCGCCGTACCGGTGGTCTGCGGCAAAGGCGTGGAACTCGACGGGACGAACGGCTGCCTGACGAAAGACGCCATCGCCCGCCAGACGAGCGCGCACACGTTCGAGATGTGGGCGCGCTTTCCGTCCTTCAGCGGCGCCTGCGAGGGCATTGCGCAACACAAGGGAACCAACGCCACGGATGAAGGCTGGTACCTGCATCACAGCACCGGCACGGTCGTCTGGGGATCGTTCGTCACGGGTGAGCTCGGATTCATCGCGACCAACGCCTGCCTGTTGGCCACGAACGAGTGGTTCCACCTGGCGTGGACGTGGGACTCGTCGGATACCACGCACCGGCTCTACGTCAACGGCACACCGGTCGATTCCCAGAACGGCAGCGCCACGGATCCCGGCGATGCACCCCTGTGGATCGGCCGATTTGCTCACGGGATCCCGCCGTGCTTCGGCAATGTCATCGTCGACGAGGTGCACTACTGGAGTACGGCTCGCACCGCCACGCAGATCTGGGAGGGGATGCACAGCGGCATCGAGGACCCGGCCGGCACGTCCGGGTTGCTGGCCTACTGGAAGCTGGACCATGCGCTGGGCGCCACGGCGCCGGACGACAAGGGCGACGCGGATCTCACGCTGAGCGGCGGTGCGGCATGGACCGACTCGACGGCGCCCGTGATCGACCGCGGCGACGGCCCCGGCGGGATCGGCGCCACCAACGGCGCCACTGACCTCGCCCTGTGGCTGCGCGCCGACTCGGGCATCACCCTCACGGGCACGAGCACCGTGGTCTCCTGGGCCGACCGCTCCGGCTACGAGCTCACCCTCACGGCCGCCGGCTCACCGGCCTACCCGGCCGAAAACGCCGGCGTCAACGACCAGCCGACCGTGGACTTCGACGGCACGGACGACCGGCTGAGCACCGACGACCCGATGCAGATCTTCACCGTTTCCAACGCCCCGCTCAGCATTGCGACGGTTTTCAGCGCGGAGGAAGCAAACGGCGAGCAGATCCTGCTCAACCACGGTCTCGCGCGCGGCTCGAACACCGAGTTGGGCATCGACACGGGCACGCGCGTCGGCAGCGGCAACTTCGGACTGCACCGCGGGAACTGCGACGGCGTGGTCGCACCCACGGGCACGGTCGACGAGGGGACCTTCGCCATCATGCAGACCGTTGTGCTCTCCACGGGCGCGGCCGGGTCGAACGTCTGCTACTTCAAGAACGGGGAGTCCCTCACGAACTGCGTGACGGACGACGGGTGGCTCGCGCCGAGCAACTACCCGACGGACGCGGCCCCCATCGACATCGGCGCGCGGAACGACAGTGGCCGCGGCATCTTCGACGCCTGGCACGAGGGGGACGTGGCCGAGGTCGTGTTGTGCCGCGGCGAGCTGGGCGCCGCCTCTCGTGTGGTCCTCGACAACTACTTCAACGCGCGTTACGGCATCACGATCAGCAACGACTACTACAGCAGTGCCACCTACTGGCGCGACGCGGCCGGAGTGGGCACCTACAGCAACACGAGCCACGGCGTGGCGCAATCGGACGGCCTGGTGCTCCTGCACGACGGCGTGCTTGGGGACGACGGCGAGTTCCTTTTCGCCGGGCACGCCATGGCAACCAACACGACCGTCCTCTTCGATTGCCCCACGAACGTATTCCCGCGCTGGCGGCGCGTCTGGCGCGTCGAGAAGACCGGATCGCTGGACGATACCGTCCGGCTCGGATTCGACCTGACCCAGCCGGGCTTACCGAGCGTCTCCACCAACCCGGCGCACTACTGCCTGCTGCAACGCACGACCACAGACGGCGACTTCTCCGTGGTTTCCGCGGTCAGCACACAGGTGCACGGGACGGCCCTGTTCTTCGGCCTGTCCGATGCGCTCCTCACCGATGCCTACTACACCCTCGGCATGGCGGGAGACGACGCCCCAGGCACGTGCCTGGACTTCGACGGCGCCGACGACCACGTTGTTGTCGGCAAGCCGGTCACCGACGACATCACCAATATCACGGTGACCTCCTGGGTTCGGTTCGACGACTTTGCCGGGGATCCGGCCCTGGTGTCCCGCCTGTCCGATACGGACGGCAAACGTTTCGCCGTTACCGTTTCCGCCGTCGGCCAGGTCAACGTCATCATCGGCGACGGAACCGTTGTGACCTCCTCGACAAGCCTGCTGGTCGGCCAGTGGTACCACCTGGCCGTCACCTGCAGCGGAACCAATGTCGCGCTGTACGTCGACGGTTCGTCCGCCGGTGCGGGTGGGTGCACCAACAGCATGACGGTCGCGGCGACGGACCGCTGGTTGATCGGCGCCGACCGAGACGGCGGGCCGGGCGTGGACCAGTGCCTGGACGGCCGCCTCGACGAGCTCGCCGTGTGGGGCCTGGCGCGTACGGTCGAGCAGATCCGAGACGGCATGTATGCCACGCTCAACGGCGATGAGACCGGCCTGCTTGCCTACTACCGATTTGACGCCGCCCACGGCGACGTGCTGTTCGACGTGTCTCTGGAGAGCAACCACGGCGCCCTGTCGAACACGGCCGCGGCGGCGTGGATGGCCTCGACCTGCGACCTCCGCGGACCGTATGCGCCGATCGCCGGCATGGGGCGGCATCTTGAGTTCGATGGGGGCGGTGAAGTCGCACTCGGGTGGCTCGATCCGGGCACAAACCGGCTGACCATGGAACTGTGGATGCGGCCCGACGCGTTGCCGGGCGATATCGGCGAAACGCAGATGAGCATCTGGGATTCCGACAGCGATGCGTTCTGCCTCTACTTCGACAACACGATTGAGGATGAGCTCGTGTTCATGGTCAATGCCGGCATGGCACAGGGCCACGTAACCGCCTCGGAAGCGTTGTTGTCCACGGGCGAGTGGCAACACGTTGCCGGCGTGTACGACGGAAGCAACGGCACGGTCACGCTCTACCTTGACGGGGTTCAGGTCGCCTGCCAGACGAACGCCACGCTCACCAACGCGCCCGCCTCGCAGGAAACCCACTTTGCCGGTCCGGCGGGCATGAGCGCACGCTTCAGGGGGCGCCTGGACGACTGCCGGCTCTGGAACGTGGCGCGCACGGGTGCGGAGGTCGCGGATGCCATGACCACGCCGCTGTGCGGCGACGAGTCCGGGCTGATCGGCTACTGGAACTTCGAGGAAGGCACGGGGACGAACACCGTAGACCGTTCCACGAATACGCACCACGGCGTCTTCGACATGGGTCTCACCAATGCGTGGTGCACGGACGGAATCCCACTGGCGATTACAAACGCGGAGTCGGCGGATACGGTCTTGCGCCTCGGCGGATCGGACCGCGACAACGACGGCATCATCCAACCCGACACCGTCTCCGTTCGGGTCGTCTCCGAGCCGGCACACGGCAAGCTGTTCCAGTATGACGAGGGCTCCACGGACGGCTCCGTGAGCGCCGGGTCGCTGCTGACGGACTCCGGCGGCCACGTGATCTACCGCGGCGACTCCGGGTACAACGGCAGCGACAGTTTCTCCTACGAAGTCACCGACGGGACGTACGACTCGGCGAACATCGAGACGGTCACCGTGTCGGTCACGTCCGGCGACGCCAATCTCGACCTCTACGGCAACGGTGTCGAGATCGCCAATGGCGACGTGGCGCCCCGCGCGGCGGACCACACCGACTTCGGACGGCTCTACCTCCTCGAAGGCGGAAGCGTGACGCGCACGTTCACTATTACGAACTCGGGCGCGACCGCACTGACCCTCACGGGAACGCCGATGGTCGTCCTGAGCGGCCCGGCCTCGAATGACTTCAGCGTGTCTCAGCAACCGGCCACGAACACGCTCGCCGTGGCGGAGACCACCACGTTCCAGGTCACCTTCACGCCGACGACGGACGCCGTGCGTCGCGTCGCGCTCACCATCCTCAGCAGCGACCCGGATGAAGATCCGTTTACGGCGACCCTTTCAGGATCGGGCTGGGACTACGTCGAGCCCGGCGGCAACACGTTGACGTTCGACGGCAGCAGCGAGTACGCGGAAGTGCCCAACTCGTCGTCGCTCAACATCGGCAGCAACGCCGTGACCCTCGAAACATGGGTCAAGCTCGCGGCGTTGCCCGGGAGCATCTCCGGAGACTACGCCGGCATCTTCGATTCAGTCACTGACTGCTACGTTCTCTACCTGGACAAGGCGGCGCAGGAGCTTCGGTTCAAAGCAACTGACGCCGACGACGACTACGAGCGTCCCGGCATCCCTCAGTCCGTTCTAAGCACGGGGCAGTGGCTGCACGTTGCCGGGCTGTATGACGGCAGTGCCGGTGAGGCGCACATCTACCTGAACGGTACGCTACAGGACGCACACACCAACGCGTCCCTGACCGCCAACGTCAAGACGGGCCAGGCAGCTTCCTTCGGGCGCAACGGGGTCAACAGCGAATACTACTGGGGCGGCACGCTGGACGAGTTCAGGATCTGGAACACGGCGCGCAGTCTTGACGACATCCGCGACAACATGCACCGCGAGGTCTTGAGTTCCGCCTCCGGGCTGGTGGCCTACTACCGCTTCGACCAGACCAACGGACCAACCCTCGAGGACCTCACCAGCAACGACAACGACGGCACCGTTTACAACACGGACACCAGCAACTGGTCCGCCGCCTCCTGGCCTTGTGCCGATGCCATTACCAACCGGAGCAACCTGCGCGCCGTGTGGGTGGCGCTCACGAACAGCCACGCCTCGGGCCGTTTCTCCATTGCCGACGCCTCCGTCTCGGACGACGACTTCGCCGTCTTCGGCCACGACAGCGGCACCGACGACTGGCAGACGAGCGATACCCCCGCCACGGTCGCAAGGCGGCTCGGGCGCGTCTGGAAGGCCGAGGTGAGCGGGACTGTTGCCGACGACGTGGCCGTAGGCACCGGCGGCCTCAGCGACGTCGGCGACGGCTCGAAGCTGCGGCTGCTGACCGACGCCGACGGCGTTTTCACCAATGCCGCCATCGTCAGCGGCAGCTTCGCCGCGCCCACTTTCACCGCTACCGGCCAGACGGTCGTAGACGGACGATACTACACCCTTGGACTCCTGGGCGACCCACCCACCGTGACCACCGCCACCGCCGTCACCAACATCGGCGCCACCAGCGCCGTGAGCGGCGGCGACGTCACGTCGGACGGCGGCCTGACCGTCACCGCCCGCGGCGTCTGCTGGAACACCACCGGCAGCCCCACCACGGACGACAGCAAGACGGAGAACGGCACTGGCACGGGGGCATTCACCAGCAGCCTCAGCGGCCTCAGCACTGCCACGACCTACCACGTCCGCGCCTACGCCTCCAACGCGGGCGGCACCGCCTACGGCGCGGAACGCGTTTTCACCACCACCGGTCTCACACCTCCGGGCAACGCCCTCGACTTCGAGCAGAGCAGCAATCAGTACGCCTCCATCCCGCTGACTCTGCCCGACACCGGCACCATCGAGCTCTGGCTCCGTCCCGAGTCGTTCTACGACGACAACACCATCTTCGACAACAGCGCCGACTCGAACGACTGGGAGATGTGGATCTACGATTCCGGCGAGCTCCGTTTCAGGATCGAAGACGGCGACCTGCGCTACGACCTCGACAACCTGGGGGGCTCCAACCACTGGTACCATGCCACCGTTACGTGGGAACGCCATGATACTACGCTGGTGGACTACGACCTGTGGGTCAACGGCGTGCAGCGCGGCGCGCTGACCGACCAGACCTGGGTAGCCCCCGGCGGCACCGTCTACCTGGCGGGCGGCAATGCCGGCAACACCTCCGGCGACGGCAAGGCGGACGAGCTGCGTTTCTGGAGTGACGTGCGCACGGAAGCGGAGATCCTGGACGGCATGCACCACCAGCTCGACGGCGACGAGGACGGTCTGCTCGCCTGGTTCCCCTGCAATCAGAGCGGCACGGCTGTCCTCGACGACGTCAGCACCAACAACTACGACGGTACGCTGACCAACGGCCCCGCCTGGGTGACCGCTGATTTTCCCTGTGCCGCGGTCGTCACCAATCGGTCGAACCTTCGTGGGGCATGGTCGTCACTGACCAACTCTCTGTCCTCTTCGCTCCTGACTGTCTCCAACGCCGTAGCGTCCGGAACGAACTGGGTCGTGTTCGGCCACGACGCAGGCAATACCAACCGCAACACGACCGACAAACCCACGGACGCGGACTGGCGCCTGAACAGGGCTTGGCAGTTCGAAGAAACGGGCAACGTGACGGGGGACGTGGTGATCGTGACAACCGGGTTGGAGGACATCGGCGACGGCTCGCAACTCCGCCTGTTCGTGGACGCCGACGGGGTATTCACCAACGCTTCGATGGTGAGCGGCAGTTTCTCGGACCCCGTGTTCATGGTTTCCACGCAGGGCCTGCAGGACGCGTACTACTACACGCTGGGCAAGGAGACCGAAGCGACGCTGGTGGTGCTCTACGGTTTCGAGGTCGGGGTGGCGAGCAACCGGGTGGTGGTGCGGTGGATGACCGCCTCTGAAACGCGGACCCTTGGCTTCCGGCTGTATCGGCGGATGGATGACGGTTCATGGTTGTCGGTTGGGCAGTTCGTACCCGCGAGGGGCTACCCGAACGGCGGCATCGGCGCCACGTACGTGGTGGTGGACCCGGACGCCGTCCCGGGCGAGACCTACACCTACAAGCTGGTGGAGCTCGAGACCGACGGCGGGACGGAGGAGTACGGCCTGTTCGAGCGGCGAGCCTACGTGCTCAAGATCACGGCCCCGTTCGCCGTGACGGATGCGGGCGTGGTCCTGCGCTGGCTCAGCCGCTCGAACGAGTCCTACCGGATCACGCGGGCCACAAATCTCTCCCGATCGGCATTCGACATTCGGCAATCGGCGATCCCGGCCACGCCTCCGGAAAACGTGTACACCGATGCACTGGACAAAGCCGGTCCCGTGTTCTATCGCATCGAGGTTGATGAATGAGGCAGCGAGGGTTGCCGCGCCACCGCCGCTTCCGGGCGTGTGAGAGGTAGAGCCGGCTCTCGGCGCGAGTCATGCCGACGAAGAACAACCGCCGTTCCTCGGGCACGTCACACTCGTCGGGGTTCCCCCAGTAGAGAGGCAACACGCCATCGTCGCAGCCCACCAGGAAGACAACCGGAAACTCCAATCCCTTGGCGGCGTGAAGCGTCATCAGCGAGATTCGGTCGGCGCGCGGGTCCCAGAGGTCCACGTCATCCCCCATGGCCAGACGCGACTCAAACTCGGGAAAGTCGGCAGCCTGCCGGGCGAGGCGCTGCAGCACGCCCTGCAAGGGGGCCAGGTCGGCCCGGGCGTCGGCGTGGTCCAACACGTGCGTCAACCGCGCGACCGGTGACAGGTCACCCGAGAATGATCGCATCCGTTCAATCACGCTCTGCACGGCGGGCTCCTCCCCCAGACGCGCGTGAGAGCGCTTCTGGAACGGCATGCCCGAGCGAGCCAGCGCCTCGACCAGGGCGCCGGCCTGGGCGTCCGTGCGATAGAGCACGGCGAAATCGGCAAACGAGAAACCACCCTCCGCGGCCGATCCGACGCGGCCGCTGTCCATCGAAAAAAACGTCGATCCACCGACGAGCTGCTCGATCGTGTGCACGACGAATTCCGCTTCGGCCTTGTCGGTCGCCGCGTCGTGGGTGACGATCCGTGTTTCGTCGGCCATGTGCGCGACAAGGCGACGCTCGTTCACCAGCGATGTCGGCGAGATCGCCTGCAACGAGGCGTCGACAATGGTGCGCGTCGAGCGGTAGTTGCGGGTCAGGTGCACAACCATGGCGGTTGGATAGTCGTCCGTGAAGCGCTCGAAGATACCCACGTCCGTCCCGCGAAAACCGTAGATGGACTGGTCGGGGTCGCCGATGGCGCAGAGGTTCGCACCCGGCGGTGCGAGGAGCCGAACGAGACGATATTGCAGGGGGTCGATGTCCTGATACTCGTCGACCGATATCCAGCGGTACCGTTCCCGGTAGGCGGCGCCGAGCTCGTCGTTCGACTCGAGGAGCCGCAGCGGCAGCGCGATCAGATCGTCGAAGTCCAACCATCCCCGTTCGCGCAAAGCTGCGGCATAGAGGTCTGCTTCTTCGGGCAGGGCTGTGTCCGAACACTTCGCCTCGGAGATCCGGCGCATCAGGCGGCGGGCGGCGCTGTCGCTCACGTCCGCCTTCTCCTTGAGCAGTGCCTCCCTTTCTTCGTCATCGGCAACCCGCACGCCCGGCGGCAGATCGAGCGCCTCAGCCTGTTCGCGGATGATACGGTAGCCCAGGGCGTGAAATGTCGTCACCGGCACGGCCGAAGCAGCTTCGGGGATGAGCCGGGCCAGGCGCTCGGACATTTCGCCGGCCGCGCGGTTTGTGAACGTAATCGCCAGGCATGACTCCGGCTCAACGCCCTTTTCGGCCACGAGGCAGGCGATGCGATGGGTGAGAGTGCGGGTCTTCCCCGTGCCCGGTCCGGCCACGATCAGCAGCGGACCTTCAACGATCTCCGCGGCGGCACGCTGGTCGGAGTCCAGCTGGCCGAACATGTCCACGGCCGCCAGTTCCGGAAAGACGGTCTGCGACTCGCGCACCATGGGCCTGCACTCCGCTCCCTCCTCCGTGTCTCCGTGACTCCGTGGTGAGTACTCTGTCCGCTTGGGCGGCTGATCCGCGACCGGCCGTTCGGGCAGAGAGGGGAGCGCGAAGAGCAGGCCGGATTCCTGGCTTCCGCGCAGTTCTCCTTCATCGAACACGCGAATGACACCATACTCGCCATCATACCCGGCCTGGCGGATGACACGCCCCTCGCGCATGCGCGCGATCGCCTCGGCGACCAGTTCCGAACTGCCCTTGCGCCTGGCCCAGTAGCTCAGTTCCACGAGATTGCAGTCACGGCTCGTGGCGCGCGAGAAACGGGAGTGGATGTGGAGGTCTGCGAAGAAGCTCACGTGTCATCATCCTTTGTGTCCGGGGAGCCCATGCACACGATGCGGCCGTCCATGCCGCAGGTGTACAGACGTGACTCGGCCGCGATCATGCCGTCGAACACCGGCGGCGAATCGAGCTCGTACGCGGCGAGCTTCTTGCCGACGGCGGAAATCGCCCACATCACGGCGCCCTTTCCGCCTCCGAGCGCAATGTCCTGCTCCGTCAGCTTCTTCTGAATGCCGCTGTCCCGCGATTGTGTGTACGCGGCTTCTTCGTCGACGAGGTCGGGAGAACCGGCCGCGAACAGGACACCTTCCGAGACAATGATCTCTTCGGCGCCGGTCGTATCTTCGTAGGAGTGAATCGCATTGCCCGACGCCGCGTCGAGTACGCTCACGGGTGCGCGAATGCCGAGGGTCGCATAGACGCGGTCACCCACCGCCACCAGGCGGCGCGGTATGGCGGTCGGCCCCTCCCTGAAGGCAAACAGGTAGTGGGTCCAGTCATCGATCTCGTCTGGGACCGGCTTGATCCATTTTGGATTTTGGATTTGTGATTTTGGATTGGAGACGCAGACACCGCCGGGTGCCAGAACCCTCTCTACCTCGCCGCTGATCACTGATGACTGGTCACTGATCACTGCTACGCTCACCAGGTTGTCGGCATACGGCAGGTGTTTGCCGTCGAAAGTTCCAATCGACACCTTACCGTACAGCCCTTTCGAGAGGATGTATCCGCGCGCATTCTCCACGTTGGCCGAATCGGAATCCAACCCGTGAACGAGGTAGCCGTCATTGGCGCGCAAAGCAGCAGTCAGTCTTCCGTCACCGCAGCCAATGTCCACAACCAGGCCGCCCCGGACGCCTGAAGCGGCGAGGATTGCACGGGCGACATCTTCGTCCGTCTCGCCTGCTCGCGCAAACGGTGTTGAACAAGGCGCCGATGCACAGAACAGGACCGCAATCAGCACAAGGGACGACACGAATTCACGAAGAGATGGACAAAGCAAATGCTTCACATGACGCTCCCTGCGGCCCCATCACCCAATAGAGGATGTCCTGAATCTTCAGGAACTGAGCGATTGAGTCAAGTTCTCAACGAACCGTCTCCCCTTCCCCTTGCACATCACGGCACAAGTCGGTGAGCGAGGTAAAGAAACACCGTTGCTGCATCACGGAAGTGAAGCCGTCCAGTACTTTGGTTCACCTGAGAAGATGCTTGACGTGTGATGCAACGGTGCTACAGTGGTGTCATGAAGAACACAGCTACAGTCCACGCGAGGATAGACTCGAGAACAAAGCAGGCATCCGAACGTGTATTGCACAGGATCGGGTTGACTCCGACTGACGCCGTCCGCCTGTTGTACCGACAGATTGCCCTTCGGAAGGAGTTCCCCCTTGAACTCCGCGTTCCGAACAAGCTTACCGCACGCACATTGACCAAGAGCGACCGCGGGGAAGAGGTCGAGACGTTCGACACGCTGGAGCAGATGGTCGAGAGCTGGAACGAATGAGACTCTCCCAAACGGTCCAGTTCAGGAAGGACATCAAGCGCCAGATCAAGAAAGGCAAGGACCAGCAGAAGCTCCTCGCCGTTGTCCAGCGTCTACTGGCCGGGGAGAGCCTACCCCCAAAGAACAGGGACCATCCCTTGAAGGGCGCTTGGAAAGGCAGGCGTGACTGCCATATCGAGCCTGACTGGATTCTGATCTACGGAAGAACAGAAAGTGAATTGCGTCTTGAGCGCACGGGCAGCCACAGTGACCTGTTCTGACGACGCGGGCGAACCAACGCCACCATACCGCCGAGAAGATCACGTGGTGAGGATCTGTCGAACAGGGAGACCGGTCGCGACACTCCGGCCGCGGAGACCCCGGAGAGCGTACCGGGGGTGACGCGCGGGTGTGGACGGTCGACGCAAGGTACCGTCTTCGTCGTGCGCTGAACACCTATCGCTCCGTGGAGGACTCCTCCCACACGAGGCTAAGCGTAGGACTGCGCTCGGCTTCGAGCTGGATCAGGGCGTTCGGGTGGTGCAGCGCACTGCTCACGGGACTGGCGTGTTTGATTCGCTGGTGGCGCATGCATTGAGCCGTGCCCCAGAGAATGCCGCCGCCTATGCTTGTCGAAATGCCGACGTTGTTGACGCTGGTGCCGTGTTCGGCCCGTGAGCGGAGTTCGGGCTCTCCGCTTCTCTCGGGCACGATTCAAGCCGATCACCATCGGAAGAAATGGGGACGCACAACACGCGGAGTCTACCGTACCAGTGAAAGCCGCACCGAGCGCGTCTTCCACTGCCCGGTGACTCGCCACGTTCTGCTGACGAGATGACAAAGCAGTACCTACATGAAGATCTGTGCTATCGCGACATCCATCGCGACGGCAAGCCGTACTACCAGCACGAGGCCGGCGATCCATGTGACCCGGATTTGCTGCACCTGTTCGCGTGGGATAGCTTTCCCTGCAAAGGTAGCAGCATTCTCGAACTTGGCTGCGGCGACGGTTTCGTGACGGCCACCCTTGCATCAATGGGCCTGTCCGTCACAGGCGTGGATTGTTCTGCGACGGCAATCCAATACGCCCGGGCGAACCTGGCCTCCGCCGGCCATACGGCCACCCTGCATGTTGGTGACGCCTGCAACCTCGATTTCGTTGAGTCTGAATCGTGCTGCTTCGTCCTGGACTGCCATTGTCTGCACTGCATCACCGACTACCGGGATCGACTGCGTTTCCTGGCAGAGTGCCGGAGGGTCATGTCTCCAGAAGGGAAGCTCTTCGTGGCGACCATGGGTGAGCAGTCGATGGACTGGAACGAGACCATTGCTCGCAGCCCTTGGCAGAAGCAAAGGAAAATGACTTACTTCACTGATGAGAAGAGCTGCTATGTCGAATCCCTCATTCCCCCCGGGCGGTCGGAGCGCGTCAACTCGCGGATCTTCATTCGTGAGGATATCCTTCGCCAGGAACTCAAAACCGCAGGCCTGATCATCAGGCGCTTCGAGCACTTCGCACCGGACAGCGATCCCGGAGACATAACCTTCCTGATCGAGGCGCAACGGACCGAAGACAACACAGCACCCGAATCGGAAACGACTTTGTGACACGCAGGATGCGCGGACCACGGAGCGGTTCATCGACCTCGCCCGCGTTGCCGGTCCCCTCTTTCCACGGCTTGCATCCTTCCGCGCTACGTGGTAGCTTTGCGGCTCGAGTGTTCAAGCACAGACACAGACAAGGAGACTCCCACCGATGAAGAAGATGTTGCTCGCCGCCATGTTCACCGTTGCTCTGTCGACCTTCTGTTCCGCCGAGGGCAAATTGAAGGCGCTCATTGTCGACGGCCAGAACAACCATGCGTGGAAACAGACCACGCCGGTCATCAAGGCCATCCTCGGGGACTGTGGCCGGTTCACGGTTGACGTGGCCACTTCTCCGGCGAAGGGCCAGGACATGTCGTCGTTTCGCCCGGAGTTCAAGAAGTACGACGTGATCGTATCGAACTACAACGGGGCGGATTGGCCGAAGGAGACTCAGAAGGACCTCGAAACCTACATGGAGAATGGCGGCGGACTGGTCGTCATTCACGCCGCCGACAATGCCTTCGGCAAGTGGGAAGCGTGGAACCGCATGATCGGTCTTGGCGGCTGGGGCGGTCGGAACGAGAAGTCGGGCCCGTACGTGTACGTCAAGGACGGCAAGGTAGTGCGCGATACGAGCAAGGGGCGCGGCGGCGGACACGGGTCTCAGTTCGAGGCAACCGTCACCACGTTCACACCGGACCACCCCGTGATGAAAGGGCTGCCAAAGGAGTGGCTGCACGTCAAAGACGAGATCTACCAGGTCCTCCGCGGTCCGGCCGAGAACATGACTATTCTCGCGACCGTCTACACCAAGCCCGAACACCGCGGTAGCGGCCGCAACGAGCCGGCCCTGATGGCCATTGGGTATGGCAAAGGACGCGTCTTCCACGACGTCCTTGGTCATGGCGCGGCCAACATGGAGGGCGTCGGCTTCCAGGTCACGCTTCAGCGGGGTACGGAATGGGCGGCGACCGGCAAGGTCACGATCCCCGTGCCCGACGATTTTCCGACTGCTGAAAAGGCCACGAGCCGCAAGCCCGGGAAGTAGGCCTCCGGCGTGCACGCCGAGCCCGTCACGTAGCGAAGTAGCGGAACGCGCCAAGCGTTCCGACGGGCACCGGACAGCGCTCTCATCACACTGTCTCCATGGACGAGATTGCGTCCTTTGACGGTTCCCTCATCCCGCGCGCAGGCGGCGGCCGACCTCTTCCAGCGTCTTGACGTCATCCGGGTGTATGGACCCGTCGGGAAGCGGTCCGGTGTTCAGCAGCAGGTTGGCCGGCATCTCCGCGGCGTGCTTCAGCATCTCCATGATCGCATCCGGCCCGCGGTGGCGGCCTTCGTCGGCACGGTCGTATCCCCAGGAATAGCCCTGCATGGTATTGCAGATTTCCAGGGGCTTGGTCGGGGTGCCTTTCCAGTGGCGCTCGGGCGCCATGAAGTCCTCGGTCCCCA
>CAYMME010000080.1:0-22749 GCA_964391465.1 uncultured Planctomycetales bacterium
CGGCCACGACCGGAGCACCGGGCAGTCAACGTCTACACGCCTGCCGGAAGGACACCGTTGCCCTCCAGCACCGGTGGTCATGGCTTGACGCGGGTAGCCATGGCCTGGACCGCAGGTTTGTGCAGGGGGGATCGTTCTGTGCCCCTCCGACAATTGTGCTTGTTACGTCGACAGTCTCTGATCTTGCGTTGTTTTGGTCTTTGCGTATGTCGGAAGAGCACGGGTGGAACCGCTCGTTCATACCCATTCCGATCGCAGCAACTCAGTCGGCACGCGTTTTGGACGCGACGGCACAATGGGTGCGGGAGACGGGAATCAACAGCACGCATTGCGTTGTCACTTCCGACAATACTCCTCGTGAAGAATGTGACCGGTTCGCTCGCAGACTACGTCGGCGCCTTCGGGGCTTACCGCAGGATCTCGTTGACTTCGAGCCCGCGGACGCGCTGTGGCCTGTCGTGGTGCCGTATGATAGGGAAGTAGCAGTCGCGGCGGATCTGTCGGATTGTGTCCTCACGCTTGATGCACCAGCGCCTGACCTCGACCAAGCGGCCGTTGGGTTCGGCGCTTGGGTCGCCCAGGCTGTGGGTAACGCCGGCACGCGGCGAGCCGTGGGTGAGGTATGCATCCCAAGATCGCCAGTCCTGATTGATGTCTTGCAGGCATCGACCCCGCCCAACGTCTCCTGGGACCACATTCGCCGGGTCGGTTTTGAGGACGATTCACTCTCATGGAGGTGCACCGCGCGATCCAGGCGGGTCGTCTATCAGCTCCCATCCGCGGAGGAGCTGCTGTTCGAGTATCTACGAGACCGTGGTCTCCAGATCGAGAGAGACGAAAAGCGCACACGGTATGAGGCAGCAATGGCGCTCTGCGGAGGGCTGGGCGAATGCGCTCGTGTTGTTTCACCATCGGGTCGGTCGGTGCTTGATGTATGGCGCGAAAGGGAGAGGGCGGGAGTGGGAAATCCTAGAGATGAGTATCGAAACGAGCCCATGACGGAAAACGAACTGAAATCGGCGCTCCGCGCCGCGCAAATCGCAACTCCACGAGAACCCTGGCGTGGCCTTGATAGCGTCTTGTCCGACCAGCCGGCCGCAACGCGTCGCGTGACGAAGGCGCGTTTCGAGTCGATGATGGACACCAGCCTGCGGTCTGATGGTGACCTTCGGGAGATCCTGCAGAAGTGGTGCGATCGCCACATCATCGAGCGGTGTTTGCGCCTCGAACGTTGCGATGTGTGCTTGAATGAGTCCTGGGTTGATCAGATCGATATGACTCGCCCGATACAATGTCCGGCGTGTGGTTCGCGAGTTCATTTTGGTAGGCAAATCGACGTTGGGTACAGGCTCAACCCGCTTTTCGAGTGTGCTCTCAAAGAAGGGCTGGCCTCCGTCGTGCTCACGGGCAGGCTTCTGCGCAACCTCACGCACCGCGGATTCTTGTGGATTCCGGGCGTGAAAGGACAACGAGCTGGACGCCCGTTTGACTTCGACATCGTCGCTATCTGCGACGGGCACCTGGTAGTAGCGGAGTGCAAGACGCTGTCAGACACGGGGACTTCGTCCAAGGTCTGGAAGCGAGTTACGGAGCAGTTCAAGCGGACGATTGATCTGGGAAAGGAATGCAGAGCAGAAATCGCCGCGCTGGCGTGCATGGCACGCTCGGTTCCCAGAGGGCTCGAAAGTCACTTGCAGCGGATCGCCGGTCCCAAACTGAGAGTAGTAGTGGTGCCCGGCCCGCAGCTTGATGAGGGTCGCCTCGCTGATCGCACCGGATCGGACGAGTCGGCGCCGGTGGCAATGTGGCAATTGCTGCCCCAGCCTACCGCGAGTCGCCGCCGCGGGCGTAGGCGCAAGCCCCGAAAGATGACGTTCCCGTAGCCGCCCGAAGGCGAGGCTTTCGCCGCCAATGGGCGTCGCAGTCACGCGGTGGGATCGCCTGGGCTCGGCTGGGTTTCCACGCTCCCTACGGTCGCGCCCTGACAGAACGGGTGTGGCTTTGGGCTAGAGCAGTTCCTTCGCGTTCTTCTGGATCTTCTTGACTGCGTCGGCGATTTCTTGCATGTCCTGGTCGTCGCCTAGGAGGGCGGTCTGCGGGACCCAGTAGGTTTCCCAGGCGGCGCGATGGGTTTGGGGGAATCCGGCCTCGAGGAACTTGTGCGGCTCGTTGGCCTGGTCGCCGGAGAGGCGCTGCCGGTAGCTCTCGTTCTGGAACACGTCGAGAGCGTGGATGGGGGGGTAGGCGGCCTGGTTGCGGATGCCCTCGGCCTTCATGGCCTCTATGAACCGCTTGGTCGGCACGCCTGCGAACGCGCTGCTGTCGTAGTGGAAGATGTACGCGTAGTGGCCGTTGCGCGTGCAGCGCTCGTCGAGCGTCTGCGGCGTCACGCCTTCGATCCCGCCGAGCAGCTTGTCGAGCAGCAGGCTGTTCTTGTGCCGCAGGGCCGTCTGCTCGTCGAGCCGCGTCAACTGGGCGCTGAGCACCGCGCCCTGCCACTCACTGAGCCGGTAGTTCGAGCCGTACTGGAAGTGGCTGTAGAACCACTCGCCCGGCAGCCGGCCGCAGTCGTGGGCCGAGCGGGCGTTGCGCTCGAACTCGTCGTCGTTGCAGATGATGGCCCCGCCCTCGCCCGCGGTCATGAGCTTGCTCGACTGGAAGCTGAACGTGCCCGCGATGCCGAAGTTGCCGATCTTCTTGCCGCGCCATTCCGACGCGTGAGCGTGGGCGCAGTCCTCGACGAGCGTCAGCCCGCGTTTGTCGGCGATCGCCTTGAGCGCGTCGAGGTCGGCCGGGTGGCCGCCCATGTGCACGGTGATGATGGCCTTGGTCCGCGGCGTGATCGCGGCTTCGACCAGGTCCGGGTCGAGGCACCATGTGCCGTCGGCCACGTCGACCATCACCGGCATCGCTCCGCAGAAGAGCACCGCGCTGGCGGTGGCCACGAACGTGTAGTTCGTCACGATCACCTCGTCGCCCGCGCGGATGCCGAGGGCTGCGAGCACCACCTCGATGGCGTGCGTGCCGTTGGTGCAGGCGATGCCGTGCTTGGCTCCGTGGAACGCGGCGAACTCGCGCTCGAACCCGGGCGTTCGCTCGCCGGGTTCGTCACGCCACCACGCCCGGCTCTCGAGCACGCCGAGCACGGCCTTGCGCTCGGTTTCGTCATAGATCGGCCACACCGGGAACGGTTTCGTTTTCGTGGGCTTGCCACCCAACAGAGCGAGTTCGGACATCGCAGACAGACCTCTCGAAGTAGGAACAGTGCTACACGTCTTGGTGCGGCGGGCGCGGCCCGCCTTGGCTCGGCGTTCTATTAGGACGCCTGCTGCTGCGTGTCAAGTCTCGCGGAGGCAACGCAATGTCGAATGCCGAATGACGAATGGCGGAAAGAATGACGAATGCCGAATGGCGAACGGCGGGCGCTGCGTCGGGAGCGCTTGCTGTGGCTTGGAGAATCTGTCAGCTTGGTTCGTGCAGCGGCCGGCTCGTCGACCCTGGCGTCGGCGAGTTGCTCAGTTCCGGTGAGATGAAAGGGCGCTTCCGATGCGACGATGTGTGACCGCGGTCGGTCTGATTGTGACGTTGGCGGCACCCCTGTCTGCGGGTGCGGTGACGTTGAGTGATGACGGGAAGGCGACGGCCTCAGTTGTTCTCGCCGCTTCGCCGACTCGGGCCGAGCGAACGGCCGCCGACGAGTTGGCCGCGTACCTTTCGAAGGTCACTGGCGCCACCTTCACGGTTACGGAGGAGTCCACAACAGCGACCGCGCAGTCCTGCGTCTATGTGGGGCCCACGGCCTTTGCCGAGCGGCACGGTCTCGATGCGAGCGCGATGGGGCCCGAGGCGTGGGTGATGCGCACCGTCGATAGGCACTTGGTGTTGGCTGGCGGTCGGCCGCGCGGGACGCTGTATGCCGTCTACCGGTTCCTGGAGGATGTCGTCGGCGTCCGGTGGTGGAACCCGTTCGAGGAGAGTGCGCCGAGCAGGCCGACGCTTGTGGTCGAGCAACTCGACCGGAAGGGGGAGCCAACCTTCCGCTACCGCGACATCTACATGCTCTACGGCCACGACGGCGGCCGGTTCGCCGCTCGCAACCGCCTCAACCGCCAGGGTGATGCGTCCATCGCGGGCGAGTACGGCGGCCAGATGGGATACGGGCCTCCGTATCACGTGCACACGTTCAACCACTACATCCCGCCCAAAACCTACTTCGAGGTGCACCCCGAATGGTTCTCGCTGATCGACGGGAAGAGAAAGGCCGACCGAACACAACTCTGCCTGACGAACCCGGAGCTGCGCGGGGTGTTCATCACGAAGCTCGAGGCATACATCGCTCAGTCACAGGAAGCGGCGCGGAAGGCCGGCCGCCCGGCGCCGCTGGTGTATGACATCTCTCAGAACGACTGGCGCGGCATGTGTCAGTGTTCGGCGTGTCAGGCCATTGCCCAGGCGGAAGGGTCGGAAGCCGGACCGCTGCTGGACTTCCTCAACCACATCGCCGACGCGATCAAGGACGACCATCCGGAGGTGTCCATCGACACGCTCGCCTACCAGATGACGCAGAAGGCGCCCAGGCGCATCCGGCCGCGGGACAACGTGATCATTCGCCTGTGCGACACGACCAGCAACTTCACGAAGTCCATCACCGATCCGGAGAACCAGGCCTTTCGCGACCACCTGCTGAGCTGGGGCAAGCGGGCAAAGAACCTGCGCATCTGGGACTACGCCGTGAGCTACGCGCCGTACTACGGCCTGCCCATGCCGACGGTGCACACGTACGCTACCGACTACCGCTTCTACGCCGAGCACAACGTCGAGGGCGTGTTCACAGAGCACGAGTACCCGATCCTGGCCGACCTGCGCGACCTGAAGGTCTGGATGATGATCAAGCTCTTGGAGGATCCCTACCGCGACTACGCGGCGCTGCTCCGGGACTTCACGGACGGTTTCTACGGGCCGGCCGGGCCGCGCGTCCGCGAGTACCTGAGCAAGCTCGAAGCTGCCTCGGCGGCCAAGCCGAGCTACCTGAGCATGGGGGCGTCGCCGCCACAGTACCGGTACCTCGATCTGGCGTTCGTCCGGGACGTCATGGCCGTGTTCGACCAGGCCGAGCAGGCTGTAAGCGGCGATGCGGTGCGGTTGCGGCGCGTGCGCCACGCGCGGCTGCCCCTGGACCGGGCTGCGGTCGTGCTGTTCCCGGAGCTGGTGCGGGAATGGGTCCACGCCGGCGGTGATCCCGATGCGATGCCGCTGGATCGCTCGGCGATTGCTGCACGCTACAAGGACACGTGGCACGCGCAGGCCGACCTGCGCATCCCGGCCAATGGCCGGGCCGGCGAGCGAGCGAAGGCCGACGAGGAGGTTCGCACACTGCTGGTGCGCCCGGCCTACGCGCCGCTGCCGGAGAAGTTCCGCGGCATGTCGCCGGGCCGTGTGTTCGACTACACCGCCGATCAGACGCGCAACTGGCGCGACATCGTCAAGCGCGTGCCCGACGCCGGGGCCGAAAGCGGCGTCACCAATCGGCTGGAGCTGTCCGACGAAGACATGAAGAAGTACAAGCTGCCGATGCCGTGGGGCCTGTACGACCAGCGCAACAAGCGCAGCGGCGGCACGGGCGTCATCCAGCCCGCCGACGTCCCCGGCCCGGGCTACCACTGGTACAAGATGGGCACGTTCAAGATCGCCCCATCGTACTACCTGTACTTCTTCCGGAGCTGGATCATTCAGGTCGACATCGACAACGCCTTCGATCGCGAGCGGTCCGAGCAGCCGTTCGACATGTGGGCTCGCATCAAGTTCGAAGGTCCCGGCTTCCCTCACGGGCGCCCCGGCGACAAGAACGCGATCAACGTCGAGCGCGTCGTGCTCGTGAAGAAGTAGGGCGGCCTCGAGCCGACGACTCGGGTTCGCGAGGCAGGAGAGGATTCCTGACGGAGGGTGGTGCGGGATAGCAATCTCGCACCAGCGGACCATCGGTCCTCCTCGACCCCTGTGTCCCTTCGTCCCTTTGTCCCTCAGTCCCTTGGTCGCTTGATCCCTTCCCCTGCTGAGTCGCCAACGGCCCCAAGAACTCATTCGCCGCGGGCAAGCTGCTTGTAGCGAAAGCAGTCGACCGTGTGATCGTTGACCATGCCGACGGCCTGCATGAAGGCATAGCAGATGGTGGAGCCGACGAAGTTGAAGCCTCTGCGCTTGAGGTCCTTGCTCATCGCGTCGGATTCGGGCGTGGAAGCGGGGATCTGGCTGATCGACCGCCACTTGTTGCGTTTCGGCCGGCCGTCGACGAACTGCCAGATGTAGGCATCGAAGCTGCCGAACTCGGTCTGGACGGCGAGAAACGCCTTGGCGTTGCCGATGGCCGAGGCCACCTTGAGCCGATTTCGCACGATCCCGGGGTTGCCCAGCAGTTGACCGGCCTTGCGCTTGCCGTAGCGGGCGATGGCCGACGCGTCGAAGTTGTCGAACGCTTCGCGATAGCTTCCCCGCTTCTTGAGGATCGTGTCCCAACTCAGCCCGGCTTGCGCTCCCTCGAGGATGAGGAACTCGAAAAGCATACGGTCGTCATGGACGGGCACGCCCCATTCCTCATCGTGGTAGCGGACGGAGAGCTCGTTGGTGGCCCAAGTGCAGCGTTTCATCGTGGCAGTAACGCGGTCGCCTGCGGCTCCCCGCTAAACGTCGGTCCTGTGCGCCGCATCGCTTCTCTCACTTCTGACTTCTAGCTTCCTGCTTTTCGCTTTCAACATCGCCCTTGCCGCCAGCGCCCCGAGCAGCCCCGCGAGCAGGCCGAACCCAGCATAGAAGAGCACGTAGCGGTCCAAGGCGGGTATGCCCATGATCACGTGAGGGCCGTGAACCGGCAGCAGTAATCGCTTGCACATGCACACGACGTTGGCCGCGCCGCCCGCCCCGGTCATCAGCACGACCGTCAGTACCCCGCCGAGTCGGTGTCTCTCGCACAGTGCCGCCGCCGCATCCAGCACGATGCCGGCCAGCAGCAGCAGCGGCAGATTCCCGACGCCTCCTCCCAGATTCCCGCCGACGCCCCAGCACGCCGCCGTGGCGGACACCGTCCCCACACTGGCCGCGACCGGCCAGCGCATGACGAGGCGCATCGCAATCAACGGCGTCATCCACAGCAGCGCCTTGTGGCCGGGCATCCCCAGGTTCAGGCGGAGGTGGGCCGTGGCGACCCCCGCCAGCACGCCGACCGCGCAACTCATGACGAGCATCCGCAGCGAATCGCGGCCGACGATCCTAGCGAGTGCTATGCTGCTTCTTCCGGTCGATAGGGACCCATGCATCGTGCTCATCGCTCCAAGCTACCGGCAGGGTGGGTGCTCCGGCTGCCACCCGCGGCCGGACCCATCCCAGCGTCTCGTAGACATCACCTCTTGAGGCCACACGTCCATCCGAGGGGTGCGCGACCCGAATGCCCAAGTCCGCCAGCGCCGCCGCGCTGACACGTTCGGGTAGCGCCCGCAGCCCCGGCAGATCGACAAACCGACCTTCATTCCCGTCCGCGCGCAGGGCGACTGAGCCGAGCGCGCCGATCACTCCCTGCCCGTCGCCGCCCAGCGGCCTCAGTGCGATCGAAGCGGCTGCAGCCGCGGCCATCGCGTCGTCGATCTCGAGCACCTCGCGCGTCGCCCGCCAGCCGAAAGCCATCATGTCGCGTGAGACGTCCGTCCCCAAGGCGACGCACACGCCCGGATCTGAGCCCGGCGCTGCCTGTCCCGCGACGAAGTCGAATGCGAACGACATCTGGTCGACGGACTCCGCCTCGACCGCGACGCAGGCCCCGCTATTATGCGAAGTGTACGGAATCCGCGCGTCGACCAGAAACTGGTGGCGCGTCACCCCGCACGGTCGCATCCCGCGACGCTCGCATTCGGCGCTGAGCATGCGGGCCAGGTGTCCGGTGCCCCGGCTGGTCTCGTTGTCCGTGTCGTCGAGTCCCACGAGCACGACCACCATGTTGCTCCTCAACGAAAGTACCGTCGCGGCTGGTGCTTGAGCAGGCGGACCCAGCCGCCGATCGTCACGTAGTTGACGCCCTTGCGGTAGTAGTCGTGCGCCGTAGGCTCGCCGCTGAAGAAACTGTCGCTGAAGACCCACATATCGGGGTCCATCGTGTCCCGCATCCGGCGCGGCCAGTCGACGTTCCACCTGAGGAACGTGCTCACCAGCCGGTTTCTCGTCGCCTGCTCGCACGAGTAGTAGAAGTACCCGATGTTGCCCTCTTCCACGTTCTTCTCTGAATGTACCAGGTCCGACCTGCGCTGGCTCGGACAGTAGTAGGTGCGCAGGTCGGGCACGTGCCCGCGCTTGTGCAGACAGTCCATGAGCTCGCGGTGCGGATTGTCGAGCTGCGCCTCCACGGGCAGCCAGGAACGATTCTCCGCTGCGTACGCCAGCACGCCGATGCCGAGGTTACGAAGCCGCGACTGGCATCGCGTGAGTTTCGTCTGGTCGCGGGCGCGCTTCAAGGCCGGGACCATGATCGATACGAGCACACTGATCACGGCCAGCACGACGAGCAGTTCCACAAGTGTGAACGCACGACCCGCGACAGTCGTTCGGTCGCCGGGCGACTGCCGGCCCAATCTGACTGACTGCATCAGCACGCTCACTTGTGCCTCCGGCGCAGTGTGGCGCCGCCGACCGTGACCAGAATCGTCGCCCCCGCCGCGAGACCCCACGCCGACAGGGCCGGCACGGCCGGCGGCACGACGGCGAACGTCGAGACGGGCTTGGTCGGATTGTTCTCGTCGATGACGGTGCGATTCGTGTGATAGATCCAACCTACGTCCGCGTCCATCCCGTAGACACTGAAGACCGCGGTGCCGGGGAGGTTCGCAAAGGCGTAGTCCAGGACGACGGACCCGCTCGGCCCGAGGTTCACATTCTGCACAGAGCAAACGGTGACCGTCGCTTGCTCGAACAGGTAGCTCACCTCTTCGCTCGAGGGTGTGGTCAGCGAGTAGTACGCCGACGGCCGGCCCGTGTCATACGTGGGTTCATCGTAGTAGCCGAAATCGCCGACCGGGTCGAAGGTGTACGGTGTCTGCCCCTGGACGCCCAGGGTCATGCCGAAACCCGGCCCCAGGACCTCCGCGTCGATGGCCACGAGTATGATCAGATCACGAAAGGTCCTCGTATTGCCGACGTTCTTGACCTCGACGCTTCCGCTCGTGGCGCCGGTGGTCAGATGGCCCGTGTCCGCACCGCCGAAGGCGAATCGCAACGCGTTCATCCCGCGGGCCGCGGCGCCGCCCCCGGCCTGGTCGAATCCGACCTCGTAGTCACCTGCGTTCGCCGTGTGCAGGATCAGCCGGGCCTGCGGCGCCCCGAAGTAGATCCACGAATCCGCGGCGAGCGGCTCCCAGGGTGTGAATGCGTCGGCCTGCCCGGCCGGCAGTGTGACCGACAGAGCGCCAACCATGAGCAACACTGGCCGTTTGTGCATGTGGCTTCTCTCCTGCAGTGGCACGGACAACAACCATCGATTCCGCGAATCCGGGCCGCGCCTCGCCGGGCCCGTGGTCAACCGGGCAGATGGTATGGCCGTGCCATTAGGGAGTCAAGCAATGAGATGGTCAACAAGTGGGGCCGTAGATCGGATCACGCTCGTGGATGGGTCGTTGTCGTGCGGCGGCCGCGCCGGCCGGTCTTCTCGGTGACGCCGGGCCGCCGGCCGTGCTCGAAACGGTCGGCGAATTCCTCTTCCACCACCTGGAACATTCGTGCCCGCAGCGCATCGTAGTCCGCGATCCAGCGCTGGGCGAACTCCGTGAGGCGGCTCCGATGCGTGCCCGCGCCGCCGACTTGCGCTTGCACCAGCGTCTCGCCGAGCACCTGCTCGGTCTTCTTGATGCGCCCCCAGATGTGCCGGTAGCTCTTGCCCAGCCGCGCCGCCCCGGCCTTGATCGATCCGGCTCGGTCAACGGCCTTGAGGATCTCACTGATCCCGAATCCGAACGCGTAGGCACCGTCGATCTCCAGCCACACCTTCACGCGCGGCGTCGCAACGGGTAGCCCGGCACGTTGCCGTCTGCGGCGTGCCATCATCGTCTCCTCATGCGCAGAAGAGCAGGCTGCCACTGGTGGAACAGCCTTGCCGCCCCCGAAACGCCGCGGCGCCGGGTGGACGCACCTGCTGACGCGCTACGGCTGGACGGTGACGATTGAATGGACCGGCACGAGCGTGTCGAACACCTCCGCGACATCCTCATTGAGCATGCGGATGCAGCCCAGGGAACCGCTCTTGCCGATGCTCTCCGGCTCGATGGTTCCATGGATGCCGTATTGCTCCTGTCCGACGGCCTCCCCTTCAATGCCCTCGAGCCCGAGCCAGCGTTCTCCGAGCGGGTTCTTCGGGTCGTCGGCGGCGATGACAGGCCCGCCGTAGCTGGCCGGTGGATAGAACGTGGGGTTCTTGAGCTTCGAGCCGGCCTTGATCCGCCACTTGCCGGTGGGCGTTCCGTTGTCCGCCCCGAGTCCGACCCGGTACTCGGACACCGGTACGTCCTGCAGGTAGATCCGCATCGTGAAGTCACTCTTGTCGATCACGGCGTGGAACGGCCCGTTGACCACCTTCAGCCCTTGCCCGGCGCGAATCAGGTTGGGATTCCGAATCCCGTTGATCTTGGCGAGGAGCGGGGCCGTGACTCTGTGTTTCTTGGCAATCACCTGTAGGTTCTCGCCGGACGCAACGACGTGGGTTCGGGTCAGCGGGTCTTCCGGGACGCGTGCGCGGCTAAAGATGGTCTTGGCCGCGATGTCGTACAGACGCTCGTGGACGTTGCGGCGGGCCTTCGGGGGCAGACCCTGCTCGAGGGCGAGGCGGTAGTGCTCGCGGGCGGCGAGCAGATTGCCGGCGCCCTCGGCGGCCTTACCCTTTTCGACCTGGGTTTCGGCGCGTCGGACGGCCTCGGGTGATGCAGGATTCGAGGTCGGCGCCGGCAGCGGGGCTGGCGGTACCTCCTCTTCCTTGGCCGTCTCCGTGTCCGGCTCTTCTTGTTCGGTCGGCTTCGGCTCGGGCTGCGCGAGCGGTTCGGCCGGTGGGCTTGTGTCCTCTACGCTCGGCTTGGCGGGCGTTTCGGGCTTTTTGCCCTTGTCGTTGGCCGTTTCCGGCCAGAGCAGGACTCCCCCAATGACGACCATGGCCGCGATGGCGACCCCCGCCGTGAGACGGCGCGTGCGGCTTTTCCGTGCCACCGATAGGCTCCTTCCGTAGCCGACATGTCGGCGTCATTCGGACAACAACTGCAGTGGTGAACAGGATACCCTTCCGGAGCGCCGATGCAAGCGGGGTCGCGTCGTCAGCCCGTGCGCAGATCGCGACGGACGAAAACGACGGCGGCGCCGAGCCAGCAGCCGATCGCGACTGCGGTAAGCACGAGCATGTCGGCGACCGGCCACGGCTCACCCTGCAGGATCGGAAGCGGCCAATAGTAGGACGTGATGCACAGAAACGCGACGCGCCCGGCGGGCTCCCAGAACGGGGCGAGAGAATCCACCAAAGTCGAGAGCAGAATGAATGCGATCGCGGCCCCGACCGCCCGGCCGCGCCGGTCACTCAGTGCCGACACCAGTAGCGTCGCGCTCCCGACCACGAGGTACAGGCAGTAGAGGTTGACGACCACGACGATGAGCTGTCGCGGCGTGCCCCGCAACTCGGGCGGAGCGAACCGGCCCCCGATCAGATTGCCTACCAATGCCATCGTGACCACGGCAAGACCCGCCACCGCCCAGACCGCGGACTCACACACGTAGAGCCGCGTTCGCGAGACCGGCAGGCTCAGCAAGACATCGACGGTGCCGCGATCAACCTCACCCGCCGGCACGCGTGTGCAGAACCAGATCGCATGGGCCCAGATCAGGGTCATCACGAGCGGGTGGACCCAGGCGATAGATGTGACCATCTCGGGGCCCAGCGCGCTGCCGACCTCGGTTCCCAGCAGCCCCTCGAGGATCGTTCGGAAGAACCCGAACTGCAGGAACGCCGCCGAGCCTTCTCCGAAGAACGTAGGGAGAATGTGGGCGAGCAGCACCTCCACGCCGCCCACGGCCAGCGCGAACAGGAGCGTCCACGGCCAGGTCTCGCGCAGCGTCTTGAGGATCAATCCGCGGTTCACGCGTGCTGCTCCGAGCCGAGGTAGTACTGCTGGAACAGCCGGTCGAGATCGGGCTGGCCGATGGACAGGTCCTCGATCGGCCTGGCGGCACTCCATTGGACCAGTTCCATTGCCGGTCCGGTCAGCGTGGCCTGCCATTGTTGGTTGCTTCGTTCGTAGACATCGAGGAACTCCGGCGGAGTGACCTCGGCTGCGTTGGCGTCGCGCTGCCAACGTATCGTGACCACGCGCCGGGCTCGGGCGCGAAGCGCCTCCAGCGTCTCGTCGGCGATGAGCCAGCCGTTGCGGAGAATCACCACGCGGTCGCAGAGCCGCTCGACTTCGCTCAGCGTGTGGCTGGAGAAGAAGACTGTGTGCCCCGCGGCGGCCAACGCACGGAGGTGGCGATAGAGCTTCTCCTGCATGAGTGGGTCGAGCGAGCTCGTGGGCTCGTCCAGCACGAGCAGCCGAGGCCGGTGCGCGAGAGCGAGGATCAGTCCGACCTTCTGGCGCATCCCGCGCGACATGTTGCGCACGCGTACGTCCTGGTCGAGATCGAACTCGGCGGCCAGCTCGTCGACCGCGTCGGTCAGGTCGCGTCCCCGCGCCCGCCCGAAGATTCTCGACACGTCCCGGCACGTGAACCACGGATAGAGTCGCAGGTCGCCCGGCAGGTAGCCGATTTCGGCCTTGATGCGGTGACTGTCGCGCCAGCAATCGAGGCCGAAGATGCGGGCGGCGCCTTCGCTGGCTCTGAGCAACCCCAGGAGCACCCGGATCGTCGTGGTCTTGCCCGACCCGTTCGGGCCGAGGAATCCGAACAGCGTCCCCTCGCCCACGTTCAGGTTCAGTAACTCGATGCCGACCCGGCGACCATAGCGCTTGGTCAACTGCTCGGTGATCACGACGCTCATCGCACGCTCCCGCGAGGAAGGCTTGGAATGGGCCATCCTACGCGCAGTCGGTATCCCTCGCGAGTGACGGAACGCCGCCCGACTCTGCGCTCCGTCCCCCACCCTTCGCAAACTGCCGCGAAGGATGGGGCACCCGTGGAGCTACGGATCGAGATTCTGCTGCTGTTCTAGAATCTCCTGGACGGCGGCGAGGCGCTTGGGGAATGCCTTGGCTACGTTGAGCTGCTCGTACGGGTCGGTGGCAAGATTGAACAGCTCGAGCTTGTCCGGGTCGCGGCGGTCGATGATCAGTTTCCAGTCGCCGTGGCGCGCGGCGACCTGTGCTCCGGTCTTCCAGTAGAGCGTGCGCGGGGTGAGTTTGCTCTTACCGGTCAGTAGCGGCCAGATGTTCTGTCCCTCCCAGTTCAGGTTCGGTTGTGCTTCGTAGCCGACCAGAGCGGCGACTGTCGGCAACCAGTCGAGGATGCTCACCGTGGCGCGGATCTCGGCCGGTTCGAGCACGCCGGGCCAACTCACGAAGGCCGGGACCCGCACACCGCCTTCGTAGAGTTGGCCCTTCCACCCGCGTAGCGGGAGGTTGTTTCCCAGCACCGGGTTGGGTGTGTGGCCGCCGCCGTACTGCGTTTCGTGCGCCCAGCTTTTCTGCCCGCCGTTGTCGCTGGTGAAGACGATCAACGTGTTCGCTCGCTGGCCCGCGCGGTCGATGGCCCCGACGATCCGGCCGATCACGTCGTCCATGTGCGTGGCGCAGGCGGCGAACAGCTTGCGCGACGGGTGAGTAATCTTACCGTCGTACATCGATGTCCAGTGCTCGGGCTCCTGGAGCGGGATGTGCACGGCCGTGAACGCCACATACAGAAAGAACGGCTCACCTCCGCCGGCCTCGATGAACCGGATCGCCTCGGCCCCGATCAGGTCGGTGGCGTGCCCGGTCTCCTCGATGTACTCGTCGTTGCGATGCCAGGTACGGTCGCCGTTCTTGTAGAGGTGCGTGTACTGATTCACGCCGCCGTGCAGGCAGCCGTACGTGTGGTCGAAACCGTACCTGCGGGGGCCGACCTCCGGCCGCAGGCCCAGGTGCCACTTGCCGACGATGCCCGTGCGATATCCGCGCGACTTGAGCATGCGGGCCATGGTCACCGTCTCGGTCGGCAGGGCCTGCTTGCTCCGCATCGCGATCGGTCCGAGGATGCCGTACCGGCTGGGCGGCCGCCCCGCCAGCAGCGCCACTCGCGTGGGCGAGCACGTCGGACACACGTAGTGGCTTTCGATCCGCACCCCCGCCTCCGCCAGCCGGTCCAGGTTCGGCGTCATGATGTCCGACCCGTGGTACCCGATGTCCGCCCACCCCTGGTCGTCCGAAACGATGATGAGGATGTTGGGTCTGCGTGTGCGCTCCGCCAGCACGGAAGTCGGTGCGGCGGCAATCACGAGAGCGCATAGAGCGACGAGCGCGAGGCCGTCTTCGAGAACGCCTGGTCGCGGCAATCGAGCGGATGCGCGCGGTTCAGAGTCGGACATGGCGATGTCTCCGTGAGGCGACAGGCGTTCCCCAAGACTGCGTTCCGATCATACACGACCAGCGCGGATCGGGGACAGCATGCACGCCATCGATCTGTTGCGCGATCGGCGCGCACGCTGGTGCGTGGTACTCGTCGTCCGGAGGCTTGGGCGTGGCGTGTGCGCCTCAAGTGCGGTGGTTTCGGCTCTCGCCCCGAACGGGGCGCAGGATCGTAGCCAGGGGCGCAGCGCAGCGGAGCCCCTGGTTTCGGGTGTGACATCGCAGACTGCCCCGGCAGGGGCAGAGGAACGCCACGTGGCTGCGCGAGTTGCGCATTCCTCCGCCCCAGCCGGGGCGGCAATCGTCGGTTGCGTCAGCTACCGGGGGTTCCGCTTCGCTCCACCCCCGGCTACGATCCGATGCCCCGATGGGGCATATGCGATGCCGCTGTCTCCGGGTCCCGCTGCGATGGTGCGCACGGTCGCGTCGTCACGGTTCTGGCGCACACCCGGTGTCCGCATCCACTAGGGTCGATGGTGAAAAGCGTTCGTATCCTGTGGTAGGATTCGCGAGCGTGGCTCCGGAACGCAATCCATTGCCGAGGTGCGAGACGAGATGACCCATCTGATCGATCCACAGCAGGTTGAGCGTGTGGCCGTGGTTGGGGCCGGGACCATCGGCGCCAGTTGGACGGCTCTGTTCCTCGCTCACGGCAAGACGGTGGCGGTGTACGATCCTTCTCCCGACGCGGAACCGCGCGTACGCGACTTTATCGCGACGGCCTGGAAGGCCATGGCGCAGCTCGGGCTTCCCGGCGAGGCCGACCCCGGGCGCGTCAGCTTCTGCGACAGCGTTGCCGACGCCGTGTGTGATGCCGACCTCGTCCAGGAAAGCGGCCCCGAAGATCTCGCGCTCAAACGCGAGGTCTACGGCCAGATGGACGGTGCGGTGGACGAGGCAACTGTCATTGCCTCGAGCAGTTCGGGGCTTCTGATCTCGGACCTTCAGGCCGGTCGGGTCGGGCCGGAGCGATTCGTGCTCGCCCATCCGTTCAACCCGCCCCATCTGATCCCGCTGGTTGAGATCTGCGGCGGAAAGCAGACCGCACCCGAGGTCGCGGACTGGGCAATCGCGTTCTATCGCGGCATCGGCAAGCAACCGGTGCGACTGCACAAAGAGGTGCCGGGCCACATCGCCAATCGCCTCGCCGCGGCGCTGTGGCGTGAGGCGATTCACCTGGTCGTCGAAGGAGTCGCGAGCGTCAAAGACGTCGATGCGGCGGTCAAGCACGGCCCCGGCCTGCGCTGGGCATGCATGGGACCGCACCTGATCTACCATCTGGGCGGAGGGCCGGGCGGCATCCAACATTTCATCGATCACCTCGGCCCCGCATTCGAGCGATGGTGGGATGACCTGGGGAACCCACGACTGACCAGAGAAACGGCACAAGCACTAGCGGTCGGCATTGAAGAGGAAGTTGGCGCGACGACGCTGCCGGAGCTCGCGGCGCAGCGCGATGTCCGCCTCATTGCGGTCCTGGAAGCCCTGGCGAAGAGCGCCGGTGATGCGGCGGTGCCCAGAACCGAGACGCGACCGTAAGGGAGCGTGGTGGATCGACAGGCACGCGCATGAGAGGTAACACTCGGAGTCAGAACTGATGTCAGGTGAAACGTCCGGCGCGGAAGGCGGCGCAGGTTTCGAGAAGATGATGTGGAAACCGGACGAGCACACCATTGCGCGATCGAACATCGCCGCCGCCTTGCGCGACCGAGGCCTGAACACCTACGACGAGTTGTACCACTGGTCGATCACTGATCCCGAAGCGTTCTGGGGATACGTCGTCAAGCTGCTGGGCATCCGATTCGCCGAGCCGCCGCGGCGTACGCTTGATCTGAGCAACGGGCCGACCGCGCCGATCTGGCTGCGGGACGCGAGATTGAACATTGCCGAAAGCTGCTTCCACGCCGACGCTGACGCGCCGGCGATCATCTGGGGTGAGCCCGGCGGCAACCTGCACACGATGCGCTGCGGCGAGGTGCGGCAACTGGCCAACCGGGTCGCGCACGGGCTACGGCGGATGGGATTGGGGCCGGGCGAGCCGGTGGCCGTGTTCATGCCTATGACGGCGTTGTCGGTGCCGATCTACCTGGGGATCGTGTGGGCCGGGTGCGTGGTGGTCTCGATCGCCGACAGCTTCTCCGCCGAGCAGGTTAGGATCCGGCTGCGAATCAGTAACGCGCAGGCCCTGTTCACCGTGTCGTGCATTCGGCGCGGCGACAAGGTCCTGCCGGTCTTCGATCGCGCCGCGGAGGCTGAGGCACCTCGGACGGTCGTGGTCGACGCCGACGGACGGACCGGACCTGAGCTGCGGGCCGGAGACTCGACCTGGGCCGATTTCATCGGCGATGAGGACGCGGACGAAGCGACGTATGCTTCGCCCGACGCGGCCGTCAACATCCTGTTCTCATCCGGCACCACCGGCGAGCCGAAGGCGATCGCCTGGGACCATACCACCGCGATCAAGGCGGCGGCCGACGGGTTCTTCCATCACGACATCCATCCGGGCGACGTAGTGGCTTGGCCCACGAACCTCGGCTGGATGATGGGGCCGTGGCTGGTCTTCGCGACGATGATCAACCGCGGCACCATTGCGTTGTTCGACGGCCCACCGCTGGATCGCGACTTCGGCCGGTTCGTTCAGGACGCACGCGTCAACATGCTCGGCGTCGTTCCGAGCCTGGTCCGACGCTGGCGCGAAACCGAATGCATGGATGGGTTGGACTGGACGGCCATTCGCGCGTTCAGCTCCACCGGCGAGTGCTCGAATCCTGCCGACATGCGGTGGCTCAGCGAGCTGGCCGGCGGCAAGCCCATCATCGAGTACTGCGGCGGCACCGAGATCGGCGGCGGATACATCACCAGCACCGTCGTGCAGCCGAATCTGCCCGCCGCGTTCAGCACGCCCGCCCTGGGCAGTGCGTTCGTGATCCTCGACGACGAGGGACGGTCGGCCGACGTGGGCGAGGTGTTCCTGATCCCGCCGGCGATGGGGCTGTCCGGCCGGTTGCTGAATCGTGACCATCACGAGGTCTACCATGCCGGCACGCCGACCGGCCCCGACGGGCAAACGCTGCGCCGCCACGGCGATCAGCTCGAGCGGCTGCCGAACGGCTACGTTCGAGCGCTGGGTCGCGCCGACGACACGATGAATCTGGGCGGGATCAAGGTGGGTGCGGCCGAGGTCGAGCGGGCGGTGACCGGCGTCGGCGGCGTGCCCGAGGTTGCCGCCATCGCGGTCGCCCCGGCCGGGGGAGGGCCCAGCCAACTCGTCGTCTGCGCGGGGACAGTCGGTTGCGGTCCACTTGACGCCGACGAGCTTCGCCGCAAGATGAACGCTGCCATCAAGGAGAAACTCAACCCCTTGTTCCGGATTCATGATTTGTGCCTGATGGAGCGACTGCCACGGACGGCCTCGAACAAGATCATGCGGCGCGTGCTGCGCGATGAGTACGTCAAGGGCAAGCGGCAAACGGAGGCATCATGAACGCACGATTCCGGATCACGGTCTCACAGACATGAGCACAACCCACAGCATTCTCATCACCGGAGCGGGCAGCGGCCTGGGGCGCGGGCTGGCCGTTGAGCTGTCCCGCATGGGGCATCGCATCGTGGCCACCGACCTCGACGAGGCGGCGGCCCGAGAGACGGTCGGACTGCTTCCCGATCCCGACCTCGGCCGCAGTTTCCGCCTGGATGTGACGAGCGAGGCCGACATCGAATCCCTCGGCCGAAGCTTGGGAGATCAGGCAGTCGACGTGCTCATCAACAATGCCGGCCTTCAGCACGTCGCGCCGCTCGAGACATTCGCCCAGGAGCAATGGGATCGGCTCGTCGACGTGATGCTCCGCGGCGCGTGTCGGATGACGCAGGCGGTGCTGCCCGGCATGAGGAGCAGGGGCTTCGGGCGGATCGTCAACATCGGGTCGATCCATTCGCTCGTGGCCTCGCCGTTCAAGTCTGCCTACATTGCCTCGAAGCACGGTTTGCTGGGCCTCGCCAAGGCCGTCGCGCTCGAGGCGGCCGACACGGACATCACGATCAACACGATCTGCCCGTCGTACATCCGCACGCCCCTGGTAGACGCCCAGATCACCGGCCAGGCCGCTGCCCATGGCATCTCGGAGGACGAGGTGATCGAGCGGATCATGCTCGAGCCCATGCCGAAGAAGGCGTTCATCACCGTCGAAGAGGTGGCTGGCACGATCGCCTTCCTCGCAAGCGACCACGCCCGAAACATCACCGGCCAAGCCATCGCAATCGACGGCGGCTGGACCGCCCGCTGACGCACTTTCAACGGGGGCGCGTCCGGAGACTGGCTTGCTGTGGCCGAGGGGCTGCGATCGGACTACTCGGCCTTCAGGATGTGCACCGCCGTCGTTCTCGACGAAGGCGTTTCGTAGCGCCCTGCGCTTCGCGGGCTGTCCGGCCGGCGGGGCGCCGGCCGCTACAAGAGGCGCGCAGTACTCCCTTCCTTGATCTCTCGATCCCTTGATCCCTTTCCTTCGTCTCTACGGGCACGTGCACACCGGGCGCGGCGGCAACCCCTCACCGTTCCAGGCGCCGGTGCCGTCGGGGTTCTTGCCCTCGCCGTTCGTGCCGTTCCAGATCTGACCGAAGCTGGTCGCGTCGTTGAGGTTGACCTGGTCATCACCATTGAGATCGCCGAGGCTCAACGGTCCGCCGGCGTCGAACAGCGGCCCGAAGCGCGTGGCATCGGCAAGGCTCACCTGAGCGTCTTCGTTCACATCGCCGGGAAGTTGCCCGACCTGGAAACAGAGTTGTCCCTCGAAGCCCGACGCGTTCTCTACGGGTGCCGCCAGCGTCGTCCACTCGCCCACCTCGATCGGGCCATCGAGTCGAACCTCGTACGCTCCGCCACCGAGCGGAATCATGGTCGTTACGCTCGGCGGTGAACCGCCGGTCGAACTGGTGCACCACGGGTCCGGGCCGACGAGACTGACGCTCTCGGTCACCAGGATGTTGAGCCTGTCGAATGCCACGTGCTTGGACTTCGATGAGACGAAGGCCGTGGGGTCACCGAGCCCTTCTTCGCCCAGGCCGTAGCAGATGTTGACCAGCGTCGGGCACTCGTCCGGAATGCCGTCGTCGTTGAGGTCCTGGCTGGTCTCATCCGCGATGTCGCAGGCGTCGGCCACGCTGTTGTTGTTGCAGTCGGGCCCGATGTACGACGTCTCGTCAACGCCCATGTCCACCCCACACTGCAGGATGCGATCGTCACCCTCGAAGTCCGTGGTCACGTCTCCAGGTACGGCGTCATTATCGCCCGCGTTGATGCAGGGTGAGCCGTCGAGCAGATGCACGTCGTCGTCGGCGCTGCCGAGGATGCCGTCGGGTCCGTCGGTATCCGCGAGCAGCGGGTCGTCGCCGATGTTGCCGGTGCCGCCGAAACCGCGGGTCAAGCCCTGAATGCACGTGTAGTTGATGATCGGTGCTCTCGAGCGCCTGTTCAGGTCATGAATCTGGGCGGATTCATCCACACCGCCGCTGTCGCTGTTGCCCCAGAGGACGCAGTTGGCCAGCGTTGCGGTCCCGGCGCCTACGTTGGTGAAGTTGTGGATTCCGCCACCGGCGTTCCCCGCCGTGTTACCGCTGAACGTGCAGTTCGTTAGCGTCGGACTGCTCTCCGTGTACTTGTAGACTCCGCCGCCGTCACCGGCAGTCGTGTTTCCGCTGAATAGGCAGTTCGTGATGGACGGGTTGGTGCGGTCCATGTACATGCCGCCGCCGAAGCCGTCCGTGCTGTTGCCGTAAAACGCGCAGCCGGTCAGCTCTGGCGTCCCCTGCTCGTAATGGATCCCCGCGCCGCTGGTCACAGCCGTGTTCGCCACGAACGCGCAGTTGGTCAGGATCGGACTACTGTCAAGGCTGTACAGACCGCCGCCTTCGTCGGTGGCCGTGTTGGCACGCAAGATACAATCGGCAATGCTGGGTTGCGCCAGGTTGAGGCACCGGATGCCGCCGCCGACATCGGCCTGGCCGTTCTGGATCGTGAAGCCCAGCAGCGCCGACGAGGCCAGGTCGCCTGAGTCGAAGTTCACACCGCGTGCGCTGCTCGCGCATTCGATCACGGTCGTCGCCGCCCCGGCCGACGCCCGCACGACGACCGCCTTGCTGCCGTAGATGAGTTCGACGTTGCCAACGCCCGTGTAGGTTCCGGCCGCCACCAGGACGGTGTCGCCGTCACCGGCGGTGTCGATTCCGGCCTGGATGGTCTTCTTGGGTCCGACACCTTCCTCGGCCGGCTCGGGCGCCAGGCCGTCATATGCGTCGTCGCCGAGTTCGTCATCGACGTAGTAAGGCGGAGCCGTCGGGTCGCTGCTATACAACTCGTACTCGGCCAAGCTGGTCAAGCCATCGTCGTCTGGGTCACCGTCGGGGTCAGCCCCGGTGGTCGAGCCGCTGATCTCGATCTCGAGCCAGTCCGGCAGACCGTCGCCGTCGGTGTCCAGGAACTCGTCGACCCCCATATCGACGCGCCCGCCGAGGATCCGATCCTCGCCGTCCATGTCAGTGGGTGCACCCGGATCAACCACGAAAGCCGGATCGCCGGTCTCGATGCAGGGTGAGCCGAGCTTCAGGTGGCCGTCGGGCGTGAGCAACGGATCGTCACCGGTATTCCCGACGCCCCCCAACGCCCCGGTCAGGCCTTGAATGCAACTGTAGTCGACGACCGCGCCGCTGGGTTGCTCGGACCAAATCTGGGAAGACTCCTCCGTGCCGAACGAGTCGCGGTTGCCCCAAAGGATGCAGTTGACCAGCGTTGAATTATCGGCGGTGGCCTCGTTGAATACTGCGCCGCCAGAACCGACGGCGACATTCCCGCTGAACGTACAGTTGGTCAGCGTTGGGATGCTGTTGCTCCCGTTGTACATCCCGCCGCCTGACTGATCTGCCGAGTTTTCGCTGAGCCTGCAGTTGGTCAGCGCCGGCCTGCCGCCGCCGTTGTACATCCCGCCGCCCAACTGACCTGCCGAGTTTCCGCTGAGCGCACAGTTGGTCAGCACCGGGCTGCCTTCCTGGTCCTCCCAGTAATGGTTGACCATCCCGCCGCCGTAGCGGTCGGCCGAGTTCCCGTTGAACGTGCAGTTGGTCAGTGTAGGGCTACAGCCCCCCTTGTTGAACATCCCGCCGCCGTCGCCGCGTAGAGGCGTCCCGTTCCCCGCTGAGTTCCCGCTGAACGTGCAGTTGGTCAGCGTCGGGTTGTTGCTGCCGTAGTGGTTGTATATCCCGCCACCCCAGCCTGCCCAATTCCCGACGAATGCGCACTCGCTCAGTGTGGGGCTGCTTTCACTTGAGTTGGACATCCCACCGCCGTTGCCGTCGCCGGGTGCTGAGTTCCCGTTGAACGTGCAGTTGGTCAACGTCGGGCTACTCTCCCGGTTGTGCACCCCACCGCCACCGAACGCCGTATTCCCGTTGAACGCGCAGTCGGTCAGTGTCGGATTGCTGCTTAGGTTGCGCATGCCTCCGCCGTCATTCGATGCCGCGTTTCCGCTGAACGCGCAGTCGGTCAGTGTCGGGTCGCTGACCTGATTGTTCATTGCTCCGCCGGATCCGACGGTGGAGTTCAAGGTGAACGTGCAGTCGTTCAGAATGGGGCTGCTGTTCTCGTTCCACATACCGCCACCGTGCGCGTCCGCAGTGTTCGAGTCGAACGCGCACCTGGTCAACTGAGGGTTGCTGCTCGAACCGTTCCACATGCCGCCGCCTTGGTTCCCTGCCGAGTTCCCAGTGAGCAGGCAGTCGGTTAGTGTGCCGTTGCTGTTGTTGTTGTGAACGCCACCGCCGGTGAAGACTGCCGAGTTGGAGGTGAATGCGCATGCGTTCAGCGTTGCGTTGCTGAACCAGCTCGCGATCCCTCCACCGTTCGCCGCTGAGTTGCCGGTGAGCGCGCAGTCGGTTAACATCAGATCACTGTCGTCGTTGTAGATGCCGCCGCCGGCGTCCGTCGCGAAGTTGGCATTGAAGGCGCACTTGGACAGCGTCACGCTACTGCTGCCCGTGTTCGACATCCCGCCCCCATGAACGCCTGCTGCGTTCCGGTTGAACACGCAATTGCTCACCGTCGGACTGCCGTGTCCCTCCGGCAAGCGTGCATGAACTCCCCTGAGCGTGCTGGTACCGTCAG
>CAYMME010000081.1:0-22725 GCA_964391465.1 uncultured Planctomycetales bacterium
ACGTGGGCCGACGACGTGGACGGGCTGTACTCGCGGTGGCGACGGTTCCGGTTCCGCAAGCCCCACGCACGGGCCGTGGCCGAGCACCTTGAACGGATCGCCAAGGCGGAAGGGCTGCCGATCCCGGACGGTTTCCGGTTCCTTTCCTACCTCCAAGGCAAGGCCGACGTGCCGCTTGTCGGCAACAACATCCGGGACGCCATCGACCAGCTACGGGGCGTGCTCGGGCGACGGGCGAAGTCGGCGGCGGCGTGACAAGACAAACCTCGGGGGCATCGGTGGGCCGACCCGCTCATCGGTGCTCCCGGTTCGGAGACACAACCATGAACGCGAACAGCAACGGCGATGGTAACGGTGCAGTGGCGGCGTACCTCCGAGTGAGTACCCGTGACCAGAAGTTGGATAGCCAGCGACGTGAGGTTGAGCGTTGCCTCGACGCACGGGGTCTCGACGGTGTGCGGTGGTTCACCGACAAGGCCACGGGGAGCAACACCGAGCGGCCGGGCTTCCAGAAGATGCAGACGGAAATCGCGGCACGCCGGGTCAAGGAGGTCGTCGTCTGGAAGCTGGAGCGGGCATTCCGCAACGCTCTCGATTGCCTACGGACGGTCGAGGAATGGGAAAGGCTCGGCGTCTCGCTGCGGATCATGGACTTGGGCGGGCAGCCCATCGACACGAAATCGGCGGCCGGAAAGTTCATGCTCACCGTCATCGCGGCGGTGGCGGAGATGGAACGGGCCAACGCAAAGGAGCGGCAACGGGCGGGCATCGACGCCTGGCTGGCGAAGTTGGAGAAGGCTGGCAAGAGTCACCCTGGAGGAAGGCCACGCGGGGCCTACAAGGTCGATCCGAAGCGGGTGGCGGAACTCCGTAGCCGTGGCCTGACCTACGACGAGATAGGCAAAGCTCTCGGGATCTCAAGACCGACAGTTCGCAAGATGCTCACTCTCGCTGGCATCAATCGCCGATCCGGTCGGCCTAGCAATCCCGTGCATTAGTCCTCTGGAGGCGAGATCCGAATCCTCGCGAGAGCAGCGTCGGCATAAGTTGAAAGCCCGCAGTCCGGATCGTCGAGTGCTTCGATCAGAGCCGGTACAGCCGCAGCCGCGGCTGGCCCAATACTGCCTAGAGCAGTGGCCGCGTTGCAGCGAAGCGACCCGCCTCGGCTGGTGAGAGCCTCGATGAGAGTAGGCACGGCTTCTTTCGCCGCGGGTCCGATTCTCATGAAGCCACCCGTCGCATCCATCCAGCTCATGCATGGCTCCTCGCCACCGCGGTTGGCTTCTTGTATCTGATGCTTGAGCACCTTGATGAGGATCGGCACGACGAGACCAGCATCGCGAGATATCTCCCACAGGGCCGTCGCGATGTTGGCTTGTACGTTCATGTTCTGAGAGTCTAGTTTCCCTTTCAGAGCAGGTACCGCCTGCTCCGCGTCAGGTCCCATCTCTGCGAGGGCGTACGCAGTCCAATTCACAACTTGCTCTGACTCGTCGTCCAAAGCCTCTATCAGAGCCGGCACGGCGATCTTTCCGCTTGGTCCACTCTCGCCTAGACCTATCGCAGCCCGTGCCCGAACATAGGCTACCTCATCACCCCTCAACGCGGCGACGAGAGCTTGGACAGTCGCGTTGCCCTCGGGATCGACCGACCGCAGAGCATCGACGACCTTTTCCCGAACGTCTGCATCGGCATCATCCAAAGCTCGAACCAAGGCACTCACGGCTTTCTTCGCCTCGGCTCCGATCTCTATCAGTTGCTCAGCGGCGTGCAGCCGGTCCTGTGCGTCCGGCCATTGTAGGCTCGCGATAAGACGGCTGACTCGGTACCCCAGATCACCCGCTGGTCGCTCGCTTTCGTAGTGAGTTTCGAACAAGAACGTCGCAACCGCGGTGGCTGCACCGACGGCCAACCTCGCGTGCCGAGGTCGCAGCCCGGGGGCCAGAGCATCATGGCCGTGGCCGGTTCCGAACTCATTTCGAAGTTCGGCCAGGCCCTGAACGACAGACGTGAGGTTGTTCACCAGAGTCCGGAGCGTCTTGTTCGCTTTCCGCTCACTGGGAACTTCGCCGGGAACCAACGGCAGCTCCTTCTCCGTCTCCTTGACGAGCTGGGTCAGGGTCAGTCCCGTAGGAATGGATTTGCCGCGTTGCTCCAGGATCGTCTTGCACGTGGTCTCAATCAGCTCTTTGGCCGTGCCGATGGGCAACCACGGATCGATCTCGCCCGCCTTCTCGATGCGTTCGATCTGTCGCGTGAGGTTCTCCGCACCGACCTCCGCTGCAATGGACTTGAGAATAGGTGGGACGCGAAACTCGCTTCGGCCAACCCGATCGTCTACATCTTCACTCATGGCTAGCTTCCCTTGGTGGCTGCACCCCCTTCCCATGCATCGTAACCACATGCCCGACCTCGTTCGACCCGGGAGGGGATCCGCTTGTGCCCGGCTCTGGCGTGGTGGGGGAAGCTCTGGCACAATGGGGGCTGCTGGTCCTGTCGTACCTTACGAGAGAAGACTATGAAGACCATCTTTGATCTTTGCGACCCCCGTGACGACGTGACGAAGGGCCGGATCCGTGATGAGGAGTTCGCTGCCGAGCTGGCCAGCGTGGTCAACGGCACCGCACCCCCGGAGTATGGCGAGGCCCCCATCTTCTTCCGGCACACCCATCCCACCCGCGGCCTTCGTACCCTCCTGGAGACCATCTGCAAACGCTTGAGCGACGTTGGCGGGGAGATCAACTCGGTGGTCCGCCTCGACACGCAGTTCGGCGGAGGCAAGACCCACAGCCTCATCGCACTCGTCCACGCGGTCCGCGGCATGCAGGGCGTCGAGCAGCCCGAGGAGTTCGTCGATCCATCGTTGCTCCCCAAGGGTAAAGTCCGTGTGGCAGCATTGGACGGCGAGAACTCTGATCCTGCGAACGGCGTCCGGCTGGAAGGCGATCTTCTCGCTCGAAGCCTCTGGGGTGAGATGGCCTATCGGCTGGCTGGACGGGAGGGCTTTGAGCGAGTGCAAAAGAGCGACGAGACCCACGTGGCCCCCGGCATGGACACCATCGTCGAACTCTTCGGCAACGAGCCCACGCTGATCCTGATCGACGAGATAGCGATCTACCTGCGGAAGGTCGCTCCGGTCTTCCCGAACGCCACCGACCAGTTCGCCGCGTTCATCCAGGCTCTCCTCAAGGCGGTGGCCTCGACGCCCAACGTGTGCCTTGTCTTCACCCTGGCCGTCCGTGCCGAGGACAAGGTCGCCACCGACGCCTACAAGGCGGAGCAGCAGATCGCCATGTCCGCGTTCGACGAGGCCGAGAGCGTCGTCGCACGCAAGGCCACTCAACTGAACCCAACGGAAGAGGACGAGACGGTCGATGTCCTCCGGCGACGGCTGTTCCAGCGGGTCGATCTCTCGGCTGCCGAGGAGGTCGTCGCGGAGTACTGTTCGCTCTGGGACCGTAACAAGGAATCGCTGCCTTCGGAGGCCTTCGACGCCGACGCACGGGACCAGTTCCGACATGGCTACCCCTTTCATCCCGAAACGCTCAACACGCTGATCGAGAAGACAAGTAGCCTCTCCACGTTCCATCGAACTCGCGGCATGCTTCGGCTGTTGGCACGAACCGTGCACAACCTCTGGAAGACCAAGCCGCAGGATGCGTTCGCCATTCATCCACATCACATCAACCCCGGTGTGGGGTCTATCCGCGACGAGATCACGACGAAGCTTGGGCAAGGAGCCTACACCCCAGCCCTTGCTTCGGACGTGGCGTCTGTTCCGGGCAAGTCAGCAGCGACCGCCGAGAAACTCGACAACGAGAATTACCCCGGCCAGCCGCCGGTCACGAGCTACGCGGCCCGGACGATCTTCCTGCACACTTTGGCATACGGCGATGCTGCCAAGGGCATCACGCCCGAATGGCTTCGGTACTCTGTCAGCTCGCCCGTCATCGAACCCAGCTTCGTGGAGGCTGCCCGCAAGCAATTCGTCGCCGAGTCGCTGTACCTTGACGACAAGCCGGGGGCACCTCACCGGCTGCTCACCGAGCCGAACCTGACCCAGATGACCCGCAAGGCCATGAACGAGGTCGATCCCGGGGAGGCTCGCACCTACCTAAACGAGAAGATCCGGATGCTGTTCGAGCAGCGGGGCACGAGCTTCGAGCCGGTCTTCTTCCCGGCGGGACCCTATGAAGTCCCGGACGACATCGGCAACGGTCGCCCATACATCATTGTCCTCGGCTACGACGCGTTCGCAGTCTCGGAGCAACCTACATCGCTGCCATCCGAGATCGTTCGAATGGCCACGCGGAAAGGAGCCAACGACGAACTCCGCACGTACCGCAACAACATCGTCTTTCTGGTTTGTGACGAACGCTTGCGTGATGACATGAAACAGGCTGTTCGTCGGCGACTCGGCCTCCAGGAGCTTCGCCGTCCCGAGCGGCTTCAAGACCTTGCCGACTACCAGCAACGACAGGTCAACGAGCAATACGAGAAATCATCGTTCGAGATCGCCGTCGCGATCATGCAGTGCTACCGGCATCTGTTCTACCCATCACACATGCCGTTACCTGGAGGTGACGCTCAGCTCGGCCACACGGCCATTGAAGTCGCCAATGCATCCGACAGCCCTGGAAACGGCCAGGTTCACATCAAGAGGACGCTACGCGAACAGAAGAAGCTCCTCGACGCTGGGGACAACCCCGATGCTCCGACGTTCGTGCGAGACCAGACCCCGCTCAAGGTCAAGGGTGAGCTGTCCACGCAGGAGCTTCGCAACGAGTTCCGCAAGGCTGCCAAACTTTCGATTCTGCTGAACGATGATCCACTCATCCAGTGCATTCGTGATGGCATCGACTCCGAAGTGTTCATCTACCGCAAGGGTGATCTGGTCTGGGGCAAGGGCGATCCTGCTCCAAGCGTGGAACTGTCCGCGAACGCCTTCGTCGATACGCTTGCGAAGGCGAAGGAGTTGGGCGTGTGGCCTCGCAAGCCCAAGGAAGAGAAGAAAGACAAGGACAAAGATAAGGACAAAGACAAAGACAAGGACAAAGATAAGGCCAAAGATAAGGACAAAGACCGGAAAAAGGAAACGCCCGCATCACTTTCAGCGGAAGGACCACTGAACCAGGCTCTCATCGTTCTATTCGAGCAAGCACGCACCAATAAGATCAAGGCGTTGAGCGAACTGCGGATGAAGCTGTATGAGGCCAAGGCGACGTGGAGCGTTCACCAGGCGGTCGCCACGTACCGGGGAGCCGAGATCAAGTGCTCGTTCTCCACGAACCTCACGGCGGAGGGCATCGAATCCTTCGAGGTCGAGTTCACCGGCAGCATCGCCAAGGCCAACGCGGTCAAGTCGTTCCTCGAAGCCCAGTTGCGGATGGCGGATGACCACAGCTTCGAGGGCAGCTACTCGCTTCGGTTTGAAACCCCGCTTGCCACGGTGCAGGACAAGGCTGAGGCGTTCATCAAGGCGATGACCAAGTACGGCGGAGGCGAAGCCTACGTCGAGGCGAACGCTGCCGCCGACAAGGAAGGTTAGGCATGGCGAAACGCAAATCAAAGAAGACCGTGGCCAGGACTTCAGGCGACGGCTCCTCCCATCCTCTCTATGAGCTTCGGGCGTTGGGCATCGGAGGCAGCGAATTGGAACTCGCCATCTGGCAGTTGCCCAGCCCGGCGACACCCCGATTGAGAGAGCCCGAACGGACAGCGGCACTGAAGGGCCGACCCTTGAGGCTCGTGGAAACGAAGGTGCTTAGACGGCTGAAGAACAGCGGCATCAAGCTGAACAGCTTGCGAAAGGGGGAAACCGTCGCGTATCCGCTGGACGAGGATGTGGCGTTGAACCTTGCTCTGCTCTTTCGTGCCCTTGCCCCCATGCGAAGCATCGACCGCATCCGCTTGGTTGCCGAAGGTGTGGACAAGATGACGCGGGAAGAAGCGGGGTATTGGTTGGGTATGGCGGTGCATCGAGTTTACCCGAGGCGAGTGCTGGCCGCATTACGAATCCTTCTTACGACACCGTAACTGAACATATGCCGCAACGTGTGAGAACCGGGGACCACATGACACAGAAAGCAGAAGACGACGCCACGAGACCCAAGGCCGCATCCTCTGCATCAACAGGACGACAGCGAAGGCTCATCGAGGAATGGTTGCCCATTGCAGAGATTGGCATTGAGTCATTGCGTGAGAGAACGCCAATGACGCCGTTTCCCGCTCCGAATCGCCTGCATGTTTGGTGGGCACGGCGTCCGCTTGTAGCCAGCCGAGCGGCCATACTGGCTTCGCTTCTGCCCCAAGATGCCGACCAACAGAAGTTCCTGCACTTGCTGGGTATTCACGGTGACCCGGTTGAATCTCGCCGTCGTATAGATAAGGCCAAACAAACGGGCGAACGCTTTGCGGGGGAGGCATACTCATACCCTCGTGCTTTCAAGCATTTACCCTCACTTGGAGACATCCGTTGGCTCGATCAAGCCCTTGGCCCACGCGGGACCATTAGGGTTCTGGACCCCACTGCCGGAGGGGGAAGCATTCCGTTTGAAGCTCTTCGGCTGGGGTGCGACACGTTTGCCAACGATCTCAATGCCGTTGCTTGGCTGATTCTCAGGGCAACAGTAGAGTTTCCGGCGAAGCTTGGGTCGGCACTTGCATCGCGTTTTCGTCATCTTGCGGCAGTATACGTAGAGCGAAGGGATGTGAAGCTCACCCCGTTCTTTCCCAAGGAGCCGTCAGATGATTCCGAGGCCACGAATTGGATTTGGGCCCGGACTATCACCTGTCCTTATTGCGGCGGGCTGGTGCCGCTGAGTCCGAACTGGAAACTCAACAACAAGGGCGTCGGCGTCCGGCTCATACCGCAAACAGACCACCCAGCCAATCGCCGCTGCGAATTCGGGATCGTCCACAAGGTCGAAGATCAATCAGCAGGAACAGTCAAGGGCGGCGATGGGCTGTGTCCATTTCCTGATTGCACACGGGTAATCGACGGCGACGAGATCAAGGCTCAAGCCCAGGCCGGAAACATGGGCGAGCAACTCTATGCCGTTGTCTACACCGAGCGGCAGCTAACGGGATACGCGAAGACCGGAAAGCCAAAGTATAGGAAGGCCCGTGGCTTCCGTGCCCCACGGCCCAAGGACGATGTCAGCGAACAGGTCCTGAAGGCTCTTGCCGAGAAGATGCCCGAGTGGCAGGCACGCGACATCGTGCCCGATGAGGAGTTTCCCACGAATACGAACGATGATCGCCCCCGTCAGTACGGCATGCCGCTCTGGCGGGATATGTTCTCGCCTCGCCAGCTTCTGGGGCATTGCACGTCCGTCGAGGTGTTTCGCGAGCTTCTCCAGGAATGCGGCGGCGGCGGCAATGCGAGCGATCTTGATGCCGCCGCGTTGACGTACATCGCCCTGGCCCTCGACAAGATGCTGAACTACAACGCCCGCATGGTTCGTTGGCATGCCAATCGGGAAGTCGTTGCCGGCGTCTTTGATCGCCACGATTTCTCGTTCAAGTGGAGCTACGCTGAGATGGCTCCGACGATCGCCGGGCTAGGCTACCATCAAGCAAACCGGAAAAGCCCTCGACGAGTTGATCGAACTTGCCGCTGGTGAGACGGTTGACGACGAGACGAGCGGAAACCGCCTCTGGTCACATGACCATCAGGAACCGCCGCCGATCAAGATGATGCGTGAATCGGGCGACGACTTGGGATCCGTTGAAGACAGCAGTATTGACGCGGTGGTTCTGGACCCGCCGTATTATGGCAACGTGATGTACGCGGAGTTAGCCGACTTCTTCTATGTCTGGCTCAAGCGGACCGCTGGCCTTCTTTTTCCCGAGCAGTTCGCCGACTATCTTACGGACAAAGATCGGGAGGCGGTGGCTAACCCTGCGAAGTTCAAGGACTTCAGTCGGGTCAAGGGCAGCGGAGGGGCCAGGAAACGAGCGGCCAAGGACTATCGAGAGCGGATGCATGCGATCTTTACCGAGGCCCGACGTGTGCTGAAGTCCGATGGCATTATGACACTGATGTTTACGCACAAAGCAAGCGGTGCGTGGGATGCGTTGGCGAAGGGACTGATCGAGGCTGGTTTTGTCATTACCGCAAGTTGGCCGGTCAACACCGAGGCAGAAGGCAGTCTGCACATCAAGGAGAAGAATGCCGCGAAGAGCACGATCTTCCTGGTGTGCCGCCCACGAGAGGAGTGTTCCGACGATGCGGAGACGACCTACTGGGAGGACATCGAGCCAAGGGTCACCGAGGTCGTACAGGAGCGGGTTAAGGAGTTTCAGGAAGCAGGGATCGGCGGGGTAGACTTGTATCTGTCTTGCTTTGGCCCGGCCCTTCAGGTGTTCAGCGAGAACTGGCCTATGATCCGAGGCCGTGCTGCCCAGAAACCGCCCCCCGTCAAGGGTGCCCAGCTCCAGCTCATCGAAGAGGAGGAGTGGGACCCCTACGCTGTCAACCCCGAGGACGCCCTCATGGCCGCGAGGGCGGCGGTGAAGGAGTGGCGAATGGAGCAGATCGCCTCGCTCCAACGTAAGACCCACCTCGACCCGGTTACGGAGTGGTTCGTTCTCGCCTGGGATGCGTTTAAGTCGCCGCAGTTTCCGGCTGACGAAGGACTCAAGCTTGCTCGCGTAGTCGGCATCAACTTCGACGAGCAGCTTCGCAACCGCGTGCTAGAAGTGAAGGGCAGCGACGTGATCATTTGGGACTCGGCCACGCGAGCCAAGAAAGGCACGCTCGGGGCCGTCCAAGGCAAGGCTATGCTCGATTCCCTCCATCACGCAGCGAAGGCATCAAGAGAACAGAACACGGGCGTGGCGAAGAGCCTGATCGAGAGGGCGGAGCTGATCAAGGACAGCTTATGGCTGCTGGCCCTTCAGGCTGTTCTGGAGGTGCTTCCGACACCACGCATGATCGCCAGCAACGCCAGCGGGCCGATTGCCGGTGACCGGCCACGCCCAGGACTTCCAGGAAGGCCGCTGCCCGGCCCGCTGTGCGATCCAACAGACTCCCCCACCACACCACCACCCAGCAAACGCTCCACAGGCCCGCATTCGCGTCGGTCAGCGGCTATGGCGGCGAGCGAGAGGGGCACCCTGTCGGAGACCCCCGTCCCCCAAGACCATCGCGACCTCGGCGATCTGCTTTCACGGGCACTACGACAACCGACGACAACCGGACGACAACCGCACGTGGCATATGGTGTGTCATCTGGAACACCTGAACCGCCCTGGTGCTATGAAAAAGGCCCTTGCGGGCCAGGAAGAAGGGTCGACCTTGAATTAGCAAACCGTCGCTTTAAGCCACTCAGCCACCTCTCCAGGGCCTTGGCGAGCCTTGGCATACGACGATACTCGCAGTAGAAACATCGGTCAAGGCGGCCGGGATTCGGTAGCGGATCCGGGTTGCGACCATCGGCCGGGCGGGCGCGTGCCTGCCCGCTCAGTATGGGCTTCTGGGCGTGGCGACGCGACCGACGTGTGGGTGCCGCGCTTAGCAGCTAATTCCCCACGTGATAGGAGGAGAACGCCAATGACCACTGCAATAGCACTGATGATCTCGTGCCTGGCGGCCGGGGCGGCGGACGCACCCGTTCAGACCGATGTCTTCGTCAGCGGCCGCGACGGCTACCACACCTACCGCATCCCGGCCGTGATCGTCTCGTCGAAGGGCACGCTGCTGGCCTTCTGCGAAGGGCGGAAGAACGACGGGGGTGATCACGGGGATATCGACCTGCTGGTGAAGCGGAGCACCGACGGCGGGCAGACCTGGGGGCCGAACGAGGTCGTCCACGAAGAGGGGGGCACGAAGAAGGTCACCATCGGCAACCCGTGTCCGGTGGTAGATCGCAGCACGGGCACGATCTGGCTGCCGTTCTGTCGCGACAACAAGGACGTGTTCGTGACCTACAGCACCGACGACGGCCGGACCTGGGCCAAGCCGACGAACATCACCAAACAGGTGAAGGCTCCGGATTGGGGTTGGTACGCGACGGGGCCGGGCGTGGGCATTCAGCTCCGACAGGGGCTGCACGCCGGGCGGCTCGTGATCCCGTGCGATCACAGAGAGAAAACCGGCGGTCGGGATGTGAAGCACTCGCACGTCTTCTACAGCGACGATCACGGCAAGTCCTGGAAGCTCGGAGCTTCCGCCGGACAGTACACCGACGAGTGCCAGGTGGTCGAGACGGCCGACGGTTCGTTGCTGCTGAACATGCGGAACTACTACGGCCGCACCGGCAAGCAGCCGGACAAGGGGAACATCCGCGCCATCACGACGAGCGCGGACGGCGGCGAAACACTCGCGGGTGTGCGGTTCGACCGGACGCTCGTCGAACCGGTGTGTCAGGCGAGCTTCCTGCGCTACACCGACGCCAAACGGCACGACAAGAACCGCGTGCTCTTCTCGAACCCGGCCACACAGAAGAAGCGGGTGAAGATGACGGTGCGCCTGAGCTACGACGAGGGGAAGAGCTGGCCGGTGGCAAAGCTGCTCCACGCGGGCCCGTCGGCGTACTCGTGCCTCACCGTCCTGCCCGACCTGAGCATCGGCTGTTTGTACGAGAGAGGGCCGAAACACGCGTACGAGTCGATCTGCTTCGCCCGGTTCTCGCTGCGGTGGCTGACGGATGGGAAGGACGCCACGACAAGCGGCAAAGACCGCTGAAGCACCACAGCGGGCGGGCCGCACTGGACGCGGAGGGCGCGATGTCCGTCCCCCACCCTTCGCATAACAGCCGCGAAGGATGGGGCACCCGGCACCCCGGTGGGCGTGCCGCACTGGACGCGAACCGCCCTGTGGCGTAGGCTCGGAATCCCGCGATTGGTCTGCGCGACCCTACCGGAGGTGTTCTGCATGCATGCGGTTCTGTCCAGTGCCATGGCTCTCGCCATGCTCAATCCCAGCCCCGCCGATTCCGCTCGTGACATCGATGCCTTCCTCGGAGAGCTTCACGAGTTCGGGAGGTCGAACACGCGGTGGAACGTCCCACCCGACCACGGACGGTTCCTGTGGACGATGGCGGAGGCTACCGACGCCAAGCGTGTCCTCGAGATCGGGACCTCGAACGGCTACTCGACGATCTGGCTCGCCCGGGCCATGAAGGTCACGGGTGGGAAGATCGTAACACTGGAGATCGACGAGGGGCGGCACGCCGAGGCCGTAGCCAACTTCAAGAAGGTCGGGGTCGAGGGCGTGATCGACGCCCGGCTGGGCGACGCGCTGAAGCTCATCCCCGAGCTGAAGGGCAAGTTCGACCTGATCTTCATCGACGCCAAGAAGGAAGACTACATCAAGTACTTCGAGATGACCTACCCGATGCTCGAGCCCGGCGGTGTGATCCTCGGACACAACGCAGTGGCGCTGGCCGACTCGATGCGAGCCTTCCTCGACAAGGTCGAGAAACACCCGGAACTGGTGACGACCGTCGTTCAGATGGGTCGTGACGGCTTCTCCGTGAGCTACCGCAAACGCAGCCCGAAGTAGGGCAGGGGGACTTTGCATCGTGCAGTCCACCGACGAACTGCCCCGTGGGCTCGGGTTGTCGACTGCGACCTACGTGGTCATCGCGAGCATGGTCGGCTCCGGCATCCTCATCTCGCCGGGCTACATGTTCGCCTCGCTGAACAACCACACCGCCATCTTCGGTTTGTGGGTCCTGGGCGGGGCGCTGGCCATGTGCGGGGCGCTGTGCGTGGCCGAACTCGCGGCGGCGATGCCACGGGCGGGAGGGGAGTACGTCTACTTGCGAGAGGCGTACGGCCCGATGCCGGCGTTCCTGTCCGGATGGACCTCCTTTCTTCTCGGGTTCTCAGCCCCTCTGGCCGTCAACAGCTACATCACGGCCACGTACGTCCTGGCACCGTTCGGGGTGGCCGGCGCACAAGACGGACCGAATCGCATCGTGCAGATGACTGCGGTGGCGATCATCGCGGTCATCACCGTACCCAACGTGCTCGGCCAGCGTCAGTCGGCGTGGACGCAGGACCTGACGACGATCCTCAAGATCGGCCTGTTCGTCGCACTGGTGGGCGCGGGCTTTGCATTCGGAAGCGGTCGGCTGGCCTATCTTTCCGAGGGCCAGTCTCTTGGGCAGATTGCTCCCGGAACGGCGGCCACCCAGTTGTTTTACGTCATGTTCGCGTACAGCGGCTGGAACGCAGCCACGTACATGGCGGGCGAGGTCGCGCGTCCCGAAAAGACGCTGCCCCGCGCCCTGGTGATGGGTACCGCGGTCGTCATACTCCTGTATCTCGCGCTGAATCTGGTCTTTGCTTACGCGGTGCCGCCATCCGAAATCGACTTCACGACCGCCAAGCAGTTGCCGCAGATCGCCGCCGAACGTCTCTTCGGTTCCGGTATGGCCAATGCTTTTTCTGTGGCAATCGGTCTGACATTCCTGGCCACCATCAGCGCCTTTATCGTGACCGGCCCGCGCGTCTACTACGCGATGGCAAAGGATGGGTTGTTCCCCGCAATCGCCGGGCGCGTCGATCCACGAACCGGCGTGCCGCGGCGTGCGATGATCGCACAGAGTCTGTGTGCGATCGTGATCCTGTTCGTCACCGACTTCCAGAATCTCTACAAATACTCCGCGGTGGGGCTGTCGCTCTTCTCATTGCTGTTCATCGCTGCGGTCTACGTGCTTCGATGGCGCAAGCCGGAAATGGCACGCCCGTTTCGCGTGCCGGGATACCCCATCGTCCCGGCAGTCTACCTGTTGGTGACCGTGTTCATGGGCGTGTTCGCGTTCACGGAATGGAAAGAGCCGTCTCTGTGGAGTCTGGGGAGCATTCTTGCCGGAATACCCATCTACTACGGCTGGTGCGCGTACCGACGACGTGTGCAGCCGCCCACCGCACCACAGTAGACGCCCGTGATACGGCACGGTATCGTCTGGGCTCACGAATGGAGATCAAGCCATGAGCAAGAAGATGCAACAAGTCATTTTCGGGACGATTGTTGCGGCGTTTGCAGGACCGTCGTTCTCTGCGGCGGCGGAGCCGACCGTGGCGGACCTCGTGAAGCAACTTGGAGGTGAGGACCGGGAGGCGGCGCGGGCTGCGTTCACGCAGCTCGCGAAGTTGGCGGAGCGCGTCGCCAAGAGCGGCGACGTGGCGAAGCAGGAGGAAACGGCCAAAGCCATCGCCGAGGCGGCCAAGAAGGCAGAGAAGCCTCGCATTCGGGTCCGGCTTGCGATGGCACTGGCTCGCATTCCCGTCGAGGCGTCGGACGCCGTGATTGCCGAGGCCGCGACGAAGGGGCCGGACCGCGCCCAGGCTCGCGCCCGCACGGCGCGGCTGCAACTGGCGGAGTCGCTGCTGGCGGCTGATCGACGGACGCAGGCGATCACGGTGGGTCGCAAGGCCCGGGATGCCGCAAAGACCGACGAGGAACGGGAGGCGGCCTCGGCAGCCCTCGATCGTATGCTGGCCGGCGGGGAGAAGTCCGCCGAGTTGGGGCGGCAGAACGGCGGGCTCACGTTCCGTCGCCACACCCTGGCCGTCAACAGCAACGAAGGTTGCGCCGTGGCTGACGTCGACAAGGACGGACAGTTCGACGTGCTCGCCGGGGCGCGTTGGTACAAGGGACCGAAGTTCGAGGCCAAGCCGCTGCGCGAGTTGCCGATGGACGGAGAGTTCACCAGCAATAACGGTGACCATGCCTACGACGTCAACGGCGATGGTTGGGTCGATCTGCTGTCGGGCAGTTGGATGCACAAGAAGGTGCACTGGTACGAGAACCCCGGCCGCGACGGACTGGCGAGCGGGGCGTTGTGGAAAGAGCACGTGCTGATCGACGACCGGGGGCAGAACGAGGCGAACATCCTGCATGACCTGGACGGGGACGGAGTGCCCGAGATCGTGGTCAACTGCTGGGACGACAAGGCACCGCTCGTGGCGTGGAAGATGCGCAAGGAGGGCGGCAAGATCACGGCGACGAAACACGTCCTCGGCGATAAGGGCTCGGGGCACGGCATGGCGATCGGTGACGTGAACGGCGACGGCCGGGACGACATCGTCCTGGGTGTGGGGTGGTACGAGGCTCCGGCCGAACGGCCGCTGGCCAAGCCGTGGACGTTGCACCCTGGGCCGAAGGTACACCATTGGAGCGTGCCCGGGCTCGTCGTCGACGTCAACGGTGACGGGCTGGCCGACGTCGTTGCCGGCCATGCCCACGACTACGGCCTGGAATGGCATGAGCAGGTCAAGGGCGCTGACGGAAAGGTCACCTGGAAGAAGCACATGATCGACAAGTCGTTCGCCCAGGCTCACGCGCTGGTATGGGTTGACGTCGACGGCAACGGCCGGCCCGAGGTGGTTACGGGCAAGCGGGTCCGTGGCCACGCCGGGCGCGATCCCGGTGCCCACGACCCGACGTGCCTGTTCCGCTACGAGTGGGACCCGGCCAAGAAGGCGTTCGCACGCTACACGATCGCGTACGACAACGGCGTCAGCACCGGCATGCAGATCAACATCGTCGACTTCAACAAGGACAAGGCCCCCGACATCGCCGTGGCCGGCAAGAGCGGCACGTTCGTCCTCATCAACGAGCGGGCCAAGCGAGCGGCTTCGAAGTGACATCGCCTTGTTGGCGCCAGCGTCCAACTGCGGGTAGAGTGAGAAGCCTCGAAGAGGCGATGGATGGTTAGCCCAGGGCGCGAGCCCTGGGATGTGAAGTGTGTCGGGAGTCAAGCCCCGGAGGGGCGACGGAGTGCTGTTGCTCTTGCGGGGTCTTCCTTCGCCCCTCCGGGGCTCCGAGGTCGTGAGATGAGCTAAACCAGGGCTTACGCCCTGGGCTAACCATCTTCCGCCCCTTCGGGGCTGGGGATCCTCTTCCGACCGACGCTCTCGGCGGGAAGCACTCCGCTTTACGGAGGAATCGGAAACAGCGATGGCACGTGAAACGGCATTGATGGAGAAGCTGGTGGCGTTGTGCAAACGCCGGGGGTTCATCTTCCAGAGCTCGGAGATCTACGGCGGAATCAACGGCTTCTGGGACTACGGCCCGCTGGGCGTCGAACTGAAGCGCAACGTCAAGGACGCATGGTGGCACGACATGGTCACCGACCCTGCTCCCGGACCGGACGGCCAGGACGTACGTATGGTCGGGCTCGACGCGGCACTCATCATGAATCCCAGAGTCTGGGAAGCCTCTGGGCACGTTGGCGGATTCAGCGACCCCATGCAAACCTGCCGGCAGTGCAAGAAGCTGTACCGGGCGGATCAGGTGTGGGATCTGCTCAGAGAGTCCGATTGGATGCAGTCCTTTGCACAGAGGTTCGCACCAGGAGGTGAAGCCGACGAGATCGCGGTCGAAGGGGCCGCTCTGCTCCAATGGGCCAAGAAGAAGGGGAAGAAGGTCGCTCCAGGACTTGCACTCGTGCGAAATCCTGAGGTCACGCTTTCGTGGCTGGCGGAGCGAATCGAGAAGGGGGACAAGCTCGACCTGATCGCAGTCATCCAGCACGTAGCGACCGAGCAGCATGCGCAGACTGGTCTGCAGACGCCCTGTCCGAACTGCGGAGGTGACCTGACCGAGCCCCGTGAGTTCAACCTGATGTTCGAAAGCCACGCCGGGGCGGTGCGGGACGAGGGGTCGAAGGTGTACCTGCGACCGGAGACGGCGCAGGGGATCTTCGTCAACTTCTCGAACGTCGTGGACACGTCGCGGGTGAAGGTCCCGTTCGGGATTGCGCAGGTCGGCAAGGCGTTTCGCAACGAGATCAATCCGCGCAACTACACGTTCCGCTCGCGTGAGTTCGAGCAGATGGAGATCGAGTTCTTCTGCCACCCGGACGAGTCGATGAAGTGGTACGAGTATTGGCGGGACCGGCGAATTCGCTGGTACAGCGAGCTGGGCATCGAGGGTGAGCGGCTGCGGCCGCGTGAGCAGGGCGAGGACGAGCGGGCCCACTACGCCGTCGGGTGCACCGACATCGAGTACCTGTTCCCGTTTTCCGAGGAGCCGCAGGAACTCGAGGGCGTGGCCCACCGCGGGGACTACGACCTGAACGCTCACATGAAGAAGAGCGGCAAGGACCTGAGCTACTACGACGACGCCCGCAAGGAGCGCTACGTACCGCACGTCATCGAGCCGTCGGCGGGTGCGGACCGGTTCACACTGGCGACGCTGTGCGAGGCCTACACCGAAGACGAGGCTCCGGATGACAAGGGGAAGATGAAGACCCGGACGGTAATGAAGTTCCACCCGCGCCTGGCCCCGCTCAAGGCGGCGGTGTTCCCGTTGGTGAACCGCGACCAAATGCCGGAGACGGCGCGGGCGATCCACAAGGACCTGCGTCGGCACATGCCGGTGTTCTACGACGAAAAGGGGGCCATCGGGCGGCGCTACCGCCGGCAGGACGAGGCCGGGACGCCGTTCTGTATTACCGTGGACGGGCAGACGGCCGAGGACGGCACCGTAACCGTTCGCGATCGCGACACGCTCCGCCAGGAGCGGATCGACAAATCGCGCTGCTACGAGTACGTGCGCGACCAGCTTGACCCGGAGAAATGGTCGAGGAAGTAGCGGGTCACTCAGCGAGGCGAACGTTTGTGGCCTTCGGGCCCTTAGGGCCTTCGGTCAACTCGAACTCCACCGCCACCCCCTCCTGGAGCGTCCGATAACCGTCCATTGCCAGGTCGGTCTGATGGACAAAGACGTCAGCACCCTCCTCAGGCTGAATGAAACCGAACCCTTTCACGTCGTTGAACCACTTCACGGTACCTCTGGGCATGATCGTACTTCCTGCGCGACAGAAGCGAAAAACGAAACCGCGTGCCCCTGGGCGCCGAATTGGCCCCATGCTTAACAATGGGCAGACAGTCTCACCACGTGAAACCAACGTCAAAAGTACCGTGCGGTCAAATCGAAGTCAACTGCCTCGGGGGCAGCTCTCCACGGCTGCGCGCCGGCACGTTGCGAGGGCTTCGGGCATGGTCTACACTCGACAGGCGCCGAGCGCTGGACGGTCACAGCCATGAGAATCGCCTATTTTGACTGCTTCTCAGGAGCCTCCGGGGACATGATCCTCGGAGCTCTCATCGACGCGGGGGTTGCCGTCGAGGCCTTGGAGGTGCAACTGGCCACGCTGCCGATTGAGGGTTACTCCATCGGGGCCGAGCGCGTCCTCAAGAGCGGGATCGCCGCGACGCAGTTCGATCCGCACGTGGATGCTCAGGCCGATCAGCCCCACCGTCATCTCCGGCACATCTGCGAGATCGTGAACGGGTCGGGGCTCACGACGACGGTGAAGGAGCGAGCGCTGGCGATCTTCGGGCGACTGGCCGAAGCCGAAGCCGCCGTTCACGGCACGACGCCGGACAAGGTTCACTTCCACGAAGTCGGCGCCGTGGATGCCATCGTCGACATCTGCGGGGCCTGCATTGCTCTCGAGTGGATGGGCGTCGATCGCGTGGTGTGCTCGGCGATTCCGGTCGGCTCGGGCACTGTGTTCTGCGATCACGGCGAGCTGCCGGTGCCGGCTCCGGCAACGGCGATGCTGCTCAAGGGCGTGCCGCTGGCGGCCTGCGACGAGGTGGGTGAGCTGACGACGCCGACGGGTGCGGCGATCCTGACAACGTTGGCTGACAACTTCGGGCCGGCCCCGGCGATGACGCTGACCGCGACGGGGTTCGGTGCCGGTCGACGCGAGGGGCGACACCGGCCGAACGCGTTGCGCGTGCTGTTGGGCGAAACCGGAGACGACACCGAGGCCGACGAGGTCACGGTCTTGCAGGCCAACCTGGACGACACACCACCGGAGGCCGTCGGACACGTCATCGAGAAGCTGCTCGAGGCCGGTGCCTTGGATGCGTTCTCGACGCCCATCGGCATGAAGAAGAACCGGCCCGCGGTTATGCTCACGGTGCTGGCGGGCGCGGAGACGGTTTCCGTCTGCGAGGATCTGCTCTTCGCGGAGACGACGACGTTCGGAGTACGCCGTCACACTGCTCGGCGGAGCAAGCTGGCCCGGAGCCATGACGAGGTCGCGACGCGCTTCGGCGCCGTGCGGGTGAAGGTCGGTCGGCGAGCGGGGCAGGTCGTCACGGCCGCTCCGGAGTACGAGGATTGTCGCGAAGCGGCGGCCGAGCACAAGGTCGCCCTGCGCGAGGTGATGGAGGAGGCGTCCCGGGCGTGGCACGCGACGCACAAGGGTTGATGCCCGCTCCGGACCAGGCCGCATTTCGTGTCGCCCGTTCGGGGGCGAAGGACCGATAACATCGTTGATATGATCGAACCCGACGATCTGGCCCTGATCGCGGCGGTCATCGCCGCCATTTGCCTCCTGCTGATCTCCATCCGTCGGCGGGCGTCGATGCGGACGAAGCCTCCGAGTGAGCGGGCGCGGGAACTCACCGATCGGCTGCGGGATGATCACCACATGAAGCGGGACATGGAGTCGCTGCTCGTCGAGATCCAGGAGATGGCCCGTGGGATCAACGCGCAATTCGATACCAAGTTCGCGAAACTCGACGCGCTGCTCCGCGATGCGGACGAGCGGATCGCGAAGCTGGAGCAGCTCACGGCACAGGCCGGCCGGCCGGCCATTGATGTCACGGTCGACGACAACGGGACCCGGCGCGAAACCCCAGCGGCCGAGCCGAGTCCCGACGACAATCACAACGAGATCTACTCGCTCGCCGACGCCGGGAAGACGGCGGTCGAGATCGCCAAGGAAACCGGCCACAACACCGGTGAGATCGAGCTCATCCTCGCCCTGCGCAAGCGTTCCCAGGAATAGGCAATCATTGATCGGGACGCCCCGGCGGCCTAGCATGAAGGCCATGGAAGCCGATCGCATGCCCGGTGCGCTGCGCGCCGAACGGGACAACGCGGTCCTGCTCGTCGTTGACCTGCAGGAGAAGCTGCTGCCGGTGATCCACGACGTGGAGCGCGTGCTGGCCGAGTCGGCCAAGATGATCCGCGCCGCCAAGGTGCTCTCACTGCCAATCGTCCTGACTGAGCAGTATCCCCAAGGGATCGGCCGTACGGATCCGGGAATCCGCGAGCTGATCGCCGATGTGCCCGTAATCGAGAAGGTCACGTTCAGCTCGTGCGGCGTCGCGCCGGTGCGCGAGCAGCTCGAGTCACTCGGGCGCCAGCACGTCATCGCGCTGGGCATCGAGACCCACGTATGCGTGCAACAGACGGTGCTGGACCTGCTGGCCCTCGGCTACACGCCCTTCGTGCTGGGCGACGCCGTCGGTTCGCGGAAAGCCTACGACCGTGGGACAGCTCTGCGCCGCATGCGGCAGGCGGGCGCGGTGGTGACCACGACCGAATCGATGATCTTCGAGCTGTGCCGTGAGGCCGGCACGCCGCTGTTCAAGGAACTGCTGCCGTTAGTGAAATGACCGGAGCCCTAGCCCTGCGACACATCGAGTGGGACGAGCCGATTCGCGACGACGAACTGCCCGACGAGGCGGACCTGGCCGAGTCGGAGAACGTCGCGGTGGTGCCTTGTCCGTCGTGCGGAGCTATGATCGCCGACGAGGCCGAGCGATGTCGGGTGTGCGGTGACTGGGTGATCCGGTCGTCGCCGGCCGCACAGCGAGCGAGCGGGTGGTTCTGGCCGGTGATGGTTGCGGTGCTCGTGGGTGTCATCCTCGTGTTCTGGCATGGGCTTGGACGATGATGTCTCTGCGTTTCGGAACGAGCGATTCAGCTTCGGACTCACTCGCGGTGATCGCGGCCGTTCCGCCGTGGATTCAAGTGGCATTCATCGCTCTGGTGGTGGCCATGATCTGGTTCGTGGCCGCGGGTCTGCGGGGCAAGCGGTGCCTCTACTGCCGCAAACGGAACCGGCCCGGTGCGGTATACTGCGCCGAGTGCGGCCACCGTCTGGACAAGCCGCCGAAGAAGTTGGAGTGATGCGCGTAGGGTACGCCATGCGTACCATCTGACGGGTGCCACTGGTCCCGGTGTGACTTCGGGCACGTGGCTAGCGTCGGGTGCCACTGGCAGCTTGTCTGCCAGTGCCTTCACACGAGAACACTGGCAGACAAGCTGCCAGTGGCACCCGAAAGAAGGGCCGTGACGCAACAGTAGACCGGATGCAAGAATCATGGGCTTTCCGAATCACCGAATGCGACGGCTGCGGACGAGCGAGACGCTTCGCCGGCTCGTGCGCGAGACGCATGTGAGCGTCGACGATCTGGTCTATCCGATGTTCGTCCGAGAGGGCACGGGTGAACGACGTCCTATCGTGTCGATGCCGGGCCAGTTCCAGATGTCGATTGACGTTCTGGTCGAGGAGTGTGCGCACATCGAATCGCTCGGCATCCCGGCCATCATCCTGTTCGGCATCCCGGACACGAAGGACGCGGTGGGCTCGTCGGCGTGGGCCGATGACGGGATCATCCAGCGAGCAGTGGCCGCGGTGAAGGCGCGGTGCGAGCAACTGCTCGTGATCACCGACGTCTGCTTCTGCGAATACACGGACCACGGCCACTGCGGCGTGATCACCGACCGTCACGGCCGGAAGGAGGTCGACAACGACGCGACCACCGCCAACCTGGTCAAGGAGGCGGTTTCGCATGTGCGGGCCGGGGCGGACATCGTCGCCCCGTCGGAGATGATGGACGGCCGCGTCGCAGTCATCCGCCACGGGCTCGACGAGGCCGGGTTCGACGACATCCCGATTCTGTCGTATGCGGCCAAGTTCGCCAGCGGCTACTACGGGCCGTTCCGCGACGCGGCCGAATCGCCGCCGCAGTTCGGTGACCGCCGGGGCTACCAGATGGACTTCCACAACGCCGAGGAGGCTCTCCGCGAGGTGGCCCTCGACGTCGAGGAGGGGGCCGACATGGTCATGGTCAAGCCCGCGGTCAACTACCTCGACCTGATCTACCGCGTCAAGCAGCGCTTCAACCTGCCTACCGGCGCCTACCACGTCTCCGGCGAGTTCGCGATGATCAAAGCCGCCGCCGCCAACGGCTGGATCGACGAGAAGCAGTGCGTGCTAGAAACGATGATCGCCATCAAACGCGCCGGGGCGGATATCATTCTGACGTACTACGCCAAGGAGTTGGCGGAGTGGCTGGCGCCGTAGCCGTCGGCAGTCAGCGTTCAGCCATCAGCAAAACGCCGTCGCCACATTCCGCATTCGGCACTTCTCTGCTAATCTACGCACTGGCGTAGGAGTTCCTGATGTCAGCGACCGCGATCCGGACCCGGCCGATCATCGGTCTGGAGATTCATGTCCAGTTGGCGACGCGGACGAAGATGTTCTGCTCGTGTCCGCTGGAGTTCGGGGCCGAGCCGAACAGTCGCGTTTGCCCGGTCTGTTTGGGCATGCCTGGGGTGCTGCCGGTGATGAACCGGCAGGCGTATGAGTATTCGGTGCGGACGGCGTTGGCCCTGAACTGTGAGGTCGCCCGATTCACGAAGTGGGACCGCAAGAGCTACTACTACCCCGACCTGCCGAAGAACTACCAGATCAGCCAGTATGACCTGCCGATGTCGCACGACGGGTATTTCGAGATCCCGGTCAACGGCGGGGCGAAGCGCATCGGCATCATACGGGCTCACCTCGAGGAGGACGCGGGCAAGAACCAGCACGAGGACCCGCGGTTCACGCAGGTCGATCTGAACCGGGCGGGCACGCCGCTCCTGGAGATCGTCACCGAGCCGGACCTGACGTCGGCTGACGACGCCTACCTGTTCTGTACCGAGCTTCAGCGGCTGGTCACGTACCTCGGTGTCTCCGAGGCCAGCATGCAGAAGGGGCACATGCGGTTCGAGCCGAACATCAATGTCGCCATCATCGCCGACGGGGTCGAGTACCGTACGCCCATCGTCGAGGTGAAGAACCTCAACAGCTTCCGGTCCGTGCGCAACGCGATTGCGTTCGAGATCGAACGGCAGGTGCAGGACTGGCGGGTAAACCACGACTACACGCTCGAGAAGTGCGGCAAGGAGAACCGGGGCTGGAACGACGACCGCGGCATCACCGAGTACCAGCGTGGCAAGGAGGAGGCTCACGACTACCGCTACTTCCCCGAGCCCGACCTCGTGCCCATCGAGCTGAGCGACGCATGGCTGGAGGAGATCCGCGCGGACGTGCCGGAGCTGCCGATCCAGCGGCGCGAGCGCTACGTGCAGGAGTTCGGCCTGTCGGCCGAAGATGCCGAGACGATCGTCGGCGACCGGGCCACCGCCGATCTGTTCGAGGCGGCTCTGGCGGTGGGCGCGGGCGTCAAGATGCTGAGCAAGCAGTTCATTAGCTTCTGGTCCAAGTACGCCAACGAACGCGAGACGACGATCGCCGGCTTGGGTGTCGACGCCCAGCGCGTCGCGGACTTGGCGGAACTCGTCGTGAGCGGCGAGATCAGTGCCACTGCGGCCGCGACGATCGCCGAGAAGATGATCGAGGACGCGGCCGGCCCCGGCGAGCTGGCCGATAAGCTCTGCCTGCGCAAGGTGGTCGATGTCGATCAGACGGCCACTTGGGTCGAGGAAGTCTTCGCCGCCAACGCCAAGGCTGTCCAGGACGCCCTGACCAACCCCAAAAAACGCAAGGCGGCTCCCGGCTTCCTCCGCGGCCAGGTGATGCGCATCTCGAAGGGCCAAGCCGACCCCAAGCTCGCCGGCGAGCTGATCGAGAAGAAGCTTGTTGAGTTGGGCGAGGGCTGAACGGATCGTACGACGTCCGAATGGGTCGCGGCTTCGCGATCCCAGATAGGCGGGTGACGCAT
>CAYMME010000082.1:0-22600 GCA_964391465.1 uncultured Planctomycetales bacterium
CCCATTGTAGGATTTCTGACGACCACCGACGAACCGACTCCCCCCCGGCATCGTGAGCAGACGACGGTGTGCTGGCATCGTAGCGCCCACGCCACCACTTCCGCTTGTGAGAAGCCTAAGTAACAGGAACGGGGCACGCCCGGCCGTGAAGGTGCGTTCGCGCACCCGGCTGAGGCTGCTGCCCGTCTGCCGCGGCGCGGATGTGCGTGACTTCGTTCCTGCATACGCCGGGAAACAAGACCATGGGACCGCTACTCGCAACGATCGAACCAAGAGATTGGCCGGTGCTGTGCCTCATCCTCCTGTGCGGTGCCGTCGTTGCCCATTTCGTCCTCGGTTGGCTGGGCAGATCCCGGCTGACCGAAGCCCAGAAACGCGTGGATCAGATGATCGCCGACGCCAAGGCCAAGGGTGAGTCGCTGGTGAAGGCGGCCGAGGTCGACGCTCGGGCCGAGTTCATCAATCGGCGGGAAGAGGCCGAAAGCGAAGCCAACAAGATCCGCGACGAGCTGAAGGACCAGGAGAGGCGGCTCTCCAAGCGCGAGGACAACCTCGAAGGCAAGCTCGATACGCTCTCCTCGAAGGAGAAGGCCCTCGAGGCCGGAACCAAGAAGCTCCGCGAGGGCGAGGCCTCGTTGGGCAAGAAGCGGGAGGAGATCGAGGAGATCCTCCGCGATCAACGCGATCAGCTTCTCCGCATCTCAGGCATGGGGGCCGACGAGGCCAAGGGACTCCTGCTCGAGCGGCTCGAGCGTGAGGTTGAGCAGGAAGCGGGCGCCCTGATCGAGAAGACACTCTCCGACGCCAAGGAAGAGGCGGAAAGCAAGGCCCGGGACATCGTGATCACGGCCATCCAGCGCTATGCCGCCGACCACACCTGCGACTCGACGGTATCGACCGTGGACATCCCGTCGGACGAGATGAAGGGGCGGGTCATCGGCCGGGAGGGTCGGAACATCCGTGCATTCGAGCGTGCCACCGGCGTCGATCTCATTGTCGACGACACCCCGGGCGTGGTCGTGGTCTCGGCTTTCGACCCGGTCCGGCGCGAGATTGCCCGGCTGGCTCTCGAGAAACTGATCCAGGATGGGCGCATCCACCCCGCCCGTATCGAAGAGATCGTCGAGGATTTCCACAAGGAAGTGAACCGCCGGATCATGGAGTATGGGAAGAAGGCAGCCCTCGAGGCCAACGTGGGCGGCCTCCACAAGAAGCAGGTCGATCTTCTCGGGCGGCTGAACTACCGCACCTCCTACGGTCAGAACGTGCTTCGGCATTCGGTCGAGGTGGCGTACCTCTGCCAGGTGATGGCTGACGAGTTGAGACTCAACGGCGGGCTCGCGCGGCGGTGCGGTTTGCTGCATGACATCGGCAAGTCGATCGACCACGAAATCGAGGGAGGGCACCCGGCCATCGGGGCCGACGTGTGCAAGCGATTCAACGAAGCACCCGAGGTGCTCAACGCCATCGCGGGCCACCACGGTGACATCGAACCCACGAGCCCATACACCATCCTGGTCGCCGCCGCCGACGCGATTTCCGCCGCCCGGCCCGGCGGGCGCCGCGAATCACTCGAGCGATACATCAAGCGTTTGCAGGCCCTCGAGGAACTGGCCACCTCGTTCGACGGCGTCAGGAATGCATACGCCATCCAGGCCGGACGCGAGGTGCGCGTGATCGTCGACGCCAACCGCATCGACGACAAAGGGGCCGCCCGGATCGCCCGGGACGTCGCCAAACGCATCGAAGACGAAATGACCTACCCTGGGGAGGTGAAGGTCACGCTCCTGCGCGAGGTCCGCGCCGTCGAATACGCGCGGTAGCGCCCCGGAACCCGTCTCTCCGGACGCCGGGCACCTGCGCCATTGCGGAATACCATGGATCAACAAGGCTCGGCGCCGACACGGCGGGCATCATTTCGGGTTCTGGCGGCGGTGCTACTGCTCTCCGCAGCGGGGCTGGTGTTCGAGCTCACGCTCACGCGCGTCTTCTCCGCGACCATCTGGTATCACTACACCTTCGTCGCAATCTCGGTGGCGATGTTCGGCTGGGGGCTCGGTGGGTTCGGCGTCTACTTGCTGCGGCGCTCGCGAGCCGACGCGGACGTGCAGTCCGTGCTGGTGATCCTCTCCCTGGTGTTCGCGATTGTCCTGCCTCTGTTTCCGTACGCCATCCTTCAGTTCCCGTTCACGCCGGAGCGACTCCCGTTCTACTTCGTGATGGGACTGCTCCCGTTCCTGGCGGGCGGGGCAACACTGAGCCTGGCGTTCGAGGCCTATGCGGAGGACGCGAACCGTCTGTATTTCGCCGACCTGATCGGGGCCGCGTTGGGCACCCTGATGGTTCCCGTTGTGATCAGCGGTCTGGGGGCCGAAACCGCCATCCTCGCGACGGCGATCCTGCCCGCCGCCTCCGCGCTGCTCCTGAGTTTCGGGCTGTCCGCGGGCGGAACTCGTCGGCTGGCGGCGGCGTCCGGCGTTCTGGTCGCGTGTGCGGCGGGCCTGGCCGCTTGGAACGCCCGAACGCAGACCCTCACGATTCGCGATGCTCCGAGCAAAGGGCTGTACAAACTCCTCCGCGCCGTTCCGGAGGCAGCTATCGACAGTGACCGCTGGAACGCCTACTCACGCATCACGTCGGTGCGAGACCCCGACAAGGACCACGTGGCCCGGCTGTACATCGACAGTGACGCGTGGACCAACGTCCTCCGCTGGGACGGCACCGCCGCGGGCCTCGCCGATGGGCCCGAGTGGTTCCGGGCGTTTCCCTTCCGCTTTGCGGACAAGCCGCGGGTGCTGGCGATCGTCTCCGGCAGCCCTTCGGTCACCGCCGTCGAGATGAATCCGCTCATCGTCGACTGCGTGCGCCGTTGGGGCGACAAGTCGGGCAACCTTTACGATCACCCCAATGTGCAACTGGTCATCGACGAGGGACGCAACTTCATCGAGCGGGCCGAAGCCCAATACGATCTGATCGTCCTGGGCTTCGTCGACTCGTGGGCTTCGGTCGCGAGCGGAGGCCTCTCCCTCACTGAGAACTACCTGTATACGCGCGACGCGATGGCGGCGTACTACGACCACCTTACCGAGCGCGGGGCGCTGGTCGTCATCCGCTGGCCGACGGACATCCCCCGGCTGGTGGCCAACTCGGTCGATCTCCTGTCCGAGCGCGGGCTGAGCAGGGAAGAGATTGCGAAACATATCCTGGCCGTGTCCTCGCGCAAGCCGAGCGGTAGTGAGCCCGTCGAGACCGTCTTCATGCTGAGCCGTTCGCCCATGACCGCCGAGGCCGTGGACGGACTGCTCGCGGGGCACGACGAGTCTCACGTCATCGCCGCGGCGACCCGTGACTCCGAGCCGGTGTACGCGGACCTGTTCTCCGGACGGATGACCTTCGGTGAATACACCCAGGCCTTCGACACCCTGGCAACGCCGGTGGACGACGATCGCCCCTTCTACTTCGCGACGGACAAGCCGCACGGCATACCGCGCTTCGTCGCCCGCCTACTGGGAATCCCGGTTGGGGCGGTTCTGCTGTTTGCGATCCTACTGCTCGTGGGAACGCGCAAGGCGAGGTTCCGGGCGCCGGGAGCGAGGACCATCGCCTACTTCGCATCCCTCGGCGTGGGCTTCATCATCTGCGAAGTCGCGCTCATGCAGAGAATGATCCTGCTGCTGGGCCACCCCATCTACTCGCTGGTGGTTATCCTGTTCACGCTGCTCCTGGCCGGGGGGCTGGGCAGCCTGTTCGCCCGACGATACAGCCCCGATGCCATCCGCCCGGCCCTGGGCTGGATGATCCCGGTGGTGATCGCGCTCGTTGTCCTGGCCGCCCTTCTGTTGCCGCCCCTGGTCCGCGCAGCGCTGTTCCTGAGTCTCCCCATGCGGATCCTTACCGCGGGGCTGCTGGTGTTCCCGCTGGGGTTCTTCATGGGGATGCCGTTCCCACTCGGCCTCCGCAAGTCGGCGCACGAGCCGGCCGGGGCACCTGCGTCCGTGCTGTGGGGGATCAACGGCGTGGCGTCCGTCGTCGGCTCGATCGGCGGCGTGGCCCTCGCCGTGGTCGGCGGCTTCACCTCCGTCTTCCTGGCTGGCGCCGCCTGCTACGGTATCGCGTGGGCAACGCGGCCGAAGTAGCGGGTTATTTGCCCTCCATTCCTGAGGTTCCGATAAAGACGGACCTCGTGCAAGCCGAAGACATCGATGACTCGGACCTTTTGACGGGCCGGCCTGGAGCGGCCCGCAACCGGGGCGGAGACCCCGTCGAGGAAGGCCCCTTGGCATCGACACAGATCGACCAGCGACCGGTTTCGGTCCTGCTGTCGTTGGGACAGCGGGAGCACGAAGGACTCCTTCCTCGCGTTCTCCCGTTGGTCGACCGGCGCATCGAGTCTGTGCAACCTTGGCTCCAAGCGGAGGCGACGGAGCGATGGACCACACACGATAAACCGATGCGCATCGATGTGTGCGCAGACGCCGCTCGCGCGAGCTACGAGCGCCGGAACGGTTCGTTGGCCGAGGCACCAGCCGCCCCGCCCGTCGACAGGTACGACTTCGCCTTCGTCGTGCACGAAACGGCGGAGGCACATCTGCGTTGGTCGCGTCTGGTCAACTGCCGGCGCCGGGCCCGAAGGGTCTACCTTGTCGATCACGCCGCTACCTACGCGGCGCACTCGTGCGATATCGACGCGCTGGTCGCACAGAAGGCGGTGTTGGCGCTGCGGCGCTGCACCCGCCGCGTGCACCACCGCCTCGTGAGAGGGCTGGCCGCCCTCGCCCCCCCGCTGCCGGCCGACGAAATCGAGGACAACGAGCGCAAGCTCGACTCCGTCCGCGCGGTCCCGCCGAGCGAACTGGACGAGCGGTTGGGCGAGGGATTCCGGCAGTACTTCGGATACGGACGGGGACGGGACGAATCGCAACCCGTTGACTTCTCTCATCAGGCGATCCACACGGCCATGGTGCGGTCACTCGTGGGCCCGCTGGAAGGGAAACGGATTCTCGATCTGGGTAGCGGGTTCGGGATCCACGCGCTGATGCTGCGCGAGGTCGACAACTACGTCGTAGGGCTCGATCTCGTCGAAGCCCGCGCCAAGTCGCTCGGCCGGCACGGGCATCGCAATCTGGCCGGCACGCTGGGCGTCGCCGAGCACCTGCCGTTTGCCCGCGAGAGCTTCGATGTGGTCTTCGCCCACGACGCGATCCAACACGTCTGCGACATCGCAGCGACGTTCCGGGAGTGTCACGCGGTCCTCAGACGTGGCGGCGCGTGCGTCATCAGCGAGGTCAACCCCTACCACCCCGACCTGTACGTGTGCTACGGACCGTTCACGCCGATGCGGCGCGGGTGCCGGCAGTTGTACGCCGACCAGCGCGCCGACTACCTCCGCGAACGGGCGGGCATGCCCGCGGTGAAGGCGGCCCGGCTGGCCGGACGCACGGAGTCGTTGACGGCGGGCGAGTTGGACGAACTCATCGCCTCAAGTATGTCGCCACGCACAATGCGCGCCCTGCACCGCGCCCAAGCCGCCCGCGGCGAGTTCACTCCGTGGCGGGCCGTCGACGGCTGGTGCGAGGAACGCTACCTCCGGCCGGCGCAAATCGTGTCGCGTCTGGTGCGGGCAGGGTTCCAACCGTCGAAGATCCGAACCGTGTGCCTCGGACATGACGGCACGGGCCAGCCGCACGCCGTCAAGGCCGGCCCCTTCCTCGACGTCCTGTTCTCGCGCTACATGGTCATCGCCCGGCGATAGGGTCCGCCGTGCCAACCCGACGATCATTTGGATCCCGTCATCAGCCAGCGTTTCAGAAACGTAACCCCGCTGTCGACGCGCGCCTCGTGACCGCCCTCGTGCAGGTCGATCTCGATGCGCTTGGCCATTCCCAGCTTCTCGTAGTGTTGGCGGGCAATCTCGAATTCCTCGATCACCTGCGGCCAGTGGGCAATACCGTCTTTCTTACCCGTTTGAATGAGCAGCGGCCGCGGGCAGATGAGCGACACGACATCGTGGTCCGTGAACTCCGTCACCCAGCCGCGGAAGAAGGCATGCTCCTCACGCGTCTCCAGGAAGCAACTGTAGCGCTTGTCGGGAATGGCCATCTTGTTGCGTCGGTGGTTGAACCACGCGCACACCACGCCGGCCCGGATGCGCGGTTCGAGCGGTGTCCAGAACATGGTGGCCATCCCGCCGAGCGAGACGCCCCACATGCCGACGCGTTCCCCGTCGATCCGCGGATCGGCGAGCACTGCATCGAGAAGGCGCCGAAGCCGTGTCAGTTCGATGCCGGGCAGGGTCGTGTCGGCCAGCCGGCAGAGCCGCTCGATTCGGTTCCGGCGTTCGACGGACCGTAGATTGAACGGAGCCAGCACGGCAAAGCCGGCCTCGACGAGCTTCCGGGAGTAGCTGTGATAGGCGTCGCCCTTGTCCATCACGCCGAACGTGCGCTCGGGAAAGCTGCCGATGCCGTGCTGGGCGATGACCAGCGGAACCGGCCCCTTGGCGGAAGGCGGGACTACCAGCAGCGCCTCGGCGTTCAGGGGACCGAGCGGAAGCGTCAGCCACCGTCCATCGAGGTCCGCGAGCGGTTTGTGCGGACGCACCTGGAGCGGACCGCTCGGCTTCAGCTCGGGCGGATTGAAGACGGCCTCCCAGCGGCGACGATTCGGTTCCACGCTGGCCAGGAACGCGTCCACGCTCGAGTAGTCTCGGTGCCACGCCTTCTCGGCCCGACCGGCATACTCGTCGACCAACCAGCGGCGGAGGTAGGCTTCGAGTTGCTCGGCATACTGCTTGTTGCGCGCGTCCTCGAACGCCTTGAGTTTCTTCGGCGCCGGGCCGCTCTTCGATGGAGCCGCCGCGTGAGCACCGGGCAAGACCAGGGCAGTTACAAGTACCAGAATGCATGCGCTGCGCATCATATTCCGTCTTCCTCCGAAACTTCGCTTCTGTGATTCACCGGGGACCTCGCGTGCGGTCTCACGGATCGACCGCAAACGCCTTGACTTCGCCGGCGTCGGTGGCCAAAAGCACTGCCGCACCGGTCGCCGTGTCACTGAGTGCAGTGATACAGGACGGGCGACCGGACACCTTGCCCGCACCGATTGGTGCGCCCCGCCCGTTCAACAGCACGACCGTTCCGTCTTCGCATCCGACCACGGTGCGCGGGTTCCCACCGGATGCCGGCGCGACGCATTGCATGACCACCGGTGGGCTCGCCAGGCGACGGGCCCATCGCTTCTTGCATTGATGATCCAGCGCGACAACCAGGCCTGCGGACGTCGCGGCCAGTATCTCCTTCTTGCCGTCGCCGTCGAGGTCGGCGATGTCCAGATCGCGCATGTTCTTGACCGGGATCCGCTCGCCGGGACCGAAGCTCGCATCGTGGAGCGCTTTGCCGTCGCCGCTCCACACCGTCACCCGGTTCCACGTGCCGTTGATCTCGCTGATCACTTCCTTCGCCCCGTCCCCGTCCAGATCCTCGTAGAACAGATGGTGCCGGTTCAGGCTCGACCATCCGCCGATGTGCGTGCTGCCGGACGGCACGGAGTAGAAGCCGCGCGGCGACGGACTCAGCGTCTTGTTGTTGATGATGGCCACGGTGTTCGTGCCGTTGTATTTGCGTGAGGCGAGCAAGTTCAGCGTTCCCTTCGGCCCGTCGACGATAGCGAAGTGAGACACCTTGCCCCAGAACTGCACCATGCGTTTGATGAGCTTGCCGTTCTCGTCGAGGATCTCGAGCGTACACGCACTCCCGACGAACGCCTGGCTCTTGCCATCCAGGAAGACGCCCGTGTCGAGCCCGTGAATGCCCTCGTGCCCCGGGGCGGACTTGAACCAGTAGGTCTTGGCGGCACGAAGTACGGCCGGGTCCATCTCCGACGTGAACGCCCATTTCCGTTTGCCGTCTGCGTCGAACGCGATCACCTGCTCGTCGGCGCAACCGGCCAGGAGCAGATCATGCTCGGCCCACCAGCGCACCATTCGTACCGGTCCGTCGGTTTCGAGCTTGTGCAGCGTCTTGCCGTCCCGGGTGAGAACATGAACCGTTGACCCCTCCGCTGCATAGATGCGATCGCCTGCGGTCGACGGGACCGTGATGAGATCGACGATGGCGCCGCCGACCTTCGCGCTCGTCGCTGCGGTCAGTGAGCGTACTTTCGAGTCCGCCTCGGCATGTGCGGTTGCGGCTTGCGCCGCGCGCGCCTTCCGCGCGCCGGCGAGAATGCTGTCCAGCGATGAAGCGATCTCTTGTCGCACTGCGGGGATCGGTTTTGCGCCCTCGATCCGATGCCTTCCCCCGGCAAGCTTCAACTCGACCAAGCCGTCGGCGGCAACGCGCGTCGTGAGCAGCGCACCGTCCAGTCGCAGGGCATCATGTGGTACCAGCGCCAGACGTAGGGAGGCGTTGTCGGCCGCGACGATGTGCAACGAACCTGACTCGAAATCCCAGTCGAGGTCGGTAGCAGCGTCAGCGAGAGCCAGCGTCGCGGTGCCTGCGTCGGATGCTTCGTCATGCGTGGGAACTTCCAGCTTGGTGAACGCTCGTGCAAACACGTGGTCTGCCGCGAGGACGGCCACCTCCGCCGCACTGCATCGGAACGTGCCCGCGAAGGCCAGCCCCGCTTTCGGCAGAGCGAGTGCGGCCGCATTGTCCGCGATGCGGATGCAGTCGAGTGCGGGTTGCTCCGGTTTCGGCTCGACACCCAGGAGCGAGAAGAACCAGCGTTGACCGCGCTCCTGGACCGGTCCGACCCACTGCATCGTGGCGACATGGCCGCGGCGGGTCGTGGGCAACGGGTCGCAGGAACGGATGCGCCCTCCCGGAACGGATCGCCGCGTCGGCGTTTCGGTGACGGCCACGAATTCGATATGCCCGTCGGACAGCACCTTGGGCGCGCCCTCGGTCTCCCAATGGATCTGCACTTCCATGTTGTCCCCACCGGCACGAAACGCGAGGTCATCGACGACCAGACCATAGCGGCCGGTGCGCTGCACAAGCGTGCGCCGCCAGCGCGAGTAGGCCGCGTTCGGCACCTCGGCCGTGGCGATGGCGGTCGCCCCGATGACATCGTGATGTGTCAGGGCCGCGTCCATGGCGACACGAGGCTCGACCAAACCGTCCAGGCGAGTCGTGAGTTGGTTGCGGTAGCCCTTCAGCAGTGTGTGCCCGCCCAAGCGCAGCTCGAGGATAGCGAACGTGTGGTAAGGGTTGCGCGACGCGCCGTTGAAGCCGTCGATCAGGATGAAGTCACCCGATCCATCCGACGCACTGCGGTAACTACCGAACAGGAACGACTCGTCAAACGCCAGTCCGCTCCCGCGAGCAGCCCACATGGGTTCAGGTGGACGGTAGATGGTCCACTTGCCCACGAGGTCTGCGGGGGGCTCGGGGGTCAGGTGCGGCTCCGGCCAGAAGGACTGCCCCAGGCGAAACGTGCCCATGTCGACGCCCGTGCGCTTCCGGTAGTGCACATACCGCCCGTCCTGCGTGATGTGGGCCGCCTTGTGCAGAAAGCCGATCGACGCGGAGTTGAGGGCCCAGTCGGGCTGTCGGCCCGTGACGAGAATCTCCTGCCCGCGCAGCAGTGTTGCGAGCACACCGTTGTCGAGCGGCTCGCGGTCGCCGGTGAGTGCGAGGTACGTGAAGATCGGGGCGATGGCCGTGTTGTACCAGAACAGGTTGTCATTCTCGCCGGAGACCCATGCGTGCTCGTGCAGCGGCGCGAAGGCCAGCTTCGCTCCTCGGATGCACTGCTCCCAGATCGGATTCGGATAGTCCTTCTGGAAGTAGCGGGCCAGACAGTACAGTGAGATGGCCGACCATTGCCCGTGTCGCGTTCCGACCGCCCGCGGCGGCATCGTGAGCGCGTAGACCCGCTCGCCCTTGCGGTGATCGAGCTGCTTGGCGAAAGCGTTGGTGACGCGCAGCCGGTCCGCGTCGGTGAACACGGGGCTCTCTTCGATCAGATCCCAGAACAGGATCATCATGTGGGCGTTGTAGTGATACGGGCCGCTGAGCGGAGTGTCCTTGTTCTCGATCCGCTCGCCGTCGATGTCCGCGATCTCCTGCTTGGCCTTCTCGTCCGGAAACGCGAGCCGCAGAAACTCCTTGGCGTGCAGCTCCTCGCCGGTCATGTAGTACATGGCCATGCGCTTGCTGATGCTATTCCAGCCGAAGTAGCCGGTGGAGCGGTAGCCTCGCGACGCCTCCCAGATCCCGAATTTGCGGATGTCGGTGGGCACACTCACGCCCTTGCCCAAGCGGATCTCCGCAAGCCGCCCGACCGAGAGCCCCCCTGCCGAAACGTCCGCCTTGGCGAGTTGCGCCATGAGCCCATCGGTGGCGTGTTGAACGCCCGTCGCGTCACTGCCGCCCACGAAGATCACGTTGTGGCCGTCGCCGAACGGGTCGTGCAGCGTGCGCACCACGTATCCTTCCGGGCCGGGATAGCGCAGATCAAGCAGTGTGTAGAAACGGTCGTAGAGCGTGCCGATGCATCGGTTCGTCGAGCGATTGCCCAGCACGATCAGGTTGCCGGTGATCGGCACCGCGCTCGCCGGGGAATCATCGGCGGCGATCGGGGCGGTCACGCCCGTTCGTTCCGCAATCGCCTTCTGAATTCGGCTCGCGTCGTCTCCGTACAGACCGTCATGGCCGGTGATGATGGTCACGCTCGGTTTCCCGGCCGCGACCAGGGTCGTATCGAGATGGAGGTTCTTGAGCTTGCCGTAGACCGGCGGCACAAGTTGCGAAACCGGCGGAGGCGGCGGATCCACACCGGAGACGAGCCGGGGGGCACGGAGCAGCAACTTCGGCGTCGGTGCACTGTGGGTGTAGAGGTACACCGTAGCCTGCTTCGTGTCCGGAGGGGCCGTGGCCCGGATGGCGACACGCTTGAACTTCTCGTGGCTCCACGTGACCAGGCTTCTCTGGGTGTACTCGTTCGACGGCGAAAAACGCAACTGCAGATAAGCACCGTGGGACGAGCTGCCGGGCAAACCGCGGATCTCGACGCTGGCTTCGTAGTGCAGCTCGGCCTGAATCGGCAGCGTCTGCCTCAAGCCGATCTCTGCATTCTGATCGCCATCCTGAAGCAAGACCGCACGCTGTTCAGCGCTCTCAGGATCGACAATACGAATCTGCTGATCGACACCCCCGCCGCCGTAGAGCGACCAGCCCGGCGGCAGTGACGAAGCATCAGGCCCGGCCTCGAAGCCCGGGTTCTTCAGCAGATTCTCCGAGACGCCGGCCGAACACACGCGCGGCGTGGCCGTGAGGACGGTGACCGCGAACGCCGCGCACAGTTGTGCTGACTGCAAAGCTCGCATTTCCTTCTCCCTTGATGAGCTTGCCGCCGTCAGTCGTAGAAGCCGAAGTCGTAGGCGGCGTCGAACAGGGCGACGATGTTCTCGGCAGGCACGCCGGCCTGAACGTTGTGCACGTTGTTGAAAATGTAACCACCGCCGGGCTTGAAGGTCTCGACGTTCCTGCGGACGTGCTCCCGAACCTCGTCCGGCGAAGCGACGGGCAGAACATGCTGAGCGTCGATCCCGCCGCCCCAGAAGACGAGTCGATCTCCGTAGTCGCTCTTGAGCTGGCCGGGATCCATGTTCGCAGCGCTGATCTGCACGGGGTTGAGGATGTCGATGCCGTTGTCGATCAGGTCGGGGATCAACGCGTTACACGACCCGCACGTGTGGTACCAGATCTTGGCCGGGGTCAGCGTCTTGATGTGCTGCACGAGCTTCTTCTGCCGCGGCTGGACGACCCGGCGATAGAACTCGGGCGAAAACAGCGGGCCGCCCTGGCCCGCGAGATCGTCGCCGATCATCACCACGTCGACGAGATCGCCCACCGCAGCCATGAAGCCCGTGTGGTAGTCCGTCCAGAACTTGAGCGTCTTCTCGAGCAGGGTCGCGCAGAAGTCCGGGTCCTCGATGGTGTCCATGAACCAGCGTTCGAGGCCCCGCATGTACCAGCAATACTCGTAGACCACACCGCCGATGCCGGTGGACAGGGCGTACGGCGTCTCGTCGCGCAACTGCTGAGCGTTCTCGCGAACGCCGGTGAAACGCGTCGGATCGGAGCCGTTCGGGAACGGATGGTCGTCGAGGTCGGCGATCGTCGCGTCCGCGAGCGGGTGGTGCGAGATGTCCATGTAGAGCTGCTGCTCGTCGGGCATGGACCAGACGACGCCGAACTCGTCCTTCAGGTCGTGCCACAGGGTGCCGCCGCGCGTGTTCTGCTCGATTCCGCCCTCGAAGCTGTCGGGGCCATGGGCCACCACGTAGCGGACGTCGACGTGAAACCGCTCCAGCAACGCCTCGCAAGGCTGAGCCAACTGCTGGACGGGGTCGAGCATCGTCACCTCGTCTGTGATGCCGACGTGCTTCAGAAGCTCCACGTAGGCTCGCTTGTGAATGCCGGTCTGGAATCCACCCAGGTCGATGGGCACCCGATCGGGTTCCTCGTGATTGAGCGCCTTCAGCACGCGTTCACGAGACGTCATGGTTTCTTTCATACCTGAAGCACCCTCGCATGCACGGCGTTGTCACGACGGAGAACCCAGCCACCCGGGATGCCACTCGCGCCGCGGGCCACTTTACCCCGGCGCCCACCCGAGTCAAACGACGCCGTCGGTCACGGAGCCACTTTGCTGGGTGCCCCATCCTTCGCAGTTGTATCGCGAAGGGTGGGGGACGGATATCTCGCCATTTGCGTCAGTCCCCCACCCTAGTCCCGCCTTCGGCAGGCCAAGGATGGGGCACCCATGCGAAGGGTGAGGGGCGGATAACGAGAACACCTGCGGCGCACCCTTCGTCATTCGGGTTTCGTCATTCTTTCGTCATTCGACATTCGTCATTAGACATTGGCCGGGTAGTACGTCATTGAACCGCCAGGATCAGTTGGTATGATGAATGGCTGGTGTCGGGGGCCGGTGAGCAACGGAGGACTGCAATGGCCGAGAACGAGCTTCGCAACGACGGGACTGCGGAAACCAGATCCGACGACCGGCAGGACCGGCGGCGTTTCCTGGGCCAGCTCTGTGCCGGGGCGATGGCGGCGGCCGGAACGCAGGTCGCGTTGCCCGAGACGGACGCGGCGGAGAACAAGCAGGAACCGGCCCCAGCCAAGCTGCCGACCATCAAAATCGGCGACTATTCGCTCCCCCGCCTGATCGTCGGCAGCAACCCCATCAGTGGGTATTCCCACTCGACGCGCAACCTCGACGAGCACATGCGTGAGTACTTCACGCTCGAGCGGACGATCGAGTTCATCAAACGCTGCGAACGGATGGGCATCAGCACCTGGCAGAGCGGCCACGGGGCCAAGTCGAAAGTGACCAAGGCGCTGGCCGCCCTGCGGGAACAGGGCTCGAAGATCCAGTGGTTCTGTCTGGCCGCGGACCGACCCGGCCAATCGGTGGGCGACATACTGGTCCACAAGCCCATCGCTATCGTGCATCACGGCGGCGTGACCGATGGGCTGTTTCGCCAGGGCAAGGCCGAGAAGGTGCACGACTTCGTCAAGATGACGCACGACGCGGGTGTGATGTCCGGCGTCTCCGCGCACAACCCGGACAACATCGCGTACATCGAAGACAAGGGCTGGGAAAACGAGTTCTTCATGACCTGCTGCTATGAGGTAACGAGACCGAAGGAGGAGACTCTCGAGAAGATGGGCTCGCGCCAACTCGGTGAACTCTACCTCGAAGGGGACCGCGAGAAGATGCTGGATGTCGTGCGGCAGGTGGCCCGACCGTGCCTGGCCTTCAAGATCCTGGCCGCCGGCCTGCTCGGCAGGAACCGCGAGATGGTCGACTCGGCATTCAAGTACGCCTTCTCACACATCAAGAAGACCGACGGCGTGATTGTCGGCATGTACCCGAAGTTCCGCGACGAACTCGCCCACAACGTCGAGTTGACGCTCAAGTACGGCGTGCCGGCCTGAGCCTCCCTGCGGCAACGGACCTTTCATCGGCGGCACTGGCCATCGGGAAGTGTAGCGGCGCCGCTGGTCGCACCTTCGACCGCCGTGCCGCATTCAGGGCACACCTTCGACACGTTCCCCGTCAGGTCGTCTCCTCCGAGCGGCATGACCTACATGACGAGCAGGGTCTTGCCGATCATCGGTTCACCGTAGCCGGTCGTCACGAGATGCGGCGAGCACGCTTGCGGGATCGAGGCTTCGCATCTGATACCACCAGCGAGGCGACGTGCTCTCCGGGTCACGGCGCTTTGTGGATGATCTTGCCGTCCTTGTCGAACAGCACGAGTGACGACTCGGGACGCTTGTCCTTGACGCCGGTGCGTCTGTTCACGGTCTCCGTCCAGCCAAGAACGGCGCGGGGCCTCCCGTCCTTGTCGTCGAGCCTCAGCACCGGGCTGCCATCTTCGAGCACGCTGAGCACGGTGCGGGGCTTCCCGTCCTTGTCACGGAGCCTCAGCGCCGGGATGCCATCTTCGAGCACGCTGAGCACGGCGCGGGGCTTCGCGTCCTTGTCACGAAGCCTCAGCGCCGGGCTGCCATCTTCGAACACCTTGAGCCCGGCGCGGGGCTTCCCGTCCTTGTCACGGAGCTCCAGCGCCGGGATGCCATCTTCGAGCACGCTGAGCCCGGCGCGGCGCTTCCCGTCCTTGTCATGGAGTTCCAGCGCCGGGATGCCGTCCAGCGTAACGCCGAGAGAGGCGCGGAGCTGCCCGTCCTTGCCCACAACGCGAAACGCCTGCGCCGTGATCACCTTCGCAGGTCGCGCCGCCGTTACTGCCCCCATCAGGAGCCCAGCCGCCACGACGACGAGCAGCGAGACCCCCGCCAGCTTCATCCTTCGGTTCTGGCGTTCGAGTTTCTCAAGGCGTGCAATGATCTGCGTTTCCATGACTTGTCTCCCTTCATGGTCGCTCGGTGCTGCCGGTCGTCACGAGACACGGCGAGCACGCTTGTGGGATGGCGGTCGTTCATCCGCTGCCAGCAAGGCAACAATGGGCGGCGTCGGCTTCGTCATGCTGCCGGGCTCTTGGGCGAAGTCCGTTCGGTCCTTCAGAGATCACGGCATCGCGAGGCGGAGGCTTCCGCGGCTCGGTCCGTACAAACAGGCGGCTGGCTTGTCGCACGCGCGATGTGCGCTGGTCGACCGGCCGCCTCAGGTCACCACTGATAGCGCACGCGGTAGGTCACGACCACTTCCTTGTCCGGCTCGATACGAACGGGGAAGATGATCGTGCGGCTGTCGACCTTCTCGAAATCGTGGCTCTTCTCCCGGACGGTCCACTCGCTCCAGCGGTAGAGCTTCTCCAGCACCTTGACCGTGATCGGCTCGTCCTTGTGGTTGCGGACCTTGATCTCGAAGGCCTCCTCGTAGACCCGTGCGGCGATCTTCTTGAAGTCGGTCTGCTTGCGCTCGCCGACGATGTCGAACGCGTCGCCGATGTAGAGTGCAACCTTCTCGTCGCGTGACGTGTGGTCGATGGTGTCCTCGCCGATGAACTCCAGCGAGCCGTCGGTGTCCTTCTTGTAGACCCGGCACTTGCCCTTGGGCAGCGCGATGCCCAGGTTCCGGTCGGCGCGGTTCTCGAACTCGACGATGACGTTGACCTTCTTGTTCTCCTCCTGCCCGTAGTTCGCGTCCCAGTACTGGCCGAAGCGGTGCCAGCGCAGCTTCGCCCCGTCGTACAGGTAGACCTTGCTCACCGGCACCTTGGCGGCGCGCAGAACCTCGACCTGCTTGATCTGGTTGTGATTCACCGTGGTGGGCTCGGGCAGCGTGTACATGCGGTAGTCGCCGAACACCCGGCTGGGGTCCTTGCCCTTCCGGTCGGTCGGGGCCAGCTTGGTGAGCAGCTTGTAGTACTGCTGCCCGAAGCCGTACTGGTGCCGCGCGTAATCGATGCGCGTGTCGCCGGCCAGCAGCTTGACCGCGGCATTCTTGTACGCGGTGCCCGTGTTGTTCTGGAGCGTAACCCAGCCGGACAGGTCGAGGGCCGTGTCGTCGGCGTTGAGGACGAGGTTGTAGTCGGTGCGCCAACGGATGTTGTTGGCGATGTAGGACACCTCGACGTCGTGCTTGCCGGCCTTCTCGGTGGCCAGCTCCCACACCAGCGTCGGTCGGGTGAGCAAGCCTTCGGGCAGGGACGAGAAGGCGATGCGCTTGATGTTCTCGCCGCGCTCGACCATGAAGATCGGCCCCTTCTCCCGGTCCTCGGCCAGGACGAGCCGACGGGCGTCGAAGCTCATCAGGAAGCCCTCGTAGACCCGCTCGCCCGTGTGGGCGGTGATCTTGCGGTCGATGTACTTCTGGAGAAGCTTGTCCGCGTTGACCAGGTCGAACTCGTAGTTCTGCTCGACGACCGTAGCCCCGGGGTCGGTAAGCGAGCGGAAGTGCACACTGGTAGCGTCGATGGTCGAGGCCACGTCGCGGAACCGAACCACGTTGATCCCCGCCCGCAGCGCATCAGGCAAGGCGCGACGATCCTTCACCAGCGCGAAGTTCTCGTTGTACACGGTCAGACGCACGCCGGCATCGGCAGCCTTCCGCGCCTTCTCCTGCGCGGCGGAGGGCACCACAATCACCCCAACAAGCAGCCCCGCACAAACCGTCATGTTGCTTACCAGTCGCATCACGTCTATCTCCACATAGCGTTCCGCTGTCTAAGAACGTGTTTGAGAAACGGGTGCCACTGGCAGCTCGCCTGCCAGTGCGAAACGCCCACGACCCTCCGAGCACGGGCGGGCAAGCCGCCCGTGGCACCCTCTCTCGGCTCGTTCCAGGTTTTCATACACGTCCTGAATCCTGAACCCTTGCTACCAGTGATACCGCACGGTGTACGTCACTTCGCGCTCGCCGTTGGCGGGCACGTCGACCTGGTACACGATCGTGCGGAAGTCCTTCTTCTCGTGCAGCTGATTCTCCTTGAGGATCTTCCAGTTGGCCCAACCTTCGAGCCGCTCGATCACCTCGATGCGCACCGGCTGATCCTTGTGGTTGCGAAGCCTGATGCGCCAGTCTTTCTCACTCACCTTCCGGCTCGGACGACGCTCATTGAGCTGGGTGCGCTCGGCCGCGAGATCGAACGCGTAGCCGATTCGGATCTTGACCGGTTCGTTCTTCGGGGTGTGGTCGATCCCATCGCGGGCCAGGAACTCCGGCTGCCGGTCGGCGTCGATCTGGAACACGCGAATCGGGCCCTTCGGCAGCGCGATGCCCAGACCCTCATGGGTCTGCTTGGCGTTCTTGAACTCGAGCGCCACGGCCACCTTGTTTCCCTGGCCGCGGTAGACGTACCGACGCTGCACGGGGATCCCTTCGACGTTGAGCAGCTCGATCTGCTTGGTCTGCTTGTCTTTGATCGTCGTCGGCCGGGGCAGGGTATAGAGGTGGTACTCGGCAAACGACTTCTCCTCGAATCCTCTCGCGGCCTTCTCGGCCCTGGGCGTGCCCCTCGCACGTAGCGATCTCCTACCGCGCGCGGGTTCCTTCACCACATGCACATCGCCGGCCATGAGCTTGAGCCGGGCGTCGGTGTACGTGGCCCCGGTGTTGTTGGTGACCGTGACCCACCCCGCCAGATCGAGCTTCCGGCCGTCGGCGTCGGACGTAGCGCGGTAGTCCACGCGCCAGACGATGTTGTCCGCACGGTAGGCCACCTCGACCAGATGCTCGCCGGCCTGCTTCGCTTCGACCTGCCACACCAGCGTCGGCTTGGTCAGCAACCCCTCGGGCAGCGACGAGAAGCGGATGTCCTTGATGTTGTCGCCCCGCGGCACGAGCTGGATGCCCTCATCGCCGGCCAGGACGAGTTGCCCGCCGTCGTGGCTCAGCAGCTTGCCCTCGAGCAGCTCGCCCTCGCGGGTGACGATGCTGACCGGTCGGTCGACGTACTTGTTCAGCAGCTTGTCGGCGCTGACGAGGTCGAACTCGTAGTTCTGTTCAATGACCAACGCATCACCTGCCGGCCGCAGGGACGCGAATTGCACCGACTCGGGCACGATGGTCGCGGCCACGTCGCCGAACTTGACGGTCGAGCGTCCGGCCGCCAGCGCCATCGCACGGCGTTCCTTGATGACCGCGAAGTTCTGGTTGTAGACGGTCAATGCCACGCCCGGTTCCGCAGCAGGCTCTTGCACCGGCTCGGCGGCCCGCGCTGATGCCGACCAACACAGCAGCAACGTGATCGAGAACACCGCGCCACACGAGATCCCAGCCCGACTCATAGAGCCAAGCCACGCCCAGCGAATGGTCTGTCGCGAGCGCTCGTTTCGGAGCCCTGGACGGGCGTCAGTCGATAGCCAGGGGCGCAAGCCCCTGGTCGGGTTGGGCCCCACGGGGCCGAGCCCCGGAGGGGCGACAGAATCGCTCGCGGCACCCTGCCGCATGATCCGTCGCCCCTGCCGGGGCTTGGTGACGCGGGGGCACGCGCGCTCCAGGGGCTTACGCCCCTGGCTATTCACTGGCGCCCCTGCCGGGGCTGAGGTGATGCGCGGCCGCAGCTCGGCACGATGCTGCCGGGATTGTCGCGCGCGGCCTTTCATGCAGTTGCTTGCTGCTACCATGTGTAGTCCACCGTGTAGACGATTGCCTTTTCCTGGTTCGCTTCCAGGGCGAAGTCAAAGTGAATCGTATTGACGTCGTGCTTGAGCCACTCGTCCGTCGTCTTGGTGATCCGCCAGTTGGGGTGATGCTGCAAGTGCTCGACGCAGCGGACGGTGATGGGTTCGTCCTTGTGGTTGCGGACGCGAACGCGGATGGTCTCAACGAGTTGGCTCTTGCGAAGAATAGGGATGGCCCGGCCGCGTTTCGTGTCGACGACGATTCGCTCGCCGGTCACGTCGAAGGCGTAGCCTCGCTTCAGCTCCAGCTCCTCGTCGGCCGACGTATGATCGATCTCATCGCGACCAACGAAGTGCAGCTCGTCATCGGCGTCGCGCTGCATGAACGTTACGCGACCCTTGGGCAGCGGCATGCCCAGGTGGTTGTCCTCCTCGTTCTTGACCACCAGCTCGACCCGCGGCCGGGCCTCGTTCTGCGTCGCGTCGTAGACGTACCGCCGCTTCGCGGTCACGTCCTCGGCCCGCAGCAGATTGAGCTGCTTGATCTGACGGTCGCGAACCGTGCTCGGTGCGCTCAGCGTGTACAGGTGGTACTCGAAGAACGCCTTCTCCACGAATTCCTTTACCGAAGACACAGAGGAGTAGAGGTCGAGGGCGCCGTCCACGATCTCAACCTGCAACTCCGCGCCGCCGACGACCACGCCCTTTTGCACCGCCGCCCACGGATCGGGTACGCGGTTGACGTCGCCGGCGATGAGCTTGACGCCCGCGTCGGCATACGTGCTGCCGGACTGGTTCTCGATCGTCACCCAACCCTTGACCAGCAACCGGTCGCCCTCGTCGCGCGGCCCATCCTCGATGCCCACCACGTAGTCGGCCCGCCACTTGACCTTGCCGCACAGGTAGCTGAGCGTCATGTCGTGCCGGCCGGGATGGTCGGTGCGGAGCGTCCACACAAGCGTCGGCTTGGTGTGCAGGTCGTCGGGCACGTCGGCCAGGCGCACGGCGCGAAGCGTTGCCCGTGCCAGCGCCTGCGTCTTGGGTTTCGTCGCCTTATCCGGAGGTGCGTCGGCCAGGACGATCGACGCGTTGTCGTACGAGACCAGATGACCCTCGGTCAGCCCACCGTCTTTGTCGATGCACGCGATCGGCCGCTCGAGGTATCGCTTGAGCAGTGCGTCGGCGTCGGCCAGGTCGTACTCGAAGTTCTGCTCGACCACGCGCAGCCCGAGCGGCGCCGTGTCGCTCACCAGCCGTACGCTGGTCGGGTCAATCGTCGCGGCCACGTCGGTGAAGCGCACCACGTTGTCACCGCGCTTCAGGTTGAGCACCAACCGGTGGTCCTTGACCAGAGCCATACCGGTCTTGCCCGCGGAAGGGGGAACAAACTGACCGCCCCAACGCTGCATATTGAGGGATTGTCTCGGGCCGGGCTGCACGGACGGCATTGCCCGCTGCTGCTGCGGTCGGGCGACCGGCTGGTAGAGCGTCTCGCCCTTCGTCTCGGCCTCGGAGAAGACCGTGATCTCGACGTCCTTGCGGACGACACGGATGGGCGCATCCTGAGCGATCAGGGCGGGCGGACCCGCCAGCCAGAGGCTGACCAGCAACCCGATCATGGCCGCAGCTCCCAGGCCCGCGAGCCATCGCCGTGTCGTCCAGCGCCCGCGCGGGGCCTGAGCAATCGCCGCGAGCCGGTCCGGCAGCGAGCCCCAGCCCGGATCGCGGGGGCGGACGGCGTCGCCAGCCCGGTCAAGCAGTTCTTCGAGTTGTCGGTCGCGGTCAGACGACAACCCTCAATCCTCCAGTAAACCGTCGAGTCGTTCCCGCAGGATTGCGTAGGCCCGCGAGAGCCGACTCCGCACCGTGCCCTCGGCCACACCCAGAGCCCCGGCCGTTTCGCGATCGGAGAGCCCGGTGAAGTGCCGCAGGACCACAGCGGAGCGATAGGTCTCCGGCAGCTCCGCGATCGCCCTGTGCACCTCGACCCATTCATCGACGCAAGGTTCCTCGTTCGTGGCGCCCACGGCCTCGACGGTCAACGCAACCGGCTGCGGGCGTCGGGCGGCCGTCCGGCCCAGGTTCCGGGCGATGGCATACAGCCACGCACCCACGCGGCTCGGCCGACGCAACGTCGGCATCTTTTCCCACGCCCGGCACACGACCTCCTGGGCGAAGTCCTCGGCCTGATCGCGGCAACCGGTCAGGCCGTAAAGATACCCGATAAGCGGCGCGCGGTATCGCTCCACCAGGACCATGAACGCGTCGGCATCGCCTCGGGCGGCCAACGTCGCAGCTCGCTCGTCGCTCAACGTCACGCGGTCGATTCCCCAACCCCGCAAAGAATAGACGCGCAGACCGCGATTGCGATCCCGAAAAAAGTCAGGTCGTGCAAATTTCCGCGCCCGGGTGGCGGCCGCTCACACAACGAGAGCACTTGCAGGGAATTGCAATTCAGAAACACGGCAAGACCTGAGGGGCAGAATCTGCGCACCCGACCGTCGCCAGAATGGAACGGACAAGCGCCAATCCAAGGGCCGAGGATGCCCACTCACGATCGTTCGCCTCCCGCCCCCTTGGCCGCCGCTCCACACTCCGGACACACGCCGGAGACGCTCCCGATCAGGCTGTAACCGCATGCCAGGCAGACGGGAACGCCTCGCGCGACGAGTTCGCGGCGGACCGTCCGCTGCAACGGCGCTTCGAGGCCCCATCGATAGGCCGCCAAGAGCGGCGCAGAAATCGCTCCTGCCACAAGGGCAGCGATGGCCATCTTCGACACGAGACCCAGCGCGGCCCCGGCAACGAAGGGAACCAGAAGCCCGACGATGGCGCCACAGCAGCAGCCGACCACCACGAGGCGCTTCCGCACTCGCCGATAGGCAACCTTGAATACGACTCGACGTTGCTCATCACTGTGAAGGAGCAAGAGCTCGGGGTTCTTTCGGAAATCGGGTTCCGGCACTTGCATCAGGGCCACATGTGGGCTCCGGGTGGTCTCAATGATTGTACTCCGGTCAGCGTGCTCGGGTTCGAAGTGACGTGTCAGGCGAGGCCCTCGTCACGGAAGCGTGCGCCTCGTGGCACGCGGGGTATTGCACACGAGGCCGACTGGCAAGAGAATCCATCCGCATGCAGACAGGCCGCTTGCATGGGTCGCCGCGCGACGCCTGCGATCCGGCGAGGATTGGGCGACGGAGGGGCCGGACGCGAAACGGGAAGGATCGATGAGCGAAGATCGGATGGAATCCACGAGAGATCAAGGTGCCCTGCCGCGGGCGGACAGGCAACTTCCACTTGCCGGTCGGAGGTTGCTGGTGGCCGACGACGAGCCCGATCAGGTGGGGTTTCTGGCCGCCGTCTTCGAGGACCACGGAGCCACGGTGTTTCGGGCCGCCAACGCCGACGAGGCGCTGGCGCTGGCCCGCAGCGAGAAGCCGGACCTACTGACGCTCGACCTGGCCATGCCCGGCCGGGACGTGGGCGAGGTTTTCGAGATCCTCCGCAAGGATCCTGAGCTCGAAGGGCTGCGTATCTGCGTCATCACCGGTAGACCAGAGCTGCGCAAGCTCATCTACGAGCGCAGGGTCTGGCCGCCGGAAGGTTACCTCGACAAGCCCGTCACGGAGAGAACGCTTGTGCGCGCGGTCCGCAAGATCCTGGAGCTGTCGCACCGCAACCGGTAGCACGCAACGACACCCACACGACGATCCGAGGAGGTTCTTCGATGCAATCCCGTCACTTGTTCGGCTCATTGATCGGCGTTGTCGGCGCCGCAAGCATCGCCATGTCGGCAACGCTCGAGAATGGTGTTCTCACCGTCGACGGCAGACCGTTCTACCCCCTCGGTGGTTGGGACGAGCAGTACACCACGCCGCAGGACATCGCCCGGCTCGGCATGAACACCAGTTTCCGCCACGGTGCACCCACGACACCGGATGCGGAAGTCAAGTTCCGGGGAGTCATGCGGGAATGTGCGGCGCTGGGAATCCAGGTAATGCCGTACCTATCCTACGGAGGGGCGGGCGTGAATCCCTGGCCGCCGGAGTCGG
>CAYMME010000083.1:0-9237 GCA_964391465.1 uncultured Planctomycetales bacterium
TCCTCCGCGGCCTGGTGTTGCGCATCTGGAAGGGCCAAGCCGACCCCATGCTCGCCGGTGAGTTGTTCGAGTAGAGACTGGGCGTACTTGGGGCTTGAGAATACCTCGGTAGGGGCGGTTCCTGGACGCCGATGCCTACGTGGCGTCGTGGAAGTGGGTCGTGGGGTTGACGGCAAGCTGGCTGAGTTGTGCCACGCAGCTTTGGTTGCGCCACGGAGTCACGTGGTGAGGCTCCCTACCCACAAGAGGGTTGCGTCCGTACAATTGCTCGTATGGACGGATAGCATGCGGGAGTCTCTACGATGGGCTATACGGTGATCCTGGAACAGGAGTCGGATGGTGGGTACGTCGCAAGCGTGCCTGCGCTGCCGGGATGCGTCACGCAGGGCGACACGCGTGCGGAAGTCCTGCGGAACGTGCTTGAGGCGATCGCGCTCTATATTGAGGACTGCCTCGACGCGGGGGATCCGGTGCCCGAGGAGGTGGGGAAGGAATATGTCGAGGTTGAGACCGGAAGCTGATGGCGAAACTGCCCACCGGCTTGTCGGGTCGCGAGGTCTGTAACGCCTTGCAGCGGAATCCTGTATGCGCAAGTGCGCTCCTCATCGTGCTGGCGGGTGACGCATGCCATGCCTCGCGGAAGCCTCGCCGTCGATGTCGCTGACCCTGCAATGGGTGACAATCGGCATCGTGGGGCTGGCTGTGCTCATGCCGATCCTCGTCGAGGTTGTCAAGTCGAGTCGGCGACGCAGAAGGGCACTGCGCGAGCTCGAAGACCGTGAGCGGGTACAGGTCTACGACGAGCTGTTTGCGGCGGTGGCTGCGTTCGGCATTGCCGCGTTCCGAGGACAGGGTGCCGTCGAAGCGTTCCTGACTTTGCAGGCGCGGCTCGCCGTTGTCCGCATCCATTCCGGTCCCGAGATCACGGAGCAACTGGACGCCCTCGCCGAGGCCACCGGCGATTTGCACGAGGCGTCAGAGGCGCGTCGTACGGGCGAGGCGGCGGGGGATAACACGAACGCCAATAGTGAGGCAATGCAGGCGTGTCTCGGCGAACTGGCGGCGTGTCTGGAGTCGCTCAGCGATGCGGTTGCCGTTCAGTTCGGGCCGGCCTATGCGGCCTCGCACTCACGGTGGGCGGGCATGCGGATTCGGGTGCTGCACGAGTTTGTGAAGGCGCGGGGGCGGCTTGGGTCACGAACAGATGGCGAGGGGCAAGAGGAGTAGGGCGGTGCCGGCCTTGGCGGCATCGCACGCTCCCTGACGGTCGCGTCTCGGTGCGGAGGGTGCGCCGTTCATCCTGCGACAGTGCGCCGGGGACCGGGGGCCCCCAAGAATAGGATTGCGGTATTCAAAGCAGCGCCCGGCCGACCGTACGTGCTCTCGTAGGCCGCGGGAGACATCGACGAATCCGTGTCTTCTTGACTATTGCTCACGTTGCATCGGCCACTGGAAACCCGGGTGCCAGGGGAATTCCTCGGGGCGTTTCTTGACGACCCGCACAGTCTGATTGTCCTTCTGCAAAACCAGCTTGTAGCGGTACGGCAACCCGCGCCGGTCGTCCCAGCCGTAGGCGTGTCGCTGGATCATGTCGGGCCCCCCCCAATTGAGGATGTTCCACGCCGCGATAATCGGAAGAGCAAGCAATTCGTGCTGAAACTGGGTGAATCCTTCGTACGGTCCCTTGGCGTGGGGATGCCGTTCCGAAGGGTAGCCTTTCGAGGCGGTATGGGCGACGTTGTACAATTGTCTGTACAGATCTTGCCGGCGGTAGTCGGTTTGCTCCAGGCAGAACTGGATCAAGATCGCCACGTTGCGGGGCGAGCAGCCGGCTTCGATCCAGTCGCGGTCGACCAGGGTGTCGACCATTCTTTGCGGATAGGGAAACGGCAAGCCGAGAAAGCCGTACGTGCGATTCCAGCCTTTCGTGCAACCGCTCATCGCGTTCATCCAGCCGGCCTTGTGATGCGGATAGATCCCGGTGGCCGGGTTGACGTGCGCATACATTCCGGTCGCGGCTTTTTCCAGATAGGGGATCACTTCGGTATGGCCGTTTTCCAGCGCGATCATCAATTGACACACGCTATGACCAATATGCGTACCGATGCCCCACGGACCATGATGCCACTCCAAGGTATCCGCCGCACGCTTTGCGACGAAACCCATGCGTCCCTCCGGGGTGGTGAAGTCCACCTCCGACCATTTCCACGAATGCGGACGCTTGTGTTGGTCCCAGTAGGACATGGTGCCGCCAGCGAGCGGCCGCAGGATGCTCTGTCGAGGCATGCACGCCACCGGATACTTGGGCGCTCCGCCGAACAGGTAAACCCGGCAGATGACGTTCTCGTCGTGCGTCGAGGGCATGCCGACGGTGTAGAGCGGGTCCTCGGCAAAGGGCCCGGCGCGAAAATGTCCGGTCTTCGGGTCTTGCAGGCCCATGAGAAACTGGGCCAACTCTTCGCGCAGATCATCCCGCAGCGTCGGCAGCCACTGCCGGAAACCGAGGAAATCCTTGTTGTGGACGACGTCGTACAACCGAGCCAGTCGAGGCAGATCCCGATCGCTGATCGCGTCCTCCAACGCTCCGCGAGCCAAATCGCAATGGTGCCGCATCACATCCTTGGCCCATTGTGGCGCGGGGGCCTTCGGGCCTGTTCGCTTGACGGCAAGCACTCGTTCCAGGACCGCCCGTTGCATCGCTTCGTATTGTCGTCGGGCAAGCGGCTGCACGCGCTGCGCTCTTGTCGGCGCAGTCGACGTCTCGGCGGCGGCAAGGTTCTGCGTAACGGTGACGGCCGACAGCGCCACAACACCGCGGAAGAACGCAAGCCGAAGGAAGGGAGGGGGTAGCATGCGCGGCGGTTCCAGTAGGTTGATCAAGATGCGCTGCCAACGTCGACGCGGGCCCGCTGGGTCATTGGGACTCCATCGCGATTCGGGCCCAATAGGCAGCTTCCCAGGTCCAGCCGCTGGGCTGGTTCACTAGCTCGAGCTTGACGGACTTGCCGGCGTACGGGGTCAGATCAACGGTAGCTTCGAGCCAACCGTCTCGTGCGGTGTCCCTGCCGATCGACCTTTCGAGCAGCGGCTTGCCGTTGGCCTTGACGATCAGCGTCCAGTTGCCCTGGGGATGGTGGCCGACGACGAGGCGCAGTGAGGTCTTGCGCCCGGCCGGGATGCTCGCTTGTCTCCAGACCACGCAACCCGTGGACTGATTCAGCGGGTGCGTGAGGAGCACGTTCTTCTTGCCCCGCCATTCGTCGCGCAGGCCGGGGGCCATATCGGAACCGCACTTGATCACCTTCCACCCGGGAGCAAGCTTCCCAATGGCCGCGGACAGGTCGACGCCGTCGGCTGCCGTAATCCTCGCGCGCTCGGCGTCGGTGAAACGGCTGCCCGCTGCCGGTCCCGGCTCCCAGCATTGCTCGAGTTTTCCGGGCTTCGGGGCAAGGACCGGGATAACGAAGACCTCCTGGCCGGAGGAGTCGCGCTCGATGCGGCCGCCGGCCTGAACGACCGCTTTGCGAGCGATCTTCTCGCACGCCTCGATGAGCCGTGGGAAGCTGTAGGCCGTGTGGCTAAAGACGCTCTGCTCGTTGAGCGCCGAGGTGAAGCGGGGGGGTAGTCTCGACGCCCCGACCGCGGAGAACAGCACGCCGCCGGCGTTCGACGGATTGCAGTCGGAGTCCTGGCCGCAGCGGGTGGAGATGACGATCGTCTTGTCGAAGTCTCCCTTGCCGTAGAGCAGCCCCATCACGATGTAGGCGCCGTTGATCTTGGCGTCGATGTTGAACGCACCCCGGTCGCACGAGAAGCGACGGTAGGCCGGGTTCCGTTGGTACTTCTCTTCGATCAGTCGCCACGCCTTCTGCCAGTCGTCCGGGGCGTCCTTGTACCAGCGCAGCACGTCGCGGACGGTTTCGGCGTACTGGCTCCCTTCGGGGATGCACCGCAGGCCGGCCTCGACGATCTTGACCGGGTCGGTCTCGAAGAATGCTTCGGCGTACATGCCGCCGACGAACTGACCGCCGTACAGCCCGTCGCCGTAGTTCATGAGCCGCCCGAAGGTCTCGCCCAAAGCGATCACCCGGTTCGGTAGCCCCGGGGCGACCAGGCCGGAGAAGTCGGCCTCGATCTGGTAGTCGATGTCGTCGGCGTGCTTGTTGAACTGCGGATGTCCCGAGTCCGGCGGGGCGATGCCCTTGCGAAGGTTTGTCCTGCCGGCCCGGTTGGCGTGCCACAGCCGGTAGCCGCTGTTGGCCCAGTCGATGCCGGCTTGGCGAATGGGGACGTCGAGCCCGTGCTGCTCGAGGGTGCGGACGAACGTCATCTCGACGTAGATATCATCCTGCTGGAACTGGTTGACCAGTTCCGGCTTCCAGCGAGGCATCTTGTCTTCGGGAATGATCTGGCCCTTGAAGCGGAACTCCGTCGGGCCGCCCCAGCCGACGCCGACCATCTGGCCGATCCAGCCGGCCTTCATCTTGTCGCGGTACTCACGGAGCGGTAGGCGCCGGTGCTCCCGGACGGGGGCCGCAGCCTGCGTCGATGCCCCTACGATCATGGCAATGGCAATCGAGAGACGTGAAACGATGCGCATTGGAGTCTCCCTTCGACGTGATGATGCGGACCCGCCGGTGGCCGTCGCGTGTTACGCCGACACCGGCCGAACGCGGCGGCGAGCGACGAGTACGGTCCCCGCCACGAGCAGCGCCGTCGCCAGCACAACGCACCCGCTCACGGACGTCACGGGAGCGTCGATCAGGATGCTCCCCACGACGACGAATCTTCTACCGGCGTCCGCGTTCTCGGTCCACTGGCTGCCGTCCCATTCGATATAGGTGGCGGTGCCGAGATCCACGTCAGTCATCGGCATGGCCCCGGTTCCGGTGGCACCGAACCCGCCGCTGCCGAAGATCAGGGCGTAGTCACCGGGCTGGAGCGCGATGTTGCAGGACGCTCGCACATCGTCGCTCGACGAGTCGAGGGGCAGGGTTGCGAAGAACGCCACATCTCCAGGGCCGAACGGAGGCCCCGGCGGATAAGCGCCGGGACCGCTCAGCCGAGTGATGATCCCGAAGACGTCACCGCTGCCGACCAGGTGTCCGCCGATTTCGTCAATCACCATCGGCTCGTCCAGGTGGAACCGAGCGCCCTGATACGTCGTCGCGTCAATCGCGGTGCCTCCGGTCTGGCCCGTGTTTCTGATCGTGGACGAGGCGAAGAGGGGCAACTGCTCGACGACGATGTTGTCCAGGTAGTTCGGCTGCACCAGGTCGTCGGGCGTCCACCAGTTGCGGATGTAGAGCACGAAGGTCGCGTTTTCGGCCTCGGCGGTGAAGGTCACGAGGTAGGTGTGCCACTGCTCGTCCACGTTCTCCGGCGGCACGCGGATAGTGTCGGGACGGACGAAGCACGGGTACTGGTCGTCTTCCGGGTTGTGCCTATCCTCGATATCGACGATGTCATCCGCATCGAGGGAGCCATCGGGGACGACGGCGTACATGATCCAAGGATCGTCCGGCAACCCGATTCCGAACGGATTGGGATCCGGATAGCGCATGTCGGACAGGCGTAGGTCGAACGTCACCGCATACTCGGCACCCGGCACGGTCGGGAATCGGTGGGCGAGGTAGATGTCCTCGATGGCGCTGGCGTCCTGAGAATCCGGTTCGTCGGTCGTCTCGATCCGCATCGACGCCGCGCCTTGCGTCTTGATGTCGGTGTCACGGTGGATCTCGTAGTGAAACTGATCGCCGTTGTTCGTATTGATCCAGCAGGGGTACGCGACGTACCAGTCGGGTGCGATCTCGCCGAAGAAGTTGAGGTGATCGTCCGCCCACCAGGGTGCCTCTCCGTCGGGATCAAGATTGCAGTTCGGCTCGATTCCGACGTAAGCGCAGTCATCGTCCGGGTCGAGTATGGGCTTGATTCCCCGCGTATCCAGTTCGTCCGACGGTTCGACGTAGGGGTCGTCATCGAGGTCGATTCGAAGCACCTGGGCTTGTGCCGTGCCGATCAGCAGCGCACAAGAGACGCTCACCACAAGGAGTCTCGCGCTCAACTTCGTGTCTCCTTCCACGCTACGGGCGCCTGGTTCAGCGGTGTACGATCACTTCCGTGCAGCGCCGGTCCGACGCCGGCGGGCAATGCCCAGGCCGATCATCGCCAGCAGGGCGGCGGTCGGGGCCGGTACGAGTTCGAGTTCGTCGACGTGTGTGCTGAGGATCCCGACGCCGCCCGTGTACCACGTCTCGACCGCGAAGTTCACGTCCTGGACGAAGGTGAAGCCCCACGTCACCGTGATCCCACTCCCGTCGGTCATCCCGGTCAGCGTGAAAGGGACCCAGTCGGTGCCGCCATCGAGGTTCTCCGGCAATATGAAGGTTTCCGAAAGTGAGCCGCCGTCCTCGATCTTGACGAAGTGGGCAGTCGAGTACGGGTCGTTGACGCTCAGCGTCGTGCCGCCGCCGATCGCGCCGGTGAGCTTCACGTACCCCGCGTTCGCTGCGACTGCCTGGGTAGCCACAAGGCTGGATCCGGCCGGAATCTCGCCCCACAAGAACGCGTCGACGGTTCCGTAATTGGCGCCTCCGTATGCGGAACCGGCGCCGAACCCGACGTGCGTCGTGCCGTTGTATTTGGCGGAGCTACCCGCCCAGTCGTCGATCGGCGTCGTCCCGGACGGTTGGGGTCCGTACGCGTCGAAGTTGCCGTTGGTGAGCAGGAACGCCGATGCGGGTGTGCAGGTCACACAGACCCACAACGCTACGACGACGAAGAACAATGCCGGACGATTCATCTCGTACCTCCTGTATTTCGGGGTTTATCCTGCGGTGCATCGTTGCCCGCGGCGGAATACATACCTCCAGGAATCTTCTCTGATAGCGTTTCGCACCCTGTTCTGTCAAGACAACCGGAGAAGACCACTGCTCCGATGCCCCGTGATGCGTCGTTCGGTGTGCCCCATCTTCCTGTCCATTCGTACGGCACAGATTCGGTCAGTTGCTCTGCATGGCCTCGAGCGGGGCAAACCAGCGTTTGCGAGCTTCGAGCGGATGGTCGGTGCACATCGAATCCGCTCCGATGCGAAGTGCGTGTTTCCAGGCGGACGGGTTGTGTTGAATGTGAGGATCAAACAGGTGCACCTTGCGGCCGGCCTCGTGGGCGGCGGTAACGTGCTCCTTCTTCAGCAGCCCGGAGGTCCACACGGCGCTGTAGCCCTCGGTTCGAATCGAGTCCGACCAGCCCTCGCGCGTCTTGCTGTAGACGGCCAACGGCAGCTTCGGGTTTGCTGCACGGAAGCGACGCGCCGACTCGGCGTCCATGGCGAACGCGAAGACCTGACCGAGCAACTCGTACTTCTCCACGAGGCGCGTGATGCGCTCTTCGATGCCGGGAGAGATCGCCTTCATGTTGATGGCGATGAGTGTGGGACACCACTGCCGGGCTCGGACGATCTTCAGTGCCTCCTCGAAGGTGGGGATCTTCATCCCTGCGAAAGCCGGATCGAACCACGAGCCGGCATCGAGGCGACGCAGTTCGTCGAAGGTCATCGACGTGACCTGCCCTTTGCCGTTCGTCGTGCGGTTCACCGTCGCGTCGTGAATCACGACGAGTTGATTGTCCTTGGTCTGATATACGTCGAGCTCGATGCCGAGCCCCAGGCTAGTGGCAGCGGCAAACGCGGGAAGCGTGTTCTCGGGGGCATACTTGAGCAGACCTCGGTGAGTGACAATGATCGGCGTCGACGCGGGCGAACGGGTGTCCGGACCCTCGAGCGGCACCTTGGGCGCTTCCACGGGGAAGGCCGGGGCTCCGCGCTTTGCACCCGGTCGGGCCATTTGCCGCCAGCGCTCACGGGCCTCGAGTGGGTGATTGGCACAGATGCCGTCGGCCCCGGTCGTCCGGGCGTTGGCCCAGCAGTCCGGATCGTTCTTGATGCACGACCCGGACAGCCAAACGCGTTTTCCGGCGGCGTGGGCGGCCTCGATCTGCTCACGGCTGGGTTTGGCATAGTACCAGATGGCATCGTAGTCCTCGCGGGCGACGGCCTTGCTGAACTCGGCCGCGTTGCGCGCGGAGGTGGCGACGGCCAGGTCCGGGTCGGCCGCCTTGAAGCGTTTGGCCGAGTCGTCCGGCGCCGCGAAGATGAAGCATTGAGCAGTCATCCCGGGGTGCCTCAACCGCTCGACAATGCGGCGCTCGATGCCCGGCGAGATCGTCTTCATGTTGATGGCGATCACGGTAGATCGCCACTGATTGGCCTTGACCAACCGCAGCAGCTCGTCGAACGTGGGGATCTTCGCTCCGCTGTACGCAGGGCTGAACCAGGACCCGGCATCCAGGGCCCTCAACTCGATCAAGGTCTTCTCGACGACCTTGCCCGTGCCGTTGGTGGTTCGGTCGACCGTCTGGTCGTGAATCAGGACGAGGTGATTGTCGACCGTCTGGTAGACATCGATTTCGAGGTCCAGGCCGAGATCGATGGCCGCGGCGTAGGCCGGTAGGGTGTTCTCCGGGGCGTGTTGGCACAATCCCCGATGAGCCAGCGGGTGCGGATCGGCCAGCCCGACTGCGGGCATCAACAGCAGAACGAATGCAGCGAGGAATCGAACTTGAAGCACGGCGCATCTCCGTCGCAGGTCGCGGCGGAAGCATTGTACGGCGGGCGCCGGCTGAGGGTAAGACGTGTGTGTGTGCGGCGGCGACCTACTGCCGGCGGCCAACCGGCTCGAGCCGCAGCGGGAGTGAGCGGCCATTCCGTCTTGTGCCCTCGATGTCCGGAGGTTGGTCCGGGGAGGTCACAACCGTCATTCGGCATCGCTCGGAAGCAGGGAGCGTAGTGGGCTTGAAGCCGGGCCAGTCCGTGTATCCGACCTGCCGCGCCAATTGGGCGGCTCTCTCACGGCTGACGATCACGTCGGGTTCCTGGCGCAGCAACTCGAAGAAACGCTGCTTCGGGGCGTGCGGCATGGAGCTTTCTCCGTCCCCCCGGAGAAAACCGGTTGAACAGGGTCGCGCCGTTCGACCGTCGCGCATGCCACCGTGGGCCGCGCGAACGCTCACTACTTACTTCGACCGACCGGTTGTGTCTCCTACAGAAAACCGGAGCCGGCGCTGACGGGGGCCGTATTGGCACACTTGGCCGCGTCAAGTAAGATCGCCGCCCGTTGCGAAATGGACGAGGTGATTGTCGACCGTCTGGTAGACATCGATTTCGAGGTCCAGGCCGAG
>CAYMME010000083.1:9337-22329 GCA_964391465.1 uncultured Planctomycetales bacterium
TGGCACACTTGGCCGCGTCAAGTAAGATCGCCGCCCGTTGCGAAATGGACGAGGTTGTGAGTCGGACGCGAGGTGGCTGACAGCCCCGGCACGAAGATTGATGAAGCTGCGTGCAAGTGGTCCGGCGGGTCGGGCGCAAGAACGGTCCGGGCAGAGTGTGTTGGGATGGTGCGGTCGGTGAGAAAGGGAGGCATGCGAAGAACCGAGACTCATGGCTACTCGCGATCACCCCTGGTGGGGATCGTCGCAGTGTTTGCACGGTGTCTCGAGCAACCGCGCGTTGCAGTTTGCGGGCTGCTTGCATGGTTCGTGGCGCTCTCGCTGGTCGCCGTCGAGGCGCGCGGCGCGGCGCAAGAGACTCTGGCGACACGACTCAGGAAGGCGCTGGCCGCAGACGCTCGGGTGTTGGAGCGCGCCGGGGTCCGGATCGTCACGCTTCCGGAAGGGGAGGTGGTTTATTCCTCGCCCCGGGCCGACGAGCTGTTCATTCCCGCGAGCAACCAGAAGGTGCTCGTCTCGGCGGCTGCCCTGGACCTGCTCGGGCCGGGTTTTCGGTTCTCAACACAGCTCGCGCAACGCGGGGATGATCTGGTGGTTTTCGGCGACGGCGACCCGAGCACGGGCGATCCGGTGTTGGCGGACGCAGCCGGTAAGCCGATCACGGCCCTTTTCCACGATTGGGCCGAGGCCTTGCGCAAGGCGGGCGTCACCGATGTCGCGGGGGACCTCATCGTCGATGACTTCGCATTCGATGCTCAGCGGCTGCACCCGTCATGGTCGAAGGGCGATCTCCTCAAGTGGTATGCTGCACCCGTCGGCGGGCTCAATCTCAACGACAACTGCGTCGACCTGACGGTCGTACCCGGCAAGAAGCCCGGTGGTGCAACCTCGGTACGCGTCGTGCCGGGCAACACTCTGGTCAAAGTCGTCAACCGCTCCAAGACCGGCGGGAAGGGTACCCCCGTCGTCACGCGAAAAGGAATGTCGCACGAGTACATCATCACCGGTCGGTGCAGCAAGACGGCGCCCCTGCAATCCGTACCGGTTGTGGACCCCGGGCTGTTCTTCGGCAGCGCGTGCAGAACGGCGTTGGCCGCAAAGGGCATCCGGATCAACGGTGAGACTCGGCGGGAGCGGCTCCGCGAGCAGAACGGTAGTGTTCCCGAAGCGTGCAGGGTGATCGCCACGCGCGAGACGCGTCTCGACGAGATCCTCGGGCGCATGAACAAACGATCGCAGAACCTGTTCGCCGAAGCGTTGCTGAAAGCGCTCGGACGTCAGGACGCCACGCCCACCGCGGGCACGTGGGTCCGCGGAGGAGCAGTCGTGGGGCGGTTCTTGAGCAAGTTGAACGCCGATGTGCCGGGCTGTGTCGTGGATGACGGCTCCGGGCTCAGCCGAAAGAACCGTGTCTCGCCTCGGCAGATCACCGATGTGCTTGCGTACGTGTTTCGCAGCCCGCATCGCGAGATCTACGTCGATTCGCTGGCGGTTGCCGGAGTGGACGGGACACTCCGCAAGCGCATGAAGGACATCAAGGGGCGCGTGCACGCCAAGACGGGCTACATTTCGGGCGTGAGGACGTTGTCGGGGTACGTGCAGGGCAAGTCGGGCCGGTGGTTCGCATTCTCGTTCCTTTTCAACGACAAGAAGCCGAGGATCGGGACCCGGCCGGCCACGCAAATGCAGGACAGGATCTGCCGGATTCTTGCCGGTGAATGAGTCTCCGCAATCCGGCCGCGCGGCCACCACCACCGTCACCGCACGCAGCCGGCGGGGCGTCTTGCTCATCCTGGTGACCGCAGGCCTGTGGAGCTTCAACGGCCCGCTGATCAAGCTCCTCGACGGCGCCGGCACGTCCGCGTGGACGATTGCGTTCTACCGCTCGCTGTTTGCCGCGTTGGTGCTCACGCCATTCGCGTTGCGGAAGATCCATACGCTGCGGTTCGACCCGCGTCTCATCGTGTCGGTCCTGGTCTTCACGGCCATGACCGCCGCGTTCGTTCTTGCCACAACTCTCACCCATGCGGCCAACGCCATCTTCCTGCAATACACCGCCCCGGCGTGGGTATTCATCCTTTCGCCGCTGCTACTTCGGGAGCGCGCTGAGCGACGCGACGTTGTGGTCTTGGCGACCGCCCTGTGCGGCGTGGCCGTGATTTTCACGGGCCAAGGCGCGACGTCGCACCCGCCCGGACTGGTGGTAGGCCTGGCCGCCGGACTGTTCTTCGGACTGCTGACGCTCGTCCTGCGCCATGTGCGGCAAATCGATGCCTTGCTGGTCAGTTGGATCAACAACCTGGGCTCGGCCGTGTTGCTGCTGCCGGCGGCGGCACTATCCACGCTCTCTCTGGATCGCGAGCAGTTCATCCTGCTCATCCTTTTGGGAGTCTTTCAGTTCGGAATCCCGTATCTTCTGTACACGAAGGGCCTGCAGTACGTACCGGCACACCGAGCCGTACTGCTCATACTCATGGAGCCCGTGCTCAACCCGACTTGGACCTTCCTGATCGTCGGGGAGGTCCCGGCGTCCACGACTCTGGCCGGGGGAGGGTTGATCCTCGCGGCCGTCGTGCTCCAGGTGGTTCTCACCCTTCGCCGGTTTCGCTAGACTGGTCTTCGCGCGAAGTCTCTGAAGGAGGAACCCGATGCACAACCGAACCGCCTTGTGCGCCCTTGGGGCGCTCTTCATGCTTGTGATCGCAGGGGCGGCTCCGGCCGTCGAAACCACGATCGAGGCACGGCTGACCACGACACCGCCGAAGCTTGACGGGAACCTGGACGATCCCGCGTGGGCGGCGGCCAAGCCGGTCTTCATCCCGGTGCTGCAAGTCGCAAGCGAGCAACGTCCGGGTACCACGGTCGTCACACTGCGGGCCGTGCGAACCGCGAGCGACATCTACTTCGCCGCGCGCTGGGCCGATCCAACGAACAGCTCGAAGAAGGAGTTCTGGACCTTCGATGGGAAGAAGTGGTCGCAGGATCCCAATCAGGACGAAGACCGGTTCGCCATGGCGTTTCCAATCAACAACTCGGTCCCGTGGTTTGCGCAAGCCGGTTGCACTGCGTCTTGCCATTCCCTGCTGCCTCCGGGCGCTACGAGCGAGGCGGATCTGCGGTACTACATGGCCACGAAGGGACCGACCGAGCGGCTGGACGCTTGGCATTGGAAGTCGGTTCGGAGTAACCCTCTCGGTTATGTGGACGACAAGTACTGGAACGATGATCTTCCGGCCAAGGGCCGCAAGAACGCCGGCCGGCACTACGACGCGCGTACGCCGGGGCCGAGCTCGGCGGGCGGCAACCGAGCGAAGGACCGGAAGAGCCCCGCGTTCATGCAGGACCCGAAGCGGAAACCCTCGCTTCCCGGCACGCTGCTGCGCGCCGAGGCCGTACCGTTCGATCCGGCCGGCTTCAAGGCCGGCGACACCGTGCCCGGTCGTATCCTGAGCAAGCCGGGCGGCAGTCAGGGCGACATCGCCTGCGTCGGCAAGTGGCGAGAGAACGCGTGGCACCTGGAGATCCGACGCGCGTTGAACACCGGCCACGACGACGACGTGGTGTTCCGCTCCGGTGACCGGATGCCGTTCTCGCTGGCCATCTTCGACAACGTCTCGGAGCTGCGCAAGCAGGACCACGGCAAGTGCGTCGACTTGCAGTGGCTGGTACTGCCCAAGGATTGACGGGCTCAGCGTGCGGCTGGCGGTTTCTCGAGGTGCTCGTCGAACCAGTCGGCGATGATGGTCATGTCGTCGTGGAGGTTCTTCCAGCCGTGCTTGGCTTCCGGCTTGACCACGAGTTCCGTCGCAACACCCGCCGCCTTCAGCCTCGCCAAGAACGTCTCGGCCTGCTGGATCGGCACGAGCTTGTCCGCATCACCGTGAATGATCAGCGTCGGTGGGTCGTCGGGTGACACGTGCGTGATCGGTGAGATCCGCCGCCCGAGTTCGAGGATCTTCTCCTCGTCCGTCAGGCGTTCGAGCGCCTTCGTCTTCTTGTCGAACCCCCGCACGTCGAAGGCGGCTCGATAGTTGGCGAGCACACCGCGGCCGATGGCGTTTTCGCCTGGCTTGCCGTAGTTCAGGAACTCGGTCGGCGGAAAGAAGCACGCTACCGCCTGCACCCGGCTCGACACGCGGTCGACCGGGTCCTTGGCGTCGGGGTTGCCCTTGTCCCCGGCGACACCCAGCATGCAGGACAGATGCCCGCCCGCCGATCCGCCGGTCACGCCGATCCGGTTGGGATCGATCTTGTACTCCGCTGCATGGTGGCGGATGTACCGCAGCGCGCGGTTCATGTCCTTCAAGATCTCGGGGATCGTGTATTTCGGCTGGCTGCCGTGGACCACGGCGAAGACCGTGTAGCCGCGTCCGACCAGTTCGGTCATGAATCCCGTGTTGATCCCCCGGTGCGATGAGAACCAACCGCCGCTGACGGCGAACACCACGCCGAGTCCGTTCGCGTCCTTCTTGGGCGCGAATACGTCCATGGTCAGGGCGACGCCGTGCTTGCGACCGTAGATGACCTGTCCGGTGCGATTGTAGGGCTTGTCGTCGGCCGCGAGGGCCGGGGCGGCGCAGATCAGCGCGAGCATGGATGCAAACGTGCGTGCCATGGTCGATTCCTTGTTTGTCACTTTCCGAACGTGATCGTACCGAACTGCCGAACCTGCTCGGTTAGAGCCCGTTCGGTGGGTAGACGTTCCATACTGCTGGCGCCGTAGAAGCCGTGGATGCCGGCGGTGTTCTCCAGGATGTACTGAGCGTCGGAGGGCTCAGCGATCGGGCCACCGTGGCAGAGGAGGATTACATCATCGCGGGCCGCCTTGGCCGCGTCGCGGATCGCACCGATGATCTTGGGACAGTCCTCGAGCTTCTTGGCGGTCTCGGCCCCAATCGCCCCGCCCGTGGTGAGCCCCATGTGAGCGACGACGATGTCGGCGCCGGCCGCGGCCATTGCCTTCGCTTCGTCGGGCGTGAACGCGTACGGCGTCGTGAGCAGGTCCCTCTCGCGGGCCAAGCGGATCATTTCGACTTCCCTGTCGTAGCCCATGCCCGTTTCTTCCAGGTTCGAGCGGAGGCCGCCGTCGATCAGCCCGACGGTAGGGAAGTTCTGCACGCCCGCGAAGCCGGCCGCCCGCACCTCATCGAGGAACACCTCCATGAGGCGAAACGGGTCAGTCCCGCACACCCCGGCCAGCACCGGCGTCTTCCGGGCCACCGGCAGCACCTCCCGAGCCATCTCCATGACGATGCCGTTGGCGTCACCGTAGGGCATCAGGCCCGCCAGTGATCCGCGCCCGGCCATGCGAAACCGGCCCGAGTTGTAGATCACGATCAGGTCGATCCCGCCGACCTCTTCGCACTTGGCCGACAACCCCGTGCCCGCGCCGCCGCCGATGATCGGCTCGCCGGCCGCAATCTTCTCCCGGAACCGAGCGAGAATGCTCTCCCTGGACTCAGCCATAGATCGTTACCCCTTTCTGAGTACAATCTGAATCCGGGCGCAACGTAGGCTGGGAAGTAGTGTGCGTCAAGCGGCCGGTACCGCGGCACACGCGGTGCCGCCGCGGTCGTCTTCCTTCATGACAAGAGGCAACTGAACCCCGCCTGCTCGAAATGGCGATCGTTGGTTAGGGCTTCCTGAATTCCCTCACCTTCCATGACGACGAAGCTTGCACAATCCACGAGCCCCCACGTCTTGTCTGTACGTGCTCCATAGAGCTGCAGCGCACGATCGAGAAGCGAGTCCGTGATAAACACGATACGTGCGTGATCACTGGCGCGGAGAAGGTCAACTGCCTGCCGAAGACGAGAACGGCTAGCACTGCGGGCGAGGCCGTTGCCCGTTTCCGCTATGATCCAGTCGGTTACGACAACGGAGCACCTCTGCCGGACGAGCTTCCCCCAGATCGCGTCCGCTGGGTCGTGCAGACTGTCCGCGCGATTGAGCAGAGCCAACCATCCGTTTGTGTCGAGGAGAACACCCCTATTGGGCATCGGTAACCTTCGGGTGCCCGTAGAGGTAGTGGTCGATGTTCGTCGCGAGATCGGGGATCCCGGTCTCTACAGCCAGCTCGCTCATTTGCAGCAGTGGATCGGCCTCTGGGGACGCGGTGCTTGGCCCGATCGTGCGGACCGTGACGTCAGCTCCCTCTGGCAGGCGCGCGCCATCCTCAAGAACAACAACACCGTTCGTGACTTTTCCCTTGCAGGTCATAAGAAGCGACCCCTCAGCGTGCCATATTATACCCGATTTCTGCTCGAACGACAACAGGGCGTCCCGTCATTCCTCGATCAACTTGTGGTAGCGTCCCATCCAGTAGGGGAGTAGGAAGTGGGTGGGCTCGTGCTCCTGTCGGCCGTCGCCACCGCCGTTCACTACGTACGGATTGCCGTTCCAGCGCATCATCGGGCGCTCGTACCACGCCAGCACCTCGGCGGCCTGCTTCTTCCCGAACCGGGTGGGGTAATCCTTGAGCACGACGTCGCGCCGCGTGGTGTTGGTCACCGCCCAGCCACGCATGTCCATCGGCAGTTCCTGCAGCGTGCGGGCGGCGGCCTCGGCGTCGCAATCCTTGCCCGTCACTGCACCGTAGATGAAGTTCAGAAAAGGCGAACGTTCCGGCCGCTCGATGCTCCAGCTTCGCTCGATGCTTTGGAGGTAGTACTTACGGAGCTTCTCGTCCCTCTCGCGCATCAGCAGGCCGTAGTAGGGCAGGAACGCGAGTTCGTCGTCGCTGTGGTTGATCTCGGAAGGCGGCCAGATCATCTTCTGCCGCAGCGTGTTCGTGTGGTAGGCATGCTTGGTGGTTAGCTCGTTAATCGCCTTAGCGAACTTGTCGTCACCCGTGATGTCGTGCGTGACGCGCAGGAACGACAGGATCTCCAGCGAGTTCAGGCCCCGCTCCCATATCCACCGAAGGGTGTGATTGAGCTTCTCCGGCGCCCAGACCCCCCAGTTCGTTACCTTCCCGCCCGGCCCCTTCCACAAGTATCCATCGCCGACGATCCGCCCCAGGATGCGCCCGGTGTACGCAGCGATTTCCGTCTTTTCAGCCTCGTCGGCAACGAGGCGGTGATAGATCTCGTAGGCGAACATGTGCCCGCACAGCTCGTCGCTGCTGGTGTCACCCTTCCAATCCCACTTGCCGTCGGCGCTGCGGTGCCACTGGCCTCCGTGCGTCTTCCCTTTGCCGGGCTCGAAGATGCTCCTGGCGCAGAAGCCAGGCAAGCCCGTGACCCTCTCCAGGAACATAAGGGCCTCGAGCGATCGGCGGGCGTTGGCCTTGGCGGACGGGTCCTTGGTGACTGCGTATCGGAAGCTCTCGGCACCCACATACATCGCAGTCCAGAGCCCGTCGTTGTCGTTGGACGGTTGGTGGTACTCGGTGAAGTCGTCCTGCGTTTTCAGGACGATGTCGCCGACGAGACCGTGCCGGACGTGCCGTGCCTGCAGCATGTCGTTGAATCGCTTGGCCTTCTCCTCGAGCGTCATCGTCTTCCAGTAGATCTTGCTGACGCCCGCGGTCGTGCCCACCCATATGGAGCCGTCAGGGCCCAAGGCCAGCGATGTCACGTGGTCGTAGGGCAGCCAGCGCCGACCGTGCAGAGCCCGCCAACGGTCGCCTTCGCGGAAGCAGAGCCCCTCGGTCGTGCCGACCCAGAACGTTCGAGGCGAGGCTTTCGTGTAGAGCACGGCCGTGACGTGTTCCCATGGCGTGCTGTCGGCCAACGCGGCCGGCAGTGTGATTCGCCGATCCACGGGGAGCTTCATGGGTTTGGCCTCGACCCATTTGTTGCCCTCGAGCCGGTGCCAACGCTTGCCGAGCGCGCAGCGAACCTGACCGGTGCCGTCCACGTGGACTCTCGTGATCGCGCCCGCCGGGAGGTCGACCTCACAGCGCCACTGCTGCACCATCATTTGCGGGTAGGGGTCCAGCTTCAATGGTGCTGCATAGGTGAGGACCGTCGGCAGGACGGCGATCACAACAGCCAAGGTGCAAAGATTCCGTTTCATCGAAGCCACTCCTGTCATTGTTCTGTTGCCTGCGTCGAAAGACCCCGCAGAAGGAAGGGGTACGCGCGACCGCTCACGGCGTACGGGAGCGTACTTGCCTTCGTGGACGGGAGCAACCGCTCCATCGCGGCCACGTAGCGTTCACAAAGCCGATCCGCTAGGCTATCGTTCTGCTTGGTTCCGCGATGCAACAAAGGAGACGTCCTATGCCGCGCAAGCCTTCTCGTCGTGCGTTCTTTCAGCAGTCCGCCCTGTTCGGAGCCGGGTTTTGGGTGGCGGGACGGCCTGCCGTTGCCGCCGCTGCCAAATCCCCCAATGAGAAGCTCGGTATCGCCGTGATCGGCGTGGCCGGACGGGGGGCGGGCAATGTGAACGACGTTGCCCAGGAGTCGATTGTGGCCATGTGCGACGTCGACGAGAACCGCGCAGCCGATGCGCGGAAACGCTTCCCGAAAGCCAAGTTCTACACCGACTTTCGGAAGATGTTCGACCAGAAGGACATCGACGCCGTCGTAGTGGCCACGCCCGATCACACACACGCCGTCGCCACGCTGATGGCGTTGCGGGCCGGCAAGCACGTCTACTGCGAGAAACCACTGACGAATACGGTGGAGGAGGCTCGGCTCGTGGCCGCGACCGCGGCTCGCACGAAGCGCGTCACGCAGTTGGGCACGCAGATCCACGCAGTACCGAACTACCGTCGCGTGGTCGAGCTGATCCAGGGCGGGGCGATCGGGGCGGTACGTGAGGTGCACGTCTGGGTCGGCAAGGTCTGGTCGGGTGGCGAGTTGCCCACGGGCACGCCGGAGGTGCCGGCCGGGTTGGACTACGACCTGTGGCTCGGGCCGGCCAAGTATCGCCCGTACCATCCGGCGTATCTCCCGGCCAAGTGGCGCGGCTGGTGGGACTTCGGCGGCGGGACGCTGTCGGACATGGCCTGTCACTACATGGACCTGCCGCACTGGGCTCTGCACCTGCGTCATGTGCGGAGCGTCGAGGCCGAGGGCCCATCGCTTCATCCGGAGAGCGCACCGCCGTGGCTGATCGTCCGCTACGAGTACCCGGAACGCCACGGCCTGCCGCCGGTGAAGCTCACCTGGTATCACGGCGGCAAGCGTCCGGCCTGCCTCTCCGACGGTTCCATGCCCAAGTGGGGCGACGGCGTGTTGTTCGTGGGCGAGAAGGGCAAGCTGCTGGCCGCCTACGGCAAGCACGTGCTGCTGCCCAAGAAGGACTTTCGCGACTACGTCCGCCCGCTGCCCTGGATCCCGAATTCGATCGGTCACCACCGCGAGTGGATCGAGGCCTGCAAGACGGGCGGCGGTACGACGTGCAACTTCGCCTACGGCGGGGCCCTGACCGAGACCGTGCTGTTGGGCAACGTCGCGTTCCGCACGGGCAAGAGGCTCGAGTGGGACGCCGAGCAGGGTGAGGCCACGAACGCCCCCGAGGCAGCGCAGTACGTCACGCGCGAGTACCGCAAAGGCTGGGAGCTGTCGTAGGGTCCGCCGTGCGGACCAGTCCGGCCCGAACACCTGAAGGAGGTCCGCACGGCGGACCCTACGGACTTACGCATGCCAATCGACGCACCGGAGTCATGCGAGCAGTTACTCTGCCGCATGATCGGCTTCAACACCGTCAACGGGAACCTGCCCGACGGTCGGCCCGACGCCGAGCAAGAGCAGGGTGAGTACCTCGACGGCATCGCAAGCACTTGGGGGTTCGACACCACACGGTTCGCCGTGCCCGGGCACGGCTTCAACTTGCTCATCAAACACGAGGTCGCGCCGAACGCGCCATGGTTGCTGTTCGACAGCCACGCTGACACAGTCAGCGTAGAGGGCATGACGATCGACCCGTTTGCGGGCCGGATCGCTGATGGTCGCATCTACGGGAGAGGCGCCTGCGACACCAAGGGCACCGGAGCCGCGATGCTCTGGGCGTTGCATGAGTACTCCGACGGCGGCACGAAATCCAACAACGTCGCGCTCTGCTTCAGCGTTGACGAGGAGGTTACGAAGGCGGGCGTCCGCGCGTTCGAGTCCGACCAGTTGCCCGGGCTTGGATTCACCCCGGCCGGCGTGATTGTCGGTGAGCCCACGATGTTGCGACTGGTGGTCGCTCACAAGGGCGGCGTCCGCTGGCGGTTGCGCACGCGGGGTATCGCAGCCCACTCGTCCGACCCGAGCAAGGGTCGATCGGCCATCAGCATGATGGTGAAGGTCGTCGCCGCTCTCGAGTCGCAGTACATCCCCAACCTGACCGTGTCGCACCCGCTGACCGGCAAGGCGCAGTGCAGCATCAACCAGATCCACGGGGGCGTGCAGTCGAACGTGATTCCCGAGCGATGCGAGGCCATCGTCGACCGGCGCGCGGTGCCCGGCGAGGACATCGACCAAGTGCTCGCTCCGGCGGAGCGCGTGCTCGACGAGTTGCGCGGGGCGGACCCCAATCTGGTCGTGGAGAGCAAGGCGTTGTTCTCTGATCCGCCGCTCGACCCGGCCGGAAGTGAGGCGTTCGCGTCATGGGCAGGTGCGGCGATGCAGTCACTCGGTCTGGACGGCTCACCAAGTGGGGTGCCGTACGGCACCAACGGCAGCACATTCAGCGAGTCAGGATTCTCGGTTGTCGTCCTCGGCCCGGGCGACATCGCCCAGGCTCACACCTGCGACGAATGGATCGCCCGCGACCAGCTCGCCGGAGGCGTCGAGGCCTACCGGCAGTTGATGGACACAACACTGCGCACCGTGCCGTGATCCACCGCAGCGGATAGCATACCTAATCCTAGGTATGCGTCGTGGGTCTTGCCACTTCAGTCTTGACATTCCGAGACGGCAGAGTAGTCTAAACGTAAGCTGGGATCGCGCAGCAGGAAGGAAGTGGAAACAGTCACGTCAATAAGTGTATTCATTGGGGCTGTTTCCGCGGTCGTGTGAGCTGAGCCTTTCCGGCCCGCGCGTATGATGCGCGGCGGGGCATAGTCGCAACGAATCGCTGGTCGCAGCCCCGACGTGACGCTGGAGGCACGGATTGCTTCGCAGGCGTACGCCGAATGATCGGGAGAGCCAAGGGGGACGGGCGTTTTCGAGGCGACCGTTGAGCGCCTCCCAGAGCCCGCTTCGCAGAATCATGATTCTGTCGGGGTCGAGTGACCCATCTGTCCACGGAGGTAGACCATGTTTACCAGAACGACGGTCGGTATCGTGCTCGGTTGCGCTGCATTGGTGCTTCTTCCGGTGGCGTCCGCGGTCGCACAAACCGGGTGCGGCGATCCCGCGACCGGCAGCTGTTTCGAACCGCACGATTGGCCGTACTGCGACGACTACGACTGCTGCAACATGGTATGCGCGCAAGAACCCCTGTGTTGCCAGGAAGCCTGGGGGGCGGCCTGCGTGAAGCTGGCGGAGGCCATCTGCCAGGCGCAGAACTTCATCGAGGTCGACCGGTTCGACTTCTCCATTGGGCAGTTGGAGCTGGTGCGGCCGGACGGGAGTTCGGAGACGGTGGCGGTGAGCGGCGACACGACGGTCCACGTGTTCTTCGAGGGTGCGGTGGAGGGCGATGCCCTCGACAACGACGGCGACACGCGGGACGAGGTGGTGGCCCAGATGGTGGACCTCAACCTGACGGGGACGAGTTCCATGGGGCCGGTGACGGTGCGGGTGCACCCGACGATGCCGTCGATGGGTGAGATCGAGGAGACGGCCAACCCGACACCGGGGCTACTGGACCTGCCGCCGTTCGCTCCGGACGGCACGGCCGACAGCTTCTTCGACATCTTCTTCGAGATCGAGCTGGGCGGGCAGTTGTACTACACGATCGACCCGAAGCGGATGAGCAGCCTGATCACGCACAAGCCGCCGGGACCGGGCGACCTCTACGAGAATCTCCAGCAGATCGAGCTGTACGACGAGAATGGCGAGCCCACGGGATTCTTCCTGGGTGCGACGCGGCACGTACCGCACCCCGAGATCGCGATCATACGCATCGCTAAGGGATTGGGCCCAGACCCGACGAGCTTCATATCACCGAAGTCGAAGTGGAAGGGGCTTGATTCGGTGGAGATGCTGTTGACGTACGACGTGACGTTGCTCAGTTCGTGCACGACCTCGACCGGAGGCAGTCCGCCGAACGTTCAGAGCTTGGTGCAGCTTGGCAGCCGCGTGCATCTGTTGCTCTTCGACGGGCCGATCGAGGTCGGTCACTGGACGACCGTCACGCTCCGGGTCCAGAATCCGCTTGGTGAGCAGGGCGTCCTGTGTCTCCAGGTTGCCCAGTTGCCGGATGATTGCGACCAGAACGAGCAGGTCAACCTCAACGACGCGACGGAGTTCGGCAGACTCTTCAAAGCCGGCGGCCCGCTCCTGCTGGGTGACTTGAACGCCGACGGCCAGATCAACCTCAATGACGCTACTGATTTCGGCAACATTGGGAACGGGAAGAACCGCGAAGGAAGCGGACCGAACCACGACATCCCATGGCTCGGCCAAGGACTGCCGCCCAGACCGCCGTGCGTGTGTCCGGGCGGGCCGTAGTAGCGCATGCAACCTGGCCCCGTAGGCACTCGGATGTGCGGGAAGAGATCGTCTGTCCGGACCGGATTGCAACGCCGCCTCAATCAAGGGGAGCAGCCGGCCAGAGCTTGAAGGTGCGATCGCCGCTTGATGTGAGCATGCGCCGGCCATCGGGAGAGAAGGCGACCGAATAGACCGACTCCTCGTGTGCGCGAAAAGACCACACCAGTTCGCCTGTCGCCGCCTCCCACACGCGGACCGCGTGCTTGTGGCCGGTCACGATGCGGCGGCCATCCGGAGTGAACGCAGCGCTGTAGAACGGCTTCTCGGTGATCGTACTCGTCCAGAGTTGCTGGCCGGTCGCCACGTTCCATAAGGTCAGCCTCCTGTCCCGTCCGCCGGAGACTCAGAGGGCTCGCGCTTCTTGAGGGGAAAGGCGGCGTTTCTGCTCGCGTTCGC
>CAYMME010000084.1:0-22302 GCA_964391465.1 uncultured Planctomycetales bacterium
GGCCAAGATCGTCCCGCTCGTTGATGTCGAACACCTAGGGAAGCTGTTCGAAGACTCATCTCGTCCGGCCTTCGCACTCATGATTGTCGGCGGTTCCTCGGAAGCGAAAGGCGAGCGCTACTTTGTGTTGTCGGAGGAGGGAGCCTGGCTGGTCGATCCGCGGCGGCGCCGCTACTCTGGCGAAGAACGCCCCGGGGGGCCGCCCATCGTCTTCATCGCCCCTGACTCCGCTGAACCTGAGTCCCTAGGGACCATGTGGAATCAGGTCCTGCGGGCGAAGCGCGAGGGTGAGATTCGCAAGGCGATGCAGATTCTGGAGCCGCAACTCGAGGACATAGTATTCCAGACTGCCGAGTTCATTCGTCGCCCGTACCCGCGGGCCTACGCCGGTCGATCCGGTGTCCTCGTGAGCTTCAGAGGCGACGATCGCCGCGTTCCACTCGGCAGCTTGGGAGATGGGATGCGCCGTTTGCTGGCGCTTTCGGTCTCGTTGAGCCACGCAAAGGGTGGCTTCGTGATCATCGACGAGATCGACACGGGATTCCACTATTCGATCATGACGAAGATGTGGGAGTTGGTCGTCCGCACAGCAAAGGAATCGAGCATCCAAGTGTTCGCGACGACGCACAGCTCTGATTGCGTTCGCGGGCTGGGCATCCTTTGTAAGCGGCTACCGGAGCTGCAGCAGGAAGTCTCCGTTCACAAGGTCGAACGCGAGATGCCCAGCAGTGTTCCGTTCACGGGCGTCGAAGTGCTCGACGCGGTCGAGCAGGACATCGAGATTCGGTGATGGCCGACTCTCTCGAACTGCCGGCCCTCTACGTCGAAGGAGGAACGGACCTCCATACGATCGTCCACCTTCTGGGTCGCCACGGGATCGATCTTGACGAGAATCTCGGCCCGGTCGTGATCAAGCCCGTGCAGGGCGAGGCGGGGGTTCTGGGTTCGATGCGCACAGCCGCTCGAGCGAGCACGAATCGCCCCGTCGGTTTTGTCATCGACGCGGACGTATCCATTGACCAGAGATGGGAATCGGTTCGTCAACACTTGAAGGACTTGAACCTCCCCTTTCCGGAATCGCCGCCTGAGTCCGGGTTCCTGGAACGCTCGCCGGTATCGAACGGCGCCATTGGCGTGTGGGTCATGCCCGACAACGTGACTGATGAAGGGCGGCTGGAGGACCTGGTCAGCACGCTTGTACCGCCGGCCGACGCACTGATCGACCATGCGCACGCTGCAAGCGACCGGGCTGTGGAGCTTGGAGCCCAGTTTGTCTCGCAGGACCGATTGAAGGCCGTGTTGCACTGCTGGCTTGCGTGGCAGCAGGAACCAGGTCTTCCGTTCGGAACTGCCCTCAAAGCCCACTTCTTTCGGCACGATAGCGCCGTGGCACTTCAATTCGTCGAGTGGTTCAAGAGGCTGTACGGGCTTGGCTGATAGCTGCACACCTTGATAACGGGCTCGCCTGTGGGTGTGGATGATGTTTCTCGGGCGCGGAGACCTGCACCGCACGCGGGGCGATCGCGCAGTGGCCTGGCCCGCGGTTGAAAGGTATCAGGAGGAGTCATGTTCGACGTGTATGCCCGGCTGGCTGAGGCGGCGTTGCGTGATGAACCGCCGTCCGAGGCCGAGGCGCTTTGGGTTCTGGACGGTGAGGATGTTGCGCTGCTGCCGCTGCTGCATGCGGCGTACGCGCCGCGGCATCGGTACTTCGGCAACCGGGTGATGGTGCACGTGCTCAACAACGTGCAGAACGGGGCGTGCCCGGAAGACTGCGGCTACTGCTCGCAGTCGAAGGACTCGACGGCGCCGATCCGCAGCTACGCGATGAAGAGCACCGACGAGATCCTGGCCGGGGCGGAGGAGGCGGCCGCCGCGGGGGCGTCGCGCTACTGCATGGCCTTGTCGGGTCGCGGGCCGAGCGTCGCACGGGCCCGCGAGCTGGCCGACCTCGTGCGGCGGATCAAGTCACGGTTTCCGATCGAGGTGTGCCTGTCGATCGGGTTGCTCGGCGACGAGCACGCCCACATTCTGGCCGAGGCCGGCCTGGACCGGCTCAACTGCAACCTCAACACCAGCGCGGCGCACTACGACAAGATCTGCACCACGCATACCTATGACGACCGCGTGAACACGCTGGCCGCGGCCAAGCGCAACGGCATCGAGCCGTGCAGCGGTCTGATCATCGGCATGGGCGAACGCAGCGAGGACATCGTCGACGTGGCGTTCACGCTGCGCGAGTTCGAGGTGCCGTCGATCCCGATGAACTTCCTCGTGCCTGTCGAGGGCAACCCGCTGCTCTCGGACGGCTCGCTCACACCGCAGCGCTGCCTGCGGGCGCTGGCCCTGATGCGTCTGATCAACCCGCGAGCGGAGATCCGGGCCGCAGGCGGACGCGAGGGGCACATGCGCTCGCTCAACCCGCTGCTGCTCTGGCCGGCCAACTCGCTCTTCGTCGAGGGATACCTGACGACGCGCGGCGATGCGCTGGCCGAGACCTGTCGGATGATTCACGACGCCGGCTTCGAGGTGGACGGCAACCCGACCGTCGAGTGCGGCGAGACGGATTGCGGCGGCACGTTCCGGTTGCCCGGTGCCGACGGGCAGATCCTCAAGCCGGAGGTCAGCGTCTGACCGTTGACACGGTGACGTGTTTGGCGTCGGGTGCCACTGGCAGCTTGCCTGCCAGTGCCTTTCCCGCAAAACACGGGCGGGCAAGCGGCCCCCGGCATCCCAAAACAAGGTCCGGCGCCGCTGGCAACACACGAAACATGTGCCAGGATTCATCCGTCGCGGATTGTGCGAGCGACGCTCCCGCGGCATGAATGCCGCGGTTCGGCCCCGAGTCGCAATTCGCCGCTTCCTAACGGGCGCGCTTCGGATTGGGGGAGACGGATGCCGGCTTCGCCAGCATCCCACGCTCCCTCACGGTCGCGTCTCGGTGTGGGTACAGGTTGCCGATTGCCGCGCCCGGCTAGAACAGCTCCATGATCGGCTTGACGCCGGGCTCGACTGCGGTGATGGGCTCGCCCGACGGGCCGGGGATCTTCTGACCAGGATCGATGCCGAGGCTGTGACAGACGCTGGCCACCACTTCGGCCGGCTGGGTCGGTCGGTCCTTCGGGTAGGCGCCGATCTCGTCCGACGCGCCGATCACCTGCCCGCCCCTGACACCGCCGCCGGCGAACAGCACCGACCAGCACTGCGGCCAGTGGTCGCGGCCGCCGGCCGGGTTGATCTTGGGCGTCCGGCCGAACTCACCCATCGCCACCACCATCGTGTTGTCGAGCAGGCCGCGGGCACTCAGGTCGGTCAGCAGCGTGCTGTAGGCGCTGTCGAACATCGGGCCGACCAGGTCGCGGTAGCACTCGATGGGGCTGAACGGGGCCGAGCCGTGGATGTCCCACGTGAGCTCGTTGAAGACCGTCTCGAACATGTTGACGGTCGCGAAGCGCACTCCGCGCTCGATGAGCCGGCGCGCGAGCAGGCAGCCCTGGCCGAACTTGTTCCGGCCGTAGGCGTCGCGCAGTGCCCGCGGCTCGTCGCGCAATGCGAACGCTTCGCGAGCCCGCTTCGAGGTCATCAAACGGTACGCCTGCTTGAATGCGTCGTCGTGCAACCGCGCGTCGCCGCGTTTCTCGAAGTCGGCCACCTGCCGGTCGACTTCGTCGCGCAGCTTGCGGCGGCGCTCCTGCCGGACCGCCGAAATGTAGTTCGGCGGAAGGGCGTCGCGCACGTCGAACTTCGGATCGGACGGGTCGGCGTTGAGCACGAACGGATTGTGGTCCTTGCCGAGATACCCGGCGCTCTGCCCGTGCGGCAGATTGCCTCCGGTGTTGCCGATGGGCTGCGGCAGCACCACGTGCGGCGGCAGGTCGGACCCGCGGCCGCGAAGGTACCCGAGCAGGCAGCCGACGTGCGGATGCTCCGCGCCGCTTTCGAACAGCCGCCCGGTCTGCATCATCTGGTGCCCGGTGTCGTGCACGCCCGCCGCCGTGTGGTACATCGAACGGACGATCGCGAACTTGTCGGCGACGCGAGCGGTCCTCGGAAAGATCTCGCTGATCCGCATGCCTCCGACGTTGGTCTTGATCGGCCGGTAAGGGCCGCGGACCTCGGACGGGGCGTCGGGCTTGGGGTCGAACGTGTCGATCTGACTCGGCCCCCCGACCAGGAACAGGAAGATGCAGTTCCGCTCCCGGTTTCCCCTGACCGCACCCTCGGCCTTCAGTGCCTCGAGTTCGCTCAGTGACAACCCGAGGGCCGTCAGCGAGCCCGCATGCAGGAAGTCGCGGCGAGAGAGTCCGTCGCAGAAGTGAACCGGCTTCTCGGCATCCACGCGAATCATGATTCACGCCTCCAGCGAAACGTGTGGGGGTGGCCCGGGCTTCAGCCGGGGGCCAGTGGAATCATACACGGAATCCGCGAGGCCACAATGCAGGCGGGGGCTCGGGCAATGTCTAATGTCCAATGACGAATGACGAAAGAATGAAGAAGTCCGAATGACGAATGCAAAGTGGGTGCCCCGCCCTTGACGGCTGTTGGTCAAGAGTGGGGCATCCGCACCCGTTCAGCCTTTCTTCTTGCCCTTGTGCGCCTTGTGGCACTTCTCGCAGGTTTTGGTCACCTCGCTGAAGCCGGCCTTGGTCGCCGCGAGGTCCTTTGCTTGTGCGGCCTGGCCGACCTTGGCCGCCGCCGTGCGCAGGCCGGTGGCGGCATCTTTCCACGCCGCCGACGGACAACGCTTGTTGTCCATGAGCAGGAAGCCCACCTCGTTGAGCATGGCCGCGCTCTGGAACACCGCCTCCCATGCCTTGGCGTCCTTCGGACCGTCGTCCTTCAGCGCCTTGCCGATGGCCACGCAGTTCGGCTGGGTGATCCCGGCCATCAGGTGCCCGACCCCGGCGAACCGCGCCGGCAACGGGGGTACCGGCTTGCTCTTGTGCTCATCGTGGCACGTCTTGCACGCCGACGTCGCTTCCTTGAAGGCGGCTCGAGTCGCCGCGAGATCCTTCTTGCCCGCCGCGTCGGCCAGCTTCGCCGCGCCGCCGCGCAGCGTCCTGGTGGCGTCGGCCCAGACCGCGCTCGGGCAGCGGTTGTTCTGTATGAGCAGGTGCCCGGTCTCGTTGAGCAACGCCGCGTGCATCGCTACCTGCCCCCAAGCGTCGTCATCGGCGGGGCCCGCATCCTCGAGCAGCCCGCCGATCGCGCCGCAGTTCGGCTTGACCAAGCCCTGCATGATCTGCTTGACCGAGACCACGCGTTTCGTGTCGTCCGCCACCGCGACTCGCGCCGACAGCGCAACGACACTTGCCGTCGACAGCGCCGTCATCGCCACGACCCAACTGCAATTCCGCATCACGTTCATTTCACCACGCCTCCAATCAGATTTGCCCAGACCTCGGATGGAAAACCGGCACCGATACGGACCCAACGTACCGGAGTACCGCCCCGCGGGCAAGCCGAGTTGATCCGAGGATGCACGACCGACGCTGCGTGGGGTGGGGGACGGACATCTCCCCATCCCCGTCTGTTCCCCACCCTTGCACCCTCTACGTTGCTTTCGCGGTGCCTGCGCCGTCGCGCCGGCGCAGCAGTCGTTGGACGACGGAGGGAACATCGCCCGGTGCGGCCGCGTGCTGGGCGGCACCCAACTCGACCGCCACCTTGGGCATGCCGTAGACCACGCAGCCGACGTGATCCTGGGCGATCGTGACCGCGCCGGCTCGACGCATTTGGAGCAGGCCCTTGGCCCCATCGGCCCCCATGCCCGTGAGCAGGACACCTACGCCCTGCTCGCCCGCGCACCGGGCGACCGAGTCGAACAGAACGTCGACGCTGGGACAGTGCCGGTTCACGGGCTCCGTCGTCCCATAGCGAGCACGCCATTTCCGTCCGGCTCGAGCCACGTGCATCTGCACGCCGCCGCGGGCGACGACCGCCTTGCCCGGCTCCAGCATCTCGCCGTCGGCAGCCTCCGTCACCGACAGCGCGGACTGCCGGTTCAGGTGCTCCGCGAACGATCGTGTGAACCCCTCCGGCATGTGCTGCACGATGGCCACGGGCGGGAAATCGCCAGGGGCCCGCGACAACAGAACCTTGATCGCTTCGGTGCCCCCGGTCGACGCGCCGACGGCGACGAGATATCGGCTGGGATCGAGCCCCGCGGCCCGAAAGGCGATGGGATTGCCGGTCACCGAACGGGGAACGGGCGGTCGAGCCGGCATGGCGTTGGCCGCGGCACGGATTCTGTCGGCCAGGTCTTCGCCGAGCCGGCGCAGCGCCGCCGCATCGCCGGCCTGCGGCTTGGTCACCACGTCGATGGCGCCCGACTCCAGCGCCTCGAGCGCCCGATCACTGCCGGCGGCCGTGGCACGAACGCACATGATCACCGGCACGGGGTAGTGAATCCGCAGCTTCTTGAGGAAGGTCAGGCCGTCGATCCGGGGCATTTCGACATCGAGGATGATGACGTCCGGGCGATGCTCGATGATCCGTTCCCGGGCTTCGTAGGCGTCGGACGCACGGGCCACGACTGCGATGTCCCGCTGCTCGGACAGCACGCGCGAGAGGATCGTGCGCACCAACGCCGAGTTGTCGACGATGAGCGTCTTGATGGGTATGCCTACGACCACGTCGGGCTCCCGCAACCTCCGACCCGGTGCCGGTCCGCGCGCACGAACGTCACCGGTCTTCGTTTCGATACACGGTCGGCTCGACGTACCGGAGTGGGTGCCGAATCCCGTTCAGGCTTTCCGAGTGGCCGATCATCAGGTACCCCCCCGGACGCAGATGCCCCGCGATCCGGTTCACGAGCGCCTCGCGCGTCGATTGATCGAAGTAGATCATCACGTTGCGGCAGAAGACCACGTCGAAACCGTGACGGAACGGAAACGTCCGCCTCATCAGGTTGAAGCGGGCGAAGGTGATGAGCCGCCGGAGTTCCGGCACGATCTCCACGTGCGGCTCCCCGTCATGCGGCAGCCTTCGCAGGTAGCGGCTGCGGTACTGCGGCGGAACCGTCCCCGCACGGGAAGTCGGATACTGCCCGAGCTTCGCTTCGCTGAGCACTTGCACCGACAGATCCGTAGCCAGGATCTTCAGCTCGAGGTTCGGATGCTCGCGGAGCGCGTCGTGCGCGATCATGGCGATCGAGTAGGGCTCCTCCCCGCTGGAGCAGGCGGCGCTCCAGATCCGCACCGCGGTGTGCGCGGCCCGCCAGCTCCGGTCCGCCGCCCAGCGCCCCAGCAGCGCTCGGAGCCGGTCGAAGTGGTGCATTTCGCGGAAAAGGTGCGTGGTGTTCGTCGAGATCGCGTCCAGTAGCGACCAAAGCGCCTCATCCGTGGAGTCGTTCATCACATGGCGGATGTAGTGCCGGTAGGATGCGAATCGACCCTCGCGAACGCGCTTGCCGAGCCGGGCCCGGACGAGCTGCATCTTCTCGTCGCCGAGGTGGATCCCGCTCTTGGCATAGACCAGGCGCCGGATCACTTCGTAGTCCCGGCGCGTCAGGTCCAACGGCTCCGTCGACGTGGGACCTGCGGAGTTCATATCGACGCTTGCGGACCGATGCCGTCCTCGACCGGGACGTAGGCGAGCCGGATTGGGTGCCCCTCCACCGAAAGCGTCGTCGCTTGCACGTCGGACTCATGAAGGGGAGGCGAATCTTCGAGCTCCATCGTTTGAGGAATGCTCAGGTCGAAGACCGCCGTCACTCCGTGCATTGCCGTGACGAGCTGGCCGCAAACGATGTTCATGAACTCCTTGACCGCGTCCTCTTTCTTCGATGTGGCGTCCTCGTCTTCGGGATCCACGCCCAAGAGATTGGCGGCCAGCAGCGTCGAGAAACGCCGGCTGCACCACAACCGCAGCGCCCCGCTCTCGGGTCCGCGGTATCCGATCGTGGTTTCCAGCCACGTGTCGGTGGGATCGGCCTCGACCGGGCCGTCGTCCCGGAACATGAACGCGAGGTTGGCAAGGACCTCAGAAAAGGTCGCCGTCAGAATCGTCGTCTCTTCCTGTATCATCGGTCACTCCCAGCAACGGACGGAGCACGTCACGGAGCTGTTCGGGCTGAAACGGTTTTCTCACGTAGCCGAATGCGCCGAATTCCTCCATCATTCTCATGCGCTCTTCGCTTCCTTCGGTCGAAGCGATCACGATCGGAATCTCCCTGAGCCGGTGATCCTCCTTGATGCGCGTAAGGAGCTGGATTCCGTTCATGGTGGGCATGTTGATGTCGAGCAGCACCGCCCCCACCGTGTGATCGCCGAGTTGGGCGAGGGCCTCGATTCCGTTTGCGGCTTCGTAAACCTCTGCGACGTCCAGGCCGGCCAGCCGCATGGTCTTCTTCACCATTTCCCGGATGGTCGCCGAGTCATCCACGATCAGGATATTGCGGGACATTGCCGCCTCCTCACTTGCCTGCGGGTACACCGGCCGTCTCGGCCGACGGCGCATCCGCGAAGATCTTCTCGACGCGCTTGAGTTCCATGAGGGTCTGTGCGCCGACGATCTCCAGGTCGCTTTCGTGCAGCCCGTGTCGCTCCATTGCCACGGCATCCGCTCGGGCCGACAGACCGTCGTCCCCGAGACCGACCCCGAACAACACGCAGATGCAATTGGCCAGATGAACGGTATCCACGAGCGGGTCCGGCGGATCGAGTTCGCCCGGCTCGTGATGGTGACGGATGCACCGGATGATGGGTTCGGGAAGATCCCATTTCTCGGCGACCCGTCCTCCGATTTCCTCATGGGAGACGCCGAGCACCGCCCGCTCGGCCTCCACAAACGACAGGTTCTCTTCGGTGACGCGGCCCACGATCTCCGCGAACGCCTCGCCCACGAACGTGTTGAGGATCACCTTGCCGATGTCGTGAAGCAGCCCGCCTGTGAATGCAAGGCTCGCGCTGGGCAGCCGCGTGCGCTGCGCAATCGCCGACGAGGCAAGGGCGACGGCAACACCATGCTTCCAGAGCATTCCCGGTTCGAGCCCGTACCCGGTCTGGGCCTGCGACAGCATGCCGTTGGTGTGTACCGCCATCACCATCTGCAGCACCTTCATCGCTCCCAGACACAGCGTCGCTTCGTCCAGAGACGTGACGCGACGGACCAGGCCGAAGTGGGCGGAGTTGCAGATCCGCAGCACTTCGCCGGTAACCGCTTGGTCATACTTGATGGCCTCGACGATGTCGTCGATCGTGCTGCGCGGGTCGTTGATGACGCTGATGAGCTTCACCACCGTGCCCGGCAGGGGCGGAAGCTGACGCACACGATCGACGAGGTCTTCGACGCAGATCACAACTGTGCCTCCCCCGATCGTGTCTTGAGCGTGACCCGGCCGGAATCCACATCCAGCCGCAACGTCCGACTGATCGATCCGCCGACATCCTCCGCCTGAATCAGAATGCCGTTCTTCCAGAACAGCTTGCGGAGCATGACGTAGTTCCGCTTGCCGATGTTGAAGGTGCCGTTGTCGTCGAGGAGCGACGACCCGCCCGCCACCTTCACCACCAGACGTTTCTTGGCCGCCCCCAACTCGTAGGCGGACTTGAAAAGCACCGGTACCCCGCGGTCGGCGAACATGGCCGGATTCGCCTCGGCCTTGTCCGGCGAGATCGTCGAGTCGGGCAGCATGTAATGCAGCATGCCCCCGACATGCGTCTCGGGGTCCCAGATCGCAACGCCGATGCAGCTCCCCAGCGAGTGCGTCACGAGCCGGGATCGCAGGTCCGCCGTCACGGCGAAGTCGGCGATGTCGACCACAATGTTCACGCCCCCTCCTTGACAAGGACCCTCACAGCCCCGACGCTACGCGGCGTTCGTACTCAAGCACACGCCTCCGTTACCTCCTGAAGCTCGACGAACTCGTCGGCCTCGAGAACACGCTCGATGTCCAGCAGGATCTTGACCGACTCGTTGACCTTGCCCATGCCGAGGATGAAATCGACGTTGACCGTGGCCCCGAACCGCGGCGCCGGCTCGATGTTCGACGCGGGGATGTCGTGCACTTCGCTCACCGTGTCGACCACGATCCCGACCATGATGCCGACATCCACGACGATGATGCAGGTCTGCTCGTTGTACTCGGCGCGAGGCAGCCCGAACTTCGTCCGTAGGTCGAGGACGGGGATGACCCTGCCCCGCAGGTTGATGACTCCTTCGACGAAGTCCGGGGTCTGAGGCACCTTGGTGATGCCCATGATCCCGATGATCTCGCGAACGCGCAGGATCTCGAGACCGTGCTCCTCTTCGCCCAGCATGAACGTGAGGTACTTGCCGCCGAGGTCCCGCGGTCCGTCCACAGCCGGTGCCTGCTCAGGGGCTTCAAGTGTCGCTTCCATTGTGCTGCTCTCCTATACGAGGGCCAACTCCGGTGATGAGGGAGCCATGCCGGCACCGGGCGGCTCGTCGTCGTCCAGGCTTGTGGCATCGGTGCCGACGATCGCTTCGTCGACCGCCGTCGACGCCTCCGCGCTCTCCGAGACCGCCGGCCGCAACCGGTGGGCCGCCGCGGCGAGGCCCGACACCTCGAGGATGAGCCCGACGCGCCCGTCACCGAGGATGGCCGCACCCGAGATGCCACGCAGCTTCTCGAATCGCTGCCCCAGCGTCTTGATGACCACCTGCTGCTGCCCGACAAGCTCTTCGATGACGAGGCCGATCCGCCCCTCATCGGTGTGGGCGATCACCACCATCGTCTCCGTGGGATCGACGCGACCCGTGAGCCCGAACAGCCCTCCGAGCTGAACCAGCGGAACCAGCGAGCCGCGAATCAGCATCATCTCGCCCTTCTGTTGCACTCTCGTGATCTGATCCGCCCGCGGGCGCAGCGACTGCTCGATGGCGATCGTGGGAATGACGAACCGCTCGGACCCGACCCGCACGATCATGCCGTCGATGATGGCCAGTGTGAGCGGAAGCCGAATCGAGAACACGGAACCCCCTCCGGGCTCCGAGCTGATGTCGACCCTTCCGCGAAGCTGCTCGATGTTGCGACGAACCACGTCCATGCCCACGCCCCGTCCCGAAATGTCGGTGATCTCGGCCGCGGTGGAGAACCCGGGTGCGAAGACGAGGGCGAACGCCTGCTGATCGGTGAGTTCTTCGTCCGGCTGCACGATCCGCTTCTCGATGCCCTTGGCGATCAGCGATTCGGCGTCGAGTCCTTTGCCGTCGTCGCGGATCTCGATGACGATGTTGCCGGCGTGGTGAAACGCACTGAGACTCACGACGCCCTCTTCGTCCTTGCCCGCCGCGCGACGTTCGGCCGGCGCTTCGATCCCGTGGTCCACGGCGTTACGCACCATGTGCACGAGCGGATCGCCGATCTGCTGGATCACGTTCTTGTCCAGCTCGGTCTCTTCACCGGAGATCGCCAGCTTCACCTTCTTGTTTGCCTTGCGAGACACGTCGCGCACCAGCCGCGTCATCTTGCAGAACGTGGGGCCGATGGGGACCATTCGCATGGCCATGCCCAGTTCCTGGATGTCACGAGTGATCTTCGTGACCTGGCTCACGGCCTTGCCCAACCGCGGCTCGGTGGCCACGTTGGGACTGGCGCTGACTTGCGTCTGGGCGATGACCAACTCGCCGACCATGTCGACCAGCGTATCCAGCTTCCTGGTGTCGATGCGCACCGATTGCTCGCCCGGCGTCGCGGATCCCGTTGGCGGAGCGGGTTTGGTCTCCGCGCCGCCTCGCGAACGCAAGGCTCGACGCACTTGCCTCGGTGTGACTGCGTTCATGTCGACGAGTACTTCGCCGAGCTTCCGGTCCGGCGCCTCGTCCTCCTGTCGCTCGAGGCCGAACGCAACCACCTCTTCCGGTACCGCGCCCTGCTCAACCAGGTTCTCGCCGATCTTCTGGTCCGGCTGCCCCGGCCCGGTCTCGCGGGCATTGGGTTCGATCCGACCGGCCACCACGTCGCGCAGCGTCGCAATCATGTCGGCGACCGGGGGCTGCGGGATCACGTCGCCCTTGGGATCACCCAACCACGTCGAGATGGCGCCGATCTGAACCTTGAGAATGTCAACCGTGTTGAACAACAGGTCGATCAGGCCCGACGTGACCTTGCGCTCGCCCTTGCGACCTTGATCCAGAAGCGTCTCCGCCTCGTGCGTGAGGCAATTGATGTCACGGAAGTTCAGGAAGCCGGCGACGCCCTTGATCGTGTGGAAGGGCCGGAACAACTCGTCGATCCGGCCTGGATCGTCGGGAGTCTGCTCCACTTCCAGCAGCGCCGCTTCGACGCCCTCGATGTGCTCGTTGGCCTCCTCCACGAATCCCTTGGCCAGTTCCACTTCGTGCGGATCGATTCTAAGCGGCTCAGACACGTAGCCGGGGTCGGCGGCGGCGGACTCCGGCGCAACGTCTCCCTGATCCCGCGACGCCTCGCTGTCTGCGTTCGACCTCGCCTCGTCGTCGCCGTCTTCCTGAACCGGCTCGGCGCTTGCGCCAGTCGCCTCTGCCTTCGAACCGACCAACTCCACGAGACGGGACAGGTGCTCGGTGAGGCGAGCCATCGCGGCCTCGGGATCCTCCGCCTCGCCGAGGATGAGCTGCTCCACCTCGCCGCTCAGCGCGCTCGTCGCTTTCGCCAAGGGCTGATCCGCCCCGTCGTCCCCGGCGCGCGCCGCGTCGGCCAGCTCGGCACACGATCCGTGAATCTTGGCCAGCCCGGCCAGATCATCCACGGCCACGCCGCGGCCAACCTCCACCAACCGCTCGACCAACGACCGAACGCCGTCAAGATCCGTTTGACTGCTCATTGCTCGACCTCTGGCGCCCACGTCGACAGGCTCGCCCGGCGCGCCGCCAACTCGTGCGCGGGGGAACACCCGGGACCTCTGATCTCACTATCGAGCGTAGTCGGGGGTTACTCCAGGACGAAGGCAGGTTTTCCCCACAAGACGCCTGGTGTTATCCCGTATTAGACAATGGGCTGGGCGAACACCTATCGAGTCTTGGGTACGCCGCAGGACCGTCGCGGCTCGCACCGCCGGGAGTTGCACTGATAGGCGCATCGTTCTCGGACCGAGCGCAGTGCGCCTGCGGCAAGGTGACGTGCAGCTTTCACGCGCTATTCGCTGTCGGGAGCGGCTGCCTCGGCGGCGGCGGCGGTGGCAGGCGGTGTCTCGGGCTTCGTGATCTCTCTGACGGGGGCGCGAAGAACGGGGCGCGTGGCGGCCCCGGGGCCGTCGATCCTCTTCGCCCGGGCCTCCTGCATGGGGGCCGCAAGGCGTTTCGGTGCGACCAACGGAAGATCCTCGATGGTCACCGATCGAATGTAGACCGGACGGATGGGACGGTCGTTACGGTCAATGCGGACCCGGGAGATGCGATCCAGGGTCTCGAAGGACGCCGGCCCTTCCAGGTGGCCGAAGACCGTGTATGTCCCGTCGAACTCGCTTACGCGGGTGAGACACATGAAGAACTGGCAGCTTGCCGAGTCGGCGTCGCCGGGCTTGCGAGCCATGGCCACCGTACCGCGATCGAACTGGACGTCGGACAGCTCGGCCTTGAGCGTCACGCCGTCATGTCGGACGCCGGTGCCGTCGCCGCGCGGATCGCCGCCCTGGATGAGGATTCCCGGTATGACGCGGTGAATCACCGTCGTGTCGTAGAACCCCGACCGAGCGAGTTCGATGTAGTTCGCAACATGCTTCGGAGCTCGGTCATAGTCGAAACGAATCGTGATCCGGCCGAAGTCGGTCGCAAGGACGGCCTGCTTGAGCGAAGTGACCGTGACGGCGGCCGTGTTGGAGACCAGCGCCCCGTCGTACGGTTTCCACTGGACCCGATAAGCACCGGCTCGCCGGAGCACCGGGAAGTACCGGGTGAGATCGATCCGCCGCCCGACGCTTCCGCCCGGAGCGAGGGAGATCGCCGGCGCGCCGTCCATGGCCGGCAACGTCATCCGGTCGCCCAACGACGTGTCGTTTCCGGACGAGATTTCGATCGTCCGGAACTCCCTCGCGGAGAACACGTGACCCAAGGGCAGACCCATCGCGACCGGCACCTCGACCTCGACGGGACCGGCGCCAGCTGCACCCAACTGGACCCGCTCTTCGGTGGCGTTGTGGACGGTGAAGTCCACCCAGACCGGGCGGCCGATCTGAACGATCTCGTGCACCGCGCGCACTTCAGCCACGGCACGAGGCTCCGGCGACTGCTGCCCGTATCCGGGTAGAGCGCCGTTGCCGAGCACGAGACACACAAGGAGAGCAACTGTTCGGTACAAAGTCGTTCCCGCACTGCCCCTAGGTTCGTCCGGCACCTTGTACACGCCGGGTGCCGACGGGTTGCTCGCGAATGTCAGCGCCGACTCGATCCGAGCCTCGGGCCCATAAGCCGTTGTCCAGGCAAGGTTTACGAGTGCCGGCACAGTTCGCAGACCCCCATCCCACACGGGTGGGACCGAGCTTTATACACCAATCGGGGGCTCGCGTTACGCGGATTCCCTGCGAAAAGCGGTGTCGAGGGCCAGCCGGCCGCCCCCGAGCCACAGCAGCATGCCCGAGGGACCAAGCAGCAGGGCGTGCAGCGCTATCTGCGGCCAGGCAATCGCGGTTTGGCCGTCGAGCGAGAAGCACGCACACGTGATGCTCAGGTCTCGCATCAGCGCGGAAGCGGCCGCGGCCGCGCATACGACCACGAGCAGCGTGGCGAGCAGAGCGTTCGCACGGGTCCACCAACCGACAAGCAGACACAACCCGACGCCACACATGACCCAGGGTAGGGTCGCCGCCAAGCACACGGTAGGCCAAGCGGAGAGAAGCTGGTAGCTGTCCACCGTGACCGCGAATGCATCGATCGACAACGCCTCGGGAACCGTGGTGCACACGAGCACTGCAGCCAGGATGAGCCGCGCGCCGAAGCACAACCACTCGACCACGGACCCGCCCGGTCGGTCGGCGGAGGCGTCAGGCGTTCTGCGTGACTCCGTCGTCATTCCTTTCCCCAGACCACATCTTCCCCGGTGGCCACGGGTAGGTTCCCGTCTTGCCACATGTCGAAGTTCCCGCGAAGCAAGGAGGGGCTGAAGCCGGCTCGGACCAGCGCCGCCTCGACCATGAGCTGTTGCGTGATCGCGCGCGCCTGGCCGTAGACAATCACCTTAGCGTCGGTGGGGATCCAGTCACTCACTCGTGCCCAGTGCTCCTCGATCCGGTCGTACGGAACGTTGATCGCACCTGGAATGTGAGATGCTTCGAACTGCGCCTTCGTGCGGCAGTCGATGAAGATGGCGTCTCCCCGGGCCAATGCCGCCGCCACATCCTCGAGAGAGAGGTAATCGTGGCGGCTCGCCGGCGCGGGGCCGTGGCGGGCAACCATCGGTCCCAGCCGGGCGTAGTTGTACGCTGCGCCGGCGGCGGCACTCACGACGAGGATGATCGCAGCTTGCGCGATCGTCACCGCGACGGTCGATCGCTTCGAACGAGGACGCGCCTTGGCGTCGCTAGGGGATGGATCAGGTTCCGCTGACGACATATCCATGCACGGGAATCTCAATCCACTGGTTTCCCGCTCGACTCACGCGCACGCGGGCCGTGCTGTGTCCGGCTTTCGCTTCGGGACCGAGCGAGACGGTCAACTCGGCCTCATCGCCGGCGGGCGTGACGCGGGCGGTCACCCAGCGAGGCCCCGCGACCTGGACGTCAACGTCGCCGACCGCACCCCAGCGTGCCGAAAGCCGCACCGACTTGCTGCGCTCGGTGCCTGCCTTCACTCGCCCGAGGTAGAGACGCGGGGGCTCGGCTTCCAGGTCCGCGGTCACGACGCCGGTTACAGGGATCACGACCCGGCGATTTTGTTTGCGGTCGGTCTCGAACCAGACCCAGCCTCGAAACGGCTCGGGGGCCGGCTGACCGTCAAAGGCGACCGCGAGCATCACCCGGCCGCCGTCACGCATCACCTTGGCCTCGAGAAACGAGTGTGATGCCCCGAACGCCTCAACGCGCAGGTCGGTTCCCTCGGCCATGTCGAGAGGCACTACACGCTCGGTCCGTTCCCCCGAGTGCAGCCGGCCCATGCTAATCAGTCGCGGGCCCACAAGGGCGGGCCGGCCTTGGCCGCGAATGTCGAAGCGCACCGGTTTGAGGCTTTCGACGTTGTGGAAGACGTTGACGTGATGGCCGAACACCCTCGAATCCTTCGGCGTGTAGCGCACCTGGACCGTCCCGCTACCACCGGGCGGAATGTCTCGGTCGGTCACCACGGCGGCCGTGCATCCGCACGACGTCTTCTCGTGTGTGAGACGCAGCGTCTTCTCACCGGGGTTGCGAATGATGAAGTCGTGCTGCAGTTCCTTGCCGATCAGCACGACGCCGAAGTCCAGATACGATTTGTCCACCTCGATGCGAGGGCCGTCGGGGTCGATCTCACCGGACGCTCCCTCCAGCGGCACGACGCCGCTCTGCGGGGTTGGGGCCTCGTCGCTGCACCCGAGTGGGACTACGGCGACGATCACGGCCGCACCGCACGCACTCAGATGACGCGGCAATCTGCCCGGCATTGGCTTGTGGTCTCCGAGGGGCGCCGCCCCCATGATCCGCCCGTCAAACAGTACGAACATGCGAGCCGTCGTGTCAATTCCCCGCCATCGTCTCTCGTACGCGGAACGCGATGTCGGGTTGGAAGACCGCGGCCGTGGCCATCTCGACGACGGTCGCCCCCGCGTCGAAGAAAACGGCCACGTCGGCAGGCGTGCCGACCCCGCCGACGGCAACGACCTCGAGGGTCAAGTCGTCTCGGCGAATGATCTCCGTAGCGCGTCGCACCTCACCGACGGCAGCGGGGAGAATCGCCCGTCCGGTCACGCCGGCATGGAGACGCGATGGCTCCCCGAAGGCCGGTGATCCATCCTTGCGTACGATGTTGGTGGTCACCGTGTTCAGTGTCACGATGCCGGCCGCAATGCCGCTTACGGCGTGAAGCAGGCCCGCAAGCGATGCATCGTCAGGGAGGAAGCCCACCTTCAGCAGGAGCGGCACACGACCGATGGCATCCGCACAACGGCGGGCGATTCGGGCGCTGAAGGTCGGGTCGGTGAAGATGGCGCCCTCGGCGGAAGTCACATTCGGGCACGACAGGTTGGCTTCGACCACGTGCGCACCTGCCTCCGCCGCCATCGCAGCGGCCGCGGCGAAATCATCGGCCAGCGCCTCACGATCGCCACGGGCGTCGGGCGTGCCCACCACGGAAACGACGAGTGCCTGACCCTCACCGAGGGCATCGCGTGCCGCCCGGACGTCCGCCTGCCACACTTCGGGAGGCTGCGACGGCATGCCGAAGCTGACTGCCGTGGACAGACCCGCACCGTGGGCTATCGCCTCTTGGTCCGATATCTCACACAGGGCGCCGCCGCAAACGTCTTCGCGGCCCAATTCACGGGCCTCCACGAAGACCCAATTCGGCATCGCGTAGCAGGGCCGGCTGTGCGTCCGGACAGTCTTGTAGGTAAGGAAGTCGAAGCCGAGACGGGCATAGGCCGCGACCCACCGGCTGTTGAGCAGCGGCCCTGCCGCCACCCCCAGGGGGCTGTTCAGACGATTCCCGCAGAGGGAGGGCGTTCCCGGTACGGCGGCGGGCTTGCGGGCGAGCAGGGCTGCGTCAACCTGCGGGCCGTGGTCGTAGTTCCACTGGTATGTCCGCTCGACGCGGTATGCCGGCGGAAACCGGGGCGGTAGAGGATGCGCTGCTTCCACGTCCGGCGATTTTTACCGGTTCCCCCCTGCGAGAGCAAGCGCACGGCACCGGCCCGGCCCCTGGCGGCCAGATGAAAATCCTTTAATAGACCTAGAGGTAGGTAATGCCGGGCTTGGCCCGAATTTTATTATTTTGCTCGTTGACAGGCCTCGGCTCGTGGTAGAATCCGTACGTCTGGAATTGAGAGGGAAACAGGGAAGCGCACGTTTTATATTGGTGGTGCGCAGGGAGAAGAGTAGTAGTGCCGGTATTTGTCCGAAAACTCGGCGTGTGTGTTGCGCTTGGCGTGCTGGTGTTGTCTGCGCCGGCGCTGGGGGTCATTATTGACACCCAGCAGTTTGACGGGCGCACGTACCACCTCCTCGCTCCTTCCACTTGGGAGGAAGCGCGAGCTGAGGCGGATGCGATCGAGTTCGGCCATCTGGTCACAATCGATAGTCAAGCCGAGCAAGACTGGGTCTGGTCCACGTTGGGGGTGACAGGCGACCCGGACGTGAAACGTTCGCTCTGGATCGGTCTCCTCACCGACACGCCGGAACCCGAAGAGGCGCCGTTCGAATGGGTCACCGGCGATCCGCTCTCCTACACCAACTGGGGGCCCGGTGCCCCGAGCCGCTACCGTCGCGACAAGTTCTACGGCGAGATGAACGCCTGGCAGAACGGGCTATGGAATCACGTGGACGGTAGCGACACCCGTTGGCACTACGGAGTTGTCGAGGTCGACGATCCCGTGCACGCACCCGCTCCGGGCGCCAGCGTGCTCGCCCTGATCGGTATCGGCGTGGCCGTTCGCATGCGTCGGCGTATCGTCGCCAGCGCGTGAAGTCCCCCGCCGCTTCTCACCTGGGTTATCAGTACTTTTTCCCACGACGCTACTCACCCGCGGCACATCGAGCGATTCCGCTGTCTTGACGATAAGGGGGCTGGACAGTGCCGGGAAACCGGAAAGGTGGATTAGGCGCCTCCCATACCGCAGTCGGGCGAAGGCAATGACGGTGGAGCACCCCATACTCGAGAACATGGCCGAACGCGTCCTCGTCCTTGACGGGGCAATGGGCACGAGCCTCTACGACCACGATCTGTCGGTCGACGGGGATTACCGCGGGTGCGAGAACTGCCCCGAGATCCTCGTCGAATCCCGGCCGGACGTGGTCGCCAGCGTGCACGAGGCGTTCCTCGACGTCGGCTGCGACTGCATCGAGACGGATACTTTCGGCGCGAACAAGATCGTGCTCACCGAGTACGACCTTGCGGATCGGACCTATGCACTCAACAAGGCCGCGTGCGAGTTGGCCCGCCGTTGCGTCGACAAGTTCAGCACGCCTGAGAAGCCGCGGTTCGTCGTGGGATCGATGGGGCCGGGCACGAAGCTGCCGTCGCTGGGCCACACCACGTTCGACGTGCTCGAGGACAGCTACGCCGAGCAGGTGCGCGGGCTGCTCGACGGCGGCGCGGACGCCTTGCTGATCGAGACGTGTCAGGACATCCTCCAGGCCAAGGCCGCCATCGCGGGGGCGACGGTGGCCATGCACGAACGTTCGCGCCCCGTGCCGCTGATGGTCCATGTCACCATCGAGGTGACCGGGACCATGCTCGTGGGCACCGACATAGCGGCGGCATTGGCTTCCCTCGAAGCGTTCCCGCAAGTGCGCGTGATCGGCCTGAACTGCGCGACCGGACCGCAGGAGATGTCCGAGCACGTGCGCTATTTCGGGCGCCACAGCTCGCGCTTCATCGGCGTCGTTCCCAACGCGGGGCTTCCCCAGGTCGTCGACGGCCGGACGCACTACGCCCTGACGCCGGACGAGCTGGCGAGTTGGCTGCGGCGATTCGTCGCCGACGACGGTGTGAACATCGTCGGCGGTTGCTGCGGTACGACTCCGGAACACATTGCCGCCGTGATTGACGCCGTCCGCGGGCTGACGCCGAAGTCGCGCACGCCGAAACGCGAGCCGAGCGTATCGAGTCTCTATCAGGCCGCGACGCTCCGGCAGGACACGAGCCTGCTCATCATCGGTGAGCGCAGCAACACGAACGGCAGCCGCAAGTTCAAGCGGCTGATCGTCGAGGGCGACCTCGACGGTCTGGTCGACGTGGGTCGCGACCAGGTCAAGGAGGGTGCACACGTTCTCGACCTGTGTGTCGACTACGTGGGTCGCGACGGCGTGACCGACATGGACGCGGTGGCGGCGCGGTACGTCAAGGATGTCACCGTACCGTTGATGCTCGACTCGACCGAGGCGCCGGTGCTCGAGGCCGGGCTCGAGCGTGCGGCCGGCAAGTGCATCGTTAACTCGGTCAACCTCGAAGACGGCGAGCAGAAACTGGATACGGTCTGCCCCCTGCTCCGCAAGTACGGAGCGGCCGTGGTCGCCCTGACCATCGACGAAGACCCGGAAGAGGCGATGGCCAAGGTCGCGTCGCGCAAGATCGAGATCGCGAGCCGGTTGCACGATTTGCTGACCCGCAAGCACGGGATTCCCGAGGAGGACATCCTCTTCGATTGTCTGACGTTCCCGATCACGACGGGCACAGAGGCCGACCGGCGGCTTGCGGCCGAAACGCTGGACGGCATCGAGCAGATCATGAAGGCGTTCCCGCGGTGCGGTGCGGTGCTCGGCGTGTCCAACGTCAGCTTCGGGCTGCTCCCGGCCGCGCGGGCCGTACTCAACTCGGTCTTCCTGGACGAGGCACTGCAGCGCGGCTTGACCGCCGCCATCGTCCATGCCAGCAAGATCCTGCCCCGCAACCAGATCAGCGACGAGCGATGGAATGCCGCCCTGGACCTGGTCTACGACCGGCGTCGCGAGGGCTACGACCCGCTGCAAGCGTTCATCGGCCTGTTCTCCGACGGCGAGACGGTCGGCGAGAAACGAGTCATCGCCGACCTTCCCGTCGAAGAGCGGCTCGAGCAGCGGATCATCGACGGCAATCGCACCGGTCTGGAGGAGGACCTCGACGAGGCAATGAAGGCGTACGAGCCCCTGGCGATCGTCAACACGCTCCTCCTCGAAGGCATGAAGGTGGTTGGTGAGCTGTTCGGTGCGGGCAAGATGCAGTTGCCGTTCGTGCTGTCGTCGGCCGAGACGATGAAGGCGGCCGTGGCTCACCTCGAGCCGCACATGGACCGCGTCGAGGGCGAGAGCAAGGGCACCATCGTGCTGGCCACGGTCAAGGGCGACGTGCACGACATCGGCAAGAACCTGGTCGACATCATCCTGAGCAACAACGGGTTCACCGTGCACAACCTGGGGATCAAGCAGCCGATCAACAACGTGCTCGCGGCGTTCGAAGAGAAGAAGGCCGATGCGATCGGGCTGTCGGGGCTGTTGGTCAAGTCGACGCTGGTCATGCGCGACGATCTCGCGGTGCTGAACCAGCGCGGGCTGAAGATCCCGGTGATCCTGGGCGGGGCCGCCCTGACCCGCACCTATGTCGAGAACGACCTGCGCGAGCAGTACGAGGGCGAACTCGCGTACGCGAAGGACGCATTCGAGGGGCTCGAGCTGATGAGCCGGCTGGTCGAGGACCATTCGCTGGTTGACGCTTCGCGCCAACGGAGTCGGCCCGTTGCCGCGCCGCGCCGTGATCGCGCGGAGAGCGCGCACGAGATCCCGGCCCGCAGCGCGGTTGCGACGGACAACCCGATCCCGACCCCGCCGTTCTGGGGCTCGGCCGTGATCGAGCAAATCGATCTGAAGTCGATCCTGGGCTACATCAACGAGGTGGCGTTGTTCCAGGTGCAGTGGCAGTACCGCAAGGCCGGGCGCAGTCCGGAGGAATTCGCAGCCTACGTGAACGCGGAGGTTCGACCGGTCCTCAAACAGCTCGCCGAGCAGTGCGCGAGCGAAGGCATCATTCGACCGCAAGCGATCTACGGCTATTGGCCGTGCAACAGTGACGGCGACGACCTGATCGTGTACGAGCCGCCGGCCGCGGGAGCCGAGCCGACGCGCAAAGAGCTGGTGCGGTTCACGTTCCCGCGGCAGAGCAAGCCGCCGTTCTGGTGTCTGTCGGACTTCTGGCGGCCGGTCGACAGTGGGGCGTTCGACGTGGCCGCGTTCTCGATCGTCACCGCCGGGCGACGGGTCACGGAGATCGCGGCCGAGTGGTTCGAGCAGGACCGGTACCGCGACTACCTGCACCTGCACGGGCTCGGGGTCGAGTCGGCCGAGGCCCTGGCCGAGTACGTCCACAAGCAAATCCGCATGGAACTCGGCATCGCAGGCCACGACGCCCGCGACGTGCGAAAGCTCTTCCAGCAAGGCTACCAAGGCAGCCGCTACAGCTTCGGCTACCCGGCCTGCCCCAACCTCGAAGACCAGGCCAAGCTCTGGCCGCTTCTGGAGCCCGAGCGCATCGGCGTCACGATCAGCGAAGAGTTCCAGCTCGAGCCGGAACAATCCACCAGCGCGATCATCACGCACCATCCCGAGGCGCGATACTTTAACGTGCGCACGAAACCCACTTGTCAGCGGGCCGACCGCCCCGGCGTTGGGTAGGTGGAATGCACATGCTAGAAGCCATCTCTATCAACACCATTAGGCCTTTCGTGTCAAGGCGCGAAGAGCCCCTGTTGGCTGTTCGACTTCC
>CAYMME010000085.1:0-21921 GCA_964391465.1 uncultured Planctomycetales bacterium
AACGGGCGCGGTTCGGATCAGATAAGCCTCGACAACTCTGAGACACTACACTAGGACTTCGTCCTTCCGCCGCCGGGGCGGTCATCGTTCCGCGAGCAACTCCACCGCGGCGTGGCGGATCACCGGTCCGGCCGCCGGGCTTACCGACATCGTCTCCTCGTAGGCCCACCCTTCCATGGCCACCGAGTTGGAAGCCCGGAAATCGTAGCCCGGAACGATGTAGCCCAATTGATCGTTGGCCAGACCTACGAGCACTTGCTCCCGTCCGGTCATGTGCGCCCGGATTTCGACGCCGATTTCCGGAAACAGCTCGCCGGGGATCGTGAGGATTTCCGTGTCACCGAGGCGCAGAAGGTTCATCTCCGTGACGATCCGGCCACGGTACGCTTGTCGCTTCTTCATCAGTGCGAAGAGCGTTAGGAATCTACGGTTCGTGACCGGGATCTCCAAGCGCTTGCGGGTCAATGTGAACGTCGCACTGCGCGCCGGCCGGGCTTCCTTGGTCAGCGCAACGACGTGCTTCGCCCACGTTTCGCCCGCTTCCTTCGCCTGCTCGTGCGTCCGGGCCCGCGTGTCACCGCTTACCATCCCGCCCAGCGCGCCGTTGAGGAACAGGCACGTGCCGTCGAGTGCCGCCTCGACTGCGTTGCACATGTATCCGGGGAAGTCGGCGCTGATGTCCTTTGCCCCGCCGGCGAGACCCTCGACGTGACACGCGAAGTTCACGAGCGTCGCGAGGGTCCGGTTCCCGTCGCCCCTCAGCTCGATCACGGCCACGGACGGATCGAGCAGGGCCGGGTTCCGCGCGTTGCGGATGAGCCCCTGCACCCGGGCCCCGTCCATCGGCAACTCCTTCGACACCGACCGGATCTCGCGCACCGGCGTCAGCCTGGTGGCTGCCTCGAGGACGCACGCCTCGATTTGCTGCTGGACGTACGCGACGTACTGGGCGGGGTAGAAGCCGTACACGCCGATCGTGTCCGGAGCGGCGTGATTGTGCGACATGGCCACGATCAGGTTGGGGTATCCCTTCTCGGCCAGCCGCGCCTCGATGGTGCGGAAGTCCTGCAATCCCATGCCGAACAGATCGGCCGCCACCAGGGCGACGGAGCGATCCCCGTCGACGAGCAGAGCGCAGCGGGCGTGCATGTCGTCATGGATCGTGAACTCGGGACTCCGGAGCCACTCCTTCTTGATCGGCGAGATCGGACGTTTGGCCGTCCCGACCTTCAACTGTCCTCCGGCCGTCGGCCAGCTCGGCGTGCCCGGCGGCGCGGACAGATCCACGAGCTTCCGCGCCCCCGCGTGGACGCGCGGATGCCCCTGCGGAAAGTAGGCCACGCCGATGGTCTTGCCGGCCCGGTCGCAGACGAAGCGCAGGCCCTTCTCACTGTAGTCAAGGAGCATCTGCGTGCGCAGCTTCAGCACGTACTCCGGCGGCCCGAGTCGGGTGCGGATGGCCTTCTGGGTTTCGTACCCTTCCGGAACGCTTGCGGCTTCGATGTTGGCGAGCTTGCCCTCCTTGCCGCGCAGATACACGGCATCGAACAGCCCAGGGCGACCTGCGGCCTCGTACAGCATCTTGTGCGCGTACCACTCGGCCTCGTGCGCGGGCTCACCGAGCTTCGCACGAACGTCGGCCGCCGGCGTGACCCCGGGCAGCAGCCCGTGATACGTGACCGGAGGCGGCGGAGCATCGGGCGCGGGACCACCCTTGACCGCCTGGCCGCTCGCGATTGATGCAGTCAGGCCCAGAACGGCCCCCGCCACTACGTAATCTCGTTTCATTCGTCGCAGCATCTTCACATCCTCACGCCGTGCGTTGTCTGATGAACCACGGGCCTCAGTATCAATGCCGTTGCCCTGCGCGGTCAACCCTTGACCATTGGGCCCGGCGACGCACATAATCTCGTGCGGCTTGACGCAGCTTGCACACAGAAGACAAGGAACACTGATGCCGGACGCACGATACAAGCGGGTGCTCTTGAAGGTCAGCGGTGAGGGGATGTGCCGGGTCGACGGATTCGGCATCGACGGGCCGGAGCTCGACCGGATCGGCAACGAGATCAAGGCGGTCACGACGACGGGCGTGCAGGTGGCCGTGGTCTGCGGCGGCGGCAACTTCCTGCGCGGGGCCCCGCTCGCCGAGACCACGCACATCCAGGCCCCGACCGCACACTACATGGGCATGCTCGCCACGGTCCTCAATGCCCTCGCTCTCCAGGACACGCTCGAGGGGTTGGGCCTCGAGACCCGGGTGCAGTCGGCCATTGCCATCGACCGGGTGTGCGAGAAGTTCATCCGCCGGCGCTGCATCCGGCATCTCGAGAAAGGAAGAGTCGTGATCCTCGCCGCCGGGACCGGCGACCCGTTTGTCACGACTGACACCGCGGCCGCGCTGCGGGCGGCGGAGCTCCGCGCCGACGTGGTCCTCAAGGCCACCAAGGTCGACGGCATCTACAGCGCCGATCCGATGAAGGTGCCGGACGCCAAACGCTACACCCGCCTCACCTACGACGAAGCCATCGACCAGCGTCTCGACGTGATGGACTTCGGCGCCGTCAACATGTGTCGCCAGAACGGTGTCGACATCGTGGTGTGCAATCTCCGGCCCGACGGCAACATGAAACGCGTGGTGCTCGGCGAGGACGTGGGAACCACGATCTCGGCGACCTGAGGCCGCCGTCGGGTTCAGGGTTCAGGGATGGGCGGATGCTGCCGTGGTCCGCATGGCGGGTGCCCCATCCCTGACGGCTGTTTGTCAGGGGTGGGGGACTGATCATAACCCAACGACACAACGATTCCGCGAGCCAGGTTCCGTTCCCTCCCTTCGCAAATCCCGGCGCGCCGGGACGAAGGACGGGGCACCCGGCTACCCGCCCAGCAGTCCCTTCTCCTGCAGAGTCTTGGCCAGGATCTTGAACTCGTCGACAGCGTCGCGCATGCGCTGGATCGTCAGCACCAGCTCCTCGTAGAGGCGTTCGTCGCGGACGAGCTTGCCCGCCGTGCCCTCTCCGTCGGCAACGGTTCGCATGATCCCGTCGACGCTGTCCAGGATCTTGGAGAGCTTACCGCTGAGGTCCTTGACGCGCTCGGCCACCTCGGTGACCTGCGTGTTGGTGTTGTCCACAGTTTGCTCGACCTTGGCCACCACGCGCGTGCCGGCGGCGGCCACCCGCTTGGCGTCGGCCGAGAACGCCTTGAGGTCCGTGCCGATCTGCTTGGCATCACGACTGGCGACGGTGATGTTCTCGACCATCTCGCGCAGGTTGCTCTTGACCTCCGGGTCGCCGAGCACGTCGTTGAAATGCCTGAGAAGCTGATTGAGTCGCTCGACCGCGGTGGAGACGTTGGCGGACAATTGCGCGGCGGCTTGCGTGGTCGGTTGATCGACCTGCTCGACGGGCCGTGATTGGAGGAGCACATGCAGGTCTTCAGCAACCGGCCTGAGGGCCGCAGCCAACTCACCTACCCGGGCCACCGCCGTCTCCAGGATCTCGAACGTATCCTCGGGAATGATGCTCGTCTCGGCCATCTGCCCCTTCATGACGGCCGTGCCGTCCTTGGGAAGCGACGCCGTGCCCGGTTCCGGAATCTCGATGAGGAAACGCGCCTGCCCGAATCCGATAGCACTGAATTGCACGAGGCCGACGGCGGTGTCCGGAATGTTGTACTTCTCCTCGATCCGCAGCACCACGTCGGTGCCGGCCTGGGGACGCTCGGCGTCGGCCAGGCGAAGTGCGTCGATCTCGCCGATGGTGATGCCACGCATGATCACGCGTGTCCCCTGGCTGATGCCGTCGACGGTCTCGAACTTGGCCACCACCTGGTACCGGCTCCCGCCCATGACCTCCGGCATCTCGCCGAAAGCGATGACCAGCATGGCCAGGGCGATGATCGCGACGATCACGAAGACCCCGACCAGCACACTGCTTCGCGTTTCGCTCATGGTCTGTCACTCACCTCGAAGACCGGCAAGCTCCTCGTCGCCCGCCCGACCCTCGATGAACCGACGGACACGGATGTCGTCGGATGCTCGAATCTCATCGGGCGTACCGTCGGCAATGAACTGCCCTTCATACAACATGGCGATTCGGTCCGCTACTTTGTACGCCGACGTCATGTCATGGGTCACAACGACACCGGTCACTTGCAGCTCTCGCTTGAGCTTGAGAATCAGCTCGTTGATCACGTCGGCCCGCGGAGGGTCGAGCCCGGTGGTGGGCTCGTCGTACAGGATCACCTCGGGATCGAGGGCGATGGCTCGCGCCAGGGCCACGCGCTTGCGCTGCCCGCCGGACAGCTCGGCCGGCTTCTTCGACTGGATGCCGTCCAGGCCGACCATACGGAGCTTCTCGGCCACGGTCCGCTCGACCTCCTCGCGCCGACGACGCCCGTGCTCGACGATGGGGAAACCGACGTTCTCCGCCGCGGTCATCGAGTCGAACAGGGCCCCGCCCTGAAAGAGGAAGCCGAACTTCTCCCGGATCTCGACCAACTGTCGCTCGCGGAACCGATCGACCCGGGTGCCCTTGAAGTACACCTCACCGGCGTCCGGCTTCAGCAGGCCGACGATGTGCTTGAGCAGTACGCTCTTGCCCGTGCCCGACTCGCCGATCACCACCGTGGTTTGACCCGCGTACAGCTTCAGGTCGATCCCGCACAGCACTTCCAGGTGCGCGAACCGCTTCCAGACGCCGCGGAGCTCGATGACCGGGGCCGCGTTCGTGCCGTTCCCGGCCGGCTCGGCCCGACCCGCATCAGGTTGTGAGGAAGGGCTTGAAGCCCCAGACGGAGACATAAATCGTGTTCAGTAAGACCGTAATGAAGAAATCGAGGACGAGGACGCCGATGAAGCTGGCCACGAACGACTCGGTGCAGGCGCGTCCGACCCCCTCGGCCCCGAGCCCGCACGTGAACCCCTTGTAGCACGCGGTCAGCCCAATCGTCGCACCGAAGACGAGGCTCTTGACCGTTCCGTCGAACAGGTCCCAGCTTCCGATTGCCGTGAGCATGTACTCCCAGTAGGGCCCGCTCTCGATGCCCTTGAGGCCCAGGGCGACGACGGAGGCCCCCAGGATGGCCATCAGGTCGCAGTACCACGTGAGCAGTGGCGTGAGCAGCATGCAGGCCAGGAACCGCGGGACGACGAGGTAGCGGATCGGATCGGTGCCCATGCTCCGTAGGGCGTCGAGCTGCTCGGTGACGTTCATGGTGCCGAGCTCGGCGGTGAGGGCGCCGCCGACGCGCCCGGCCACCATGCCGCCGGCGAGCACCGGACCGAGTTGCGCAATCACCGACATGGCCACCGCGGCCCCGAGACGCTGCTCGAGCCCCACGTCCTTGAGCTGCATGTAGCCCGAGACCGCCAGCACCAGCCCCACGAACGTGCCCGTGACCAGGATGACGGGCACCGTGCGGTTGCCGACTTCGTAGAACTGCGGGATGACCAGGCGCCAGTTGCGCGGCGAGGTGCTCCCCGTCACCATCCACGTGATGGTGCGCATAGAGAATCGCCAGAACTCCCCGATGCCGGCGACCTGATCGGTGATGGCCTGACCGAGGCGGGTGGCGAATGTCATCCGATTGTACCCTGTGACGGTGTGCGACGTATCATTGCGCTTCGTCCGCGTCGCCTTGTACTCCGCTGAGCGGATGCGTGTCAATATCGCAGGAAGGGCGATCCGCGTCGCGAGAAGGAGGTTCCACCATGACCACGCCTGTGCGTCGCTTGCTTTGGATGCTGATCACCGTGACGTTGGCAACGCCCGGTCTCGCAGCCGACACGCCGGGGCCGGTCGCCGCCTGGAACTGCGACGAAGGCCAAGGTAGCGTCGTTCATGACACAAGCGGGAAGAACCACGGCCGGATCCACGGCGCCGAATGGGTCGCCGCCGGCGCCGGTCACGCCCTGCGGTTCGACGGCGTGGACGATCACGTCGACTGCGGCAACGACCCGAGCCTTGACTTGCGCGGGCCGCTGACGCTCATCGCGTGGGTGCATCCCGACAAACCCGCGATCGCCGAACCGGGTGTGGTCGGCAAGTTCTTCGAAACCTACGCCCTCACCTACTACAAAACCGGCTCCTGCTACCTGTACATCAGCAGCGGCGGGAACAACGTCAACGGGTCCGTCACGGTGGGTCAGTGGTCGCACGTGGCCGGTGTGTTCGACGGTCGGGCGATGCGGTTCTACGTCAACGGGCGGGAGACCTCCTCGCGCAAGTCGGGATTCCCGGCGGCCAAGCCCGGCGGACGCTTCCGCATGGGCTGCGTCGTCGGGGATCGACCGGGCATCGACGAGTCGACCAAAGGGGCCGCGCACTTCGCGGGGATGATCGACGGCGTGCGCGTGTACGACCGCGCCCTGTCGCGGAAGGAGATCCTGCTCGACCACAACCGGGAAGCTGCGGCCAAGGGGCAGCCGGAGTTCGACACCTCCCGGTTCGGGCAGCTCTCGCTACGAAAGTTCGTCTATCCGAACCGGGGCGAGGTCGTCGCGGAGGTCAACTACGAGTGGGTCCACCCGCTCCCGGCCGGGGCACGGGTCCGGGCCGAGCTTGTGCCTGCCAGTGCGCAAACGGCAACGCAGACCGTGACCGTTGAGCCGAAGGACGGAGAGAACATGGTGGAAGCCACGCTCCCGGCCGCCGGGTTGGCAAACGGCGTGTACATGGTGCGGGCGACCGTCGAGGATGCCGACGGCCGCGCGCTTCACACGGCCCGCAACCAGCTCCGGTTGCCGTTGCCCGACCCGGACGTGCCTTCGCCTGCCGATCGATGCGTAGGTGCGCTGCCCGCAGTCGTCAAGCCGCCGAAATACGAGTGCCGGCTGGCGCCCGGCGGGGGATTCACCGTGACAATCGGGGACCGCAGCTTCCCGGTCGAGTCGACCTTCTCGTACCCGCACGGCGGGGAGAACGTCCTGTCGGTCACGCCGTCGCCCGCCGGAGCCGAACCGGAATGGAAGGTAACGACCGAGAAGGCAGACGCCCGCACGTACACGGTCCGCGCTGGGGGAAGGCACTACGCCATTGACCGGCGTATCAAGTTGACCGCGAGTCGGATCGAGGTCGAGGACACGATTACGAACAAGACCGACGACGTGGTCGGCGTCATCTTCAGCAACCACATCAACACGCGCGGTCAGCCCGGGGCTCACCGGTCGGTCTATCCCAACGCTACGGTGTTCGTCTCCGTCGAGAGCGCGGGCCTCGGCTTGGTCGCACTGGATGATCTCTACCACTTGCAGCAGCGTACGGATCTGGCGGACGGATGCGTCGCGATTCGTGACGAGCATTTCGGGCTGGACGGAAAGGCGTCGTACACGTTCCGCTGGGCGGCCTATCCGACGGCTTCGAACGACTACTACGACTTCATCAACCAGATTCGAACCGATGAGAACCTCAAGGGGACCGTCGAAGGTGGATTCGCATTCACGTCCTCCTTCGACGTGGAGTCCTGGGAAACCGTCGAGGCCAAGTCGCTCAAGTACTTGAGCTGGGGCTCGCTCACGCGGGTGATGCACAACCCCACGATCTCTCTGGAAGGGTGGGAGTTCCTCGACTACCCCAAGTTCAGCGAAAAGCTGAAGACCTGGATCAGCGAGACCAAGAGAGCACATCCCGGATTGAAGGTGGGTTTTCACGTCGCCCACGCCCTCTACGCCACGAACAGACCCAAGGAGCTGTTTCCCGACTCGTTGGCCATACATGCCGACGGCAAGATCAACTGCTACGGTCCGAGCACGATGGCCTACTACGGCAAGTACTTCTCGAAGGAACTGGTCGACGACGGCTGGCGCTGGTGGCTGTTCTATCCCACGACGACCAACAGCTTCGGCAAGCGCATGCTCGAGGCGGCCGACTACATGATCGAGGAACTCGGGGCGACGGTGATCTGGGCCGACGGCTACATCTCCGGCTACATTCGCGGTGGGTACACCTACGATCTGTGGGACGGCCACTCGGTGACCATCGATCCGAACACCAAGATCGTCACGCGCAAGAAAGCGAACGTCACATACATCGCGATGCCGGTGCTGAAGGCCGTGGCTCGCAAGTTCAGTGATTCCGGCGGCGTGCTCATCACGAACGGCAAACCCGGCCCGCTTTCGTTTCAAAAGGAGAACGTGATCGCGTCTGCCGAGACCAGCGGAGGCGACCAGCAGCCGGTATCGATGCTGCATCTCGCCCGCACGGTCACGCCACTGGGGAGCCCTCGCGCCATCAAGACGAAGCGGGACGTCTACCGCGACATCCTGGGCAAGCTCGATATGGGCGCCCTGTACTTCTGGTACGGCGAGCGTGACTTCGTAACGGAAGAGACCATCGTTGCGCACATGTACCCGATCACGTTCGAGTCGATCCACGCGGGCACGGTGCGCGGGAAGGAGCGGATCGTCACCAAGAACTCCGGCGTATACGGCTGGCCCGGCGACCGCTCTCTGCACGCGGTGTACCCGTACGACGCGCGGGGAAGGCTCGGTCCCAATCACCACTTGACCACGGTGGACGCTGGCGAGACTCGGACCGAACTCACCCTTGGTAAGAACGAGGCGGCGGTCGTGGTGAGGATACCGGTCAAAATCGACGCGAGCGGCCCGGTCAACCTGATCGTTCGCGAGTACGACGCCGGCGGCGTCAGCCTACTCATCAACGGCCGGGGCGATGTGCGCTTCCGTATGCGAGACGGGAAACTCTCCATCGCCAGAGGCAGCACCTATCGGATCGAGGCCGGAGGCAAGAGTAGGGACATCGTTGCCGGTGCCGTCGACCTGGAGTTCACGGTGACGCTCGCCGGGGCGACGAGGGTTGAAATCAAGCCCCGCAGCGAACGATCGCCGTGACGCGGTAATGGCCAGGGTTCATTTCGCGCGGGCGTGGAGTTCGTCCACGCACACGACCCGGAATCCGACGTTGTAGACGCCCTGATAGGGACGATACGCGAGACGGAACGCCGAGCGGGCACGCGACGGACGATCGCGCCAGGAGCCGCCGCGCGCCACGCGAGCGTCGGGTGCGTCGAGGTCGTTACGTCCGTCGTCATCACGGTAGGGGTATGGAGCGAACACCGAACGGGTCCACTCCCACGCGTTGCCGTGCATGTCGCGGAGGCCCCACGCGTTCGGCCGGTAAGCGCCTACGTCGGACGAAAGGAACCCGCCGTCGTCGAAGCGGTCGTCCTTGGGAATCCAGTCGTCGTACTTGCTGGGCTTGGGGTACGCCTCTCGGTGCTTCTTGTACGGATGGCACACGAACTCGCTCAGCGTCCGGTCGGCCAGGTTGGCGAACCGGGCGAAGTCGGTGTTGAGATCGCCGTAGTGCAGCGGCGATGCGGTGCCGGCTCGGCATGCGTATTCCCACTGGGCCTCGGTGGGCAGGGTGAAGCGCCGACCGGTCTTGCGGCTCAGCCAGCCACAGAACGCCATCGCCTGCCGCCACGAGACTCGCACGGCCGGCTGGTGCGGCTTGTTGACCGGGAAGCCCTGCACGCCGAACTGCATGGCGAACCGCGCCTCGACCCGGCTGTCGTGCGTCGGGTCGAAGACCGCGTATTGCTCGTTCGATACTTCGCAGCGTCCCATCCAGAACGGCCGGTCGATCTTCACACGGGAGAGTGGCTGCTCGTCGGGATGGCCATCGATGCTTCCCATGACGAATTCACCGGAGGGCACGCGAACGAGCTCCATCCGGACGCCGTCCGACAGCTCGACCGTCTGCTCGTGCGTTCCCGAGGTCGTCTGGCGCCGCTTCGCTTCGGCGGCGTCGAACGGCCAACCCGCAACATCGAATGATTGCGCGACCGGCGCGGGTGTCGGGTCGGGCAGAACCGGCTGAATCGGCGTCTTCGGCGTTTCGGGAATCGCTTCCGGATCGTCGTCGACGTTGGCGTAGCGCTTGAGCAACTCGCGCCGCCGCTTCGCGTAACCTTCGACGCGCTTGCGGCCGGCGATCTCGGTCCAGGTGCCGTGATACGGGGCGTTGAGATCGATCCACGTGATGAGGCGGTCCCACGCCTCCTCATCGAGTTGCACGTTGTGGTGCCCCTTCGCGAGCAACTGCACAAGCTGCGTGGTGTCGGCATGGAACTCCATCGGAATCAGCATGTGATAGTCGCTCTCCAGCCCCGGCCGACGCACGAAGCGGTGCAGGAAGACGTACGAGGTCGAGAAGTGACCAGCGTCCTTGCCGCCGAAGTGGTACACGCTCGTGTAGTCCTTGATTCGCTCCTTGCCGCGCAGATCGGCGATCGGCTGTCCGTCGGGGCTCGCTCGGCCGTCGTGGCATCCCACGCAGTAGCGGTCCAGCACCGGCTGCACCTCGCGCTCGAAGTTGAACCCACGCACCGGCCCATGCCAGGGCGTGATGCTCGACGGGGGACGTTGCGCAGCGAGCGTCGTCTTCACGGGCGGGGTATAGTTCTGGCTCTCGTGGCACCCGACGCAGGAGACGGTCTCGCCGGGCATCCCGGTGAACCAGCTTCGCATCAATTGCAGGGCCTTGCCCTCGGCATCGAGCGGCTGGACCGCGATGGGCATGTTGGCCGGAATGCGGAAGACCGCCGAGCCGTCCTCCTCGACCGGCACGGTGCCGATGATCCGCTTGATGTCCCACGGCCCCTCCATACCAACCACACCCTGCGGCCCGCCCATGGACGGGTACAGGTAGTGGTAGCTGAGCAACCGCAGCTTCTTGACCGTCCCGCGCGGAACGCCCTTCAGTCCCTCCCCGACGTAGATGTCGGTCAGGTACACGAGTGCGTCCTTGCGCTCGAGGTCGACCTTGTCCGGGATCACCGGCGGTCGGGGTGTCTTGCGGAACGGGATCGGCTCGAGCAGCGCGTAGCCCGGCTCGTCCTTCAACAGGATCATGTTGTCGAACACGTCAACCAGGTAGAGGCCCCACGAGGCGGACGGGATCGGCTGGCTCGATACGATGACGTACTTCTCGCTCAGCGGATAGGGGTGTAGGAACTTCGGCCACGAGCCGTCGACCAGGTTGTCGGCGATGATCGGCTCGACCTTCTTGCCGCGCCCGGGGATTCGCTGAATCGCACCGTTGGCTTCGCGCCGCCCCTTGGCCCGATCGAAGAGTACCAATTCGCCCATCCGTCGGACGCCGTGGTGTCCGCTCACGATGCCGACAAACTTGTTCGACTGGCCCGGGATCGGCCGGGCGTAGAAGAGCGAGTTGGGCCAGTAGGAGTTGCTGCCGTAGTACTCGGCTTGCCCCGTGCCGTCGGGATTCATCTGGAACAACACGCGGTCGTGGGCGTGCGGCGTGTCCGTGTATTCCCAGCGCAGGTATAGCACGCGCCCGTTGGGCAGAACGGTCGGACACCAGTTGTGCTCCTGGTCGAAGCAGAGCTGGCGGATGTTCGTGCCGTCGGCGTTCATCGAGTAGAAGTTGGCCACGAGACTGCTGCCGTTGACGCAGGGCACTGCCGCCATCGACGCCGTCGAGCCGAAGATGATCCTTCCGTCGGGCAGGTAGCATGCGTCGTAGTGATTCACGTCCGGGAGGCTGGGCGTGATCTGCCGCAGGCCGGTCCCGTCGGCCCGCATCTCGAACACGTGCCAGCGACCGTGGGCTCCGACCGACGAGAACAACATCCGGTCGGCGTCGAAGTGCAGATCCACGTCGCCCACGAACTTGCGTCCGTCGGGCTTGTGGAGCGTGGTCAATGTGCCCTCGGAACGAATCGGCGACAGGACGGCGATCTCGTTGTCGTAGATGTTGCTGTTGATGCTGGAATTGCTCTGCCAGTTGTGCGGCAGACCGAGATGCCCCTCCGCGCGGCGCTTGACCAGCAACAGCCGGTCGAAGTCAAGCAGCGGGTTGTGCAGGGCCACTTGCCGCCGGAGCCGGTAGGCCGACACGTACGCGCGGTAGAACCGCTCCCACTTGTCCTTGCTCTCGGGCTCGGCCAGGAGTCCCGGCAGTTCGGCAAGCTTGCCTTCCGCCTCGCTCCGCTCGCGCTCCAGGAAGTCGGGAGCAACATCTTCCATCTTGCGGAAGTCATCCACGAGTTCCACCGTGCGCTCGAGCATGATCCGAGCGCGGTCTGGCGAGAGATCGAGCGTCTCGCTCACTGTGCGTCCGTTGGGCGACCGAACCGTGAGCCGCGCGAGCCAGGCGGTCAGCCCGGTGTAGACTTCGTCAGGCACCTGAAGCAACTCGCTGGTGGCGGCCGCGTCGTCCGAGCCGAACTCGCCGGCCTTGTGCACTTCTACTTTGAGACGTTCTTCGGCGTCGCCACGGGTCGCCAATTCGAGAAGCCGATGGGCCGGGGGCACGGCCGGCTCGACCTTCCGCGGTGTCGATCGCGCGATCCGGCGGCGTAGCTTCCACTTCTTCGGAAAGGGTACTGCCGACTCGAAGCGCAGCGCGCAGATGTGCGGCATGTACGGGCCGGGACAGAGCAGCTTGATCGCGTGCTTTCCTGCTGTGATGGGCAGCGTGCACTGCTCGAACCACTTGGCGCTGCCCGTTTGCCAGTTCCCCGTGACTTCGGCCATGCCGCGGTGAACCTTCTTGCCGTCGAGGTAGATGTCGACCGGGCGCGAGCTTGCGGCCGTGAAGAGAACCGAAATCGTGTAGTCCGCGCTGACCGGGAAGTCGAGGTCGTATTCGGTCTGGTTGGGCAGTTTGCCGGCGTTCCAGATGCACGCGTACTTGTCGGCGTACAACTGCCCCGGTGTGCTGACGCGAACGTTGCCACGATCGAACCAGTCGGCCCGAATGGTGAAGCTGCCCGCGGGCGCGTCAGCGGCGACTACACTACCGGCGCCCGCAGTCAGCACCAAGTAGTATCCAATCCAGCCGACTGAACCAAGACGCCCGCTGCGAAGCGAGTCGGCAACGTATGTCATCATGTCGGGACTCCATCGGTACTCCAGCGCCCAGCGTACCCTCCTTCGATCCCTCCCTGATTAGTGTAAGGCTTCCCGAGCAAGACGCCACCGCCGCAACCAGCTACACCATCATCGACCTGGGCGACCTGCCCGGCGGAGCCGACAACAGCTTCGCCAGCGGCATCAACGCCAGCGGCCAAGTGGTCGGCTGGAGCGGGGCCGTCACGGGCACTCGGGCGTTCCTCTGGGACAGAGGCGTCATGACGGACCTCGGCGACCTGCCCGGCGGGAGCGATAGTAGCGTCGCCACCGGCATCAACGCCAGCGGCCAGGTAGGGGGAAGTAGCCCCGCGACTCCGGGCACTCGGGCGTTTCTGTGGGACAGTGGCGTAATGACTGACCTGGGCGACTTGCCCGGCGGCAACGATCACAGCAGCGCCTACGACATCAACGACAGCGGGCAGGTGGTCGGCAATAGCGGCGCGGCTACGGGCTCTCTGGCGTTCCTCTGGGACAGCGGCGTAATGACCGACCTTGGCGAGTTGCCCGGCGGGAGCGATGGTAGCGTCGCCTATGGCATCAACAACAGCGCCCAAGTGGTCGGCACCAGCCAGGGTGCGGCATTCGTGTGGGACAGCGGCGACGGCATCCTGGACCTCAACACGCTGCTGGATGCCTCCGGCTCCGGCTGGACGCTGATTGAAGCCACCGACATCAACGACACCGGCTGGATCGTCGGCGCCGGCACCAGCCCCGACGGCAAAACCCACGGCTTCCTGGCCATTCCCGAACCGGCCACGCTGTCGCTCCTGACCGTCGGCGATTTGGCTCTGATCAGGCGGCGACGCCGAGGGCCGTGTGCTGCATGCCGCCGTGAGTTGGCCTTTCACCCGGTTGGGTAGTAGATACCCCCCTGTCTTCCGCGCTTGACGCTGATGAGTCTTGCCTTCGATAGTGTCTTGAGCAACTCGTCGGCGCCAATCCCAGTCCCGTCGAGCATGGCGATGACCCGTGGACGGACAGTCCGGCCTGATGCTCTGATCTGCTCGAATACCTGTAGGGCAGGTTTGACAAAACTGGACCTGCGCCTGCGGAATTCCGCCCACTGCTTCATGTATGGTAGCCGATTCAGATATCGGGACTGGAGCTGCTCCTTGAGAGTTTTGTATGTCTTGTATTCAATTCGGTTCCTACCCTGCAAGTCCGAGATGATCGCCTTCGTTTCACCTTGCCGTTCAAGCGCCCTTTCCGCATCACTTTGCGCTCGTGGCTTCCTCGTGTAGAGGGCCAAAAGAAAGTCCGACGGCAAGGCGTGAGCAATTCCTACTTCGAGCGATACGTTGGGGTTTCCGCCGCTCACATCAAAGACGCATCCCGCGGATTCTCGGATGAGATTCGTGATATGCTCCAGTAGGTAATCAGTTGATGAAATAGCTGCTGTGTCCGCTAAGGGTACATGGAGTGGTGTTTCTTCCTCGAGTTCCTGCCGCAGTTTGTCATAGTTCTTTCGGATGGCCGTGAGGAACGGACAACCAACGAAGATCTGGTGGGTCTTGGTCATGTGATCTCACCTATTCGTCCAACCAACAGATCCACCTGTGAGCGAGTGCTGCCGCCGTGTCCCAATCAGCGTCCCCGAAAGAACACGGTACAAGAAGCATCGGGGAAAGCCCCATCCGGGGCGGCAAGCACGTCTACGCCACGCTCGCCGGGATCCAGGGGGCGTGCCCGTCAGAACTGCGTCCATGACACTTTCGGCGGCCTCGCCCCCGGCCAACAGGCCGCTTTGAGCGGCCTTTCCCGCAGGGCTTCAGGCCCGCCGTTCTACGGCGGTTCGACCGGCACTCAGGGCTTTGCCGGCTTGAGGCCGAGCTTTTCGCGCAGCTTCTCGGCCGTCTGCCGGGCGTGATCCGCAAGGCGGTTCACGTCGTTCCCGGTCTCGGCGCTCAGCTTCTTGCGCACCCGCCGCACGTCGTCGACGGGCGTCTCTTCGGTTTTCGGGGGCGATGGTTTCACCGTGCTCATTCGTCGGCCTCCACCAGCAAGTCGGGCGTGACGATCTGCGGCGGCAGAAGGCCCAGCCGCAGGCACAACGTCGCGAAGTGTGTCCGCTTGTTCGGATTCGCCATGTGCTGCTGCACGTTCCAGGTCAGCACGTAGTCCATCCCGTGTGCCGTCGCGGCGGCGACGTGGATCGCGTCGCCGGACACCGCGGGGCCGGGCATGACCTTCTCCCGGACCAGGATTCCGGCCAGTCCGCGTACTTCCGGACCGAGTTCCAGAAGTCGCAGGCCACGAAGCATCTCCAGAGCAGCGGAGCCTTGGGCGAAATCCGGATGGGAGAGTTCGGCGACCACTTCATCCGAAACGTAAAGCTCGTGGCGCGTCGCCTGCGTTTGCCACCATTCAACACTGGTCTCGCGCCAGGCGACGCTCTTTGCGCTGGTCCGCGCGCTGACGCAGACGCTGAAGAAGCTTGTTTCTAGATAGACGCGAGCCATTTGGACTACATTCTACCCTACCAGGATCGTACGGGCAAACCGAGCTCTCGCGCCCTCACCGTCGCGTTGGCCGTTTCGCTGGTCACCCGGCGGGGCTTCCCGGCACGATCGGGACCTGGATAACGGTGGGACGGTCCGCCGCGAGTGCGGTCCGCAGCGCCGGGACGAGCTCGCTCTTCTGCTCGACGCGCACGCCGTGGCACCCGAAGCCCTCGGCCACCTTGTCCAGTCGCGTGGGCCCCAGCGCCGTGTACAGAGGGTCGCCGTACGCTTTCAGGTGCCCCGTCTCCGAGATGCCCCAGCGCTCGTCGTCGGCCACGACCGCGACGAATTGCAGGCCCTGGCGCGCGGCACACTCCAACTCCGCCACCGTGAACGTGAACGAGCCGTCGCCCGAGAACAGGATCACCGGTCGATCCGGATGCACGACTCGGGCGGCCATGGCTCCGGGGATCCCCCAACCGATGACGCCACCCGCGCCGCAAGCCAGCCAGTGGCCGGGATAGCGGTCGGCCAGCAACTGGTGAAACCACTGGCCGATGTTGCCGCCGTCGACCAGCATGCAGGTGTCGTCGGTCAGCACCTCGCCAATCGCCAGCACGACGTCGCAGGCGTTCGTGCCGGCCGGCAGCTTGGCCGCGGCATCAAGACACGTCTGCCGATGCGCGTCACGTCGCTTGCGCGCCTCCGCCAGCCACGCCTCGCTCGGACGGCACTTCAGTCGAGCGCAGGCTTCGGTCAACTGCTCGAGCGCGGCCTTTGGCGCCGCGTGAATGCTCACGTCGGCCTCGATCCCCGTGCGCAGCCGTGTCTCGTCGACGTGCACGCGCACGATCTTCGCATCGTTGCGCACGCCCGGCGGCGAGAGCTGGCCCACCCGGTAGTCGAACTCGGTTCCCGCCAGGAGGATCCAGTCCGCATCTGCCAGCAACTGCGGTGCGCCGGTCACCGCCCCGATAACGCCCATGAAGGCGTCGATGGGCTCGGGCACGCTGCCACGGTCCCAGATTGGGGTCACGGTGGGGATCCGCTGCCGGCCGACGAAGTCGGCCAGGGCGTGCTCGCCGTGCGAGTAGTACACACCGCTGCCGGCAACGACGAGAGGTCGCTCGGCCTTCGCGAGCAGACGGGCGGCCTGCTCGATCAGATCCGGCTCGGCGGCGCCGTGGTGACGCACCTCACCTGATCGTACGCGCGAGCGCACTACCTGGGCCGGATCCACCTCGGCCGACGCCACGTCGATGGGCAGCGCCAGGTGCACAGGGCCGGGCCGGCCGGTGGTTGCGGCCGCGAACGCCTCGTGCACGAACTGCGGCACGCGCTCGGGTACGTCCACCAACCGCGCGTACTTGCAGATCGGCTCCGCCATCGGCACGGGGTTGAAGTCCTGGAAATCCCCGATCCCCAGTCGACCGTGCGGTGTCATGCCGGTGATCAGCAGCATCGGCGCCCCGTCAAACCAGGCGTTCAGCACGCCGGTGAGCGCGTTGGCATGCGCGACCGCGCCGCTGACGGCGCACACGCCGACGGACCGGGTCAGGCGACCGGTGACCTCAGCCATGTACCCGGCCGCCTGCTCGTTGCGCACGTCGACCAAGCGCATGCCGGCCCGTTGACAGGCCAGGTAGAACGGGTCCAGTCCATGCCCGTTCAGCGTGGCAACGTATTGCACGCCGCGGGCCCGTAGTTCATCGATTAGTAGATCAGCAGCAGTCATGATGGGGCCCAGTGTAAACGACGGTCTTCTCACAAGCGAGCCGGTGTCTGCGGCTCCCGATGCACGCGACTGCTCCGTTAGCAGTGCAGGTCGGAAGAAGCGTGGGGTCCGCATGGCGGACCTTGCGCATTGACACAGCAGCAGCACGAAGATCACAGCAATTGGCGAGTCTGGAGATCCGTGCCTCGCGTGCGGCTTCTGTGTAGACTGCGCACCCCGGGGTAACGTTGCGGGGAGTGGTCCGTCGTACGGGAGTGATGCGGTGAAGCAGGACACAGCAGGGTCGGTCAACGCGTCTCCGCGGACTCATCTTCCGACATCCGATCATCCCGAGCAGAATTGCGTTGATCAGCCCGGCCGCCTGTCGCGACGAGAACTCCTGGAGTTGCTCGGGTGCGGAGCCGGGGTCGCGGGACTGATCGTTGTGTTTCGCGCCGCGGCTGAGGTTCGGGGCCAGCGGCGGAGGCGCGACCGCGAAGATCTCAACGCTTGGTTGCACGTCGGGGCTGACAACCGCGTTACCGTATTCGTGGGCAAGGTCGAGATGGGCCAGGGCATCCGCACGGCTCTTGCCCAGGTGGTTGCGGAGGAACTGGAGGTACCGTTCGCGTCTGTGCAGATGGTGATGGGGGAAACGTCGCGCGTTCCGCACGATAACGGCACCTACGGAAGTCTGTCCGTGCAGACGCTGCGCCCGATTCTTCACGCCGCGGCCGCGGAGGCTCGGGAGATCCTGTGCCGGTTGGCGGCCGAGCGCTGGAGCCTCGCCCCCGATCAGGTCAAGGCTGAGAATGCCCGGATTGTCGCACCGAACGGGCAAGCCGTTGCGTACGGCGAGTTGACCGAGGGCAAGCGCCTGGTCAAGCGCTTCACTGAGAAGGCGTCGGAGAAGCCTCCCGAGCAGTACCGGATCGTCGGGACGAGCGTACCGACGGTCGGGGTGCGCGAGATGGTCACCGGCGCCACGCGGTACGCTGCCGATTGGACGGTCCCGGCCATGCTTCACGGCAAGGTGCTGCGCCCTCCGGCCATTGGTGCGAAGCCCACGAAGGTCGATGCGGCCGCCGCACGCGGGCTGCCCGGCGTTGTGGCCGTTGTGCACGAGGGTGATTTCATCGGCGTCGCGGCCGACACGGAGCAGCAAGCCGAGGACGCGGCGCGGCGCATCAAAGTCGAGTACGACAAGCCGAGCACAGTCAATATCGAAGCGGCGTGGGACAGCCTGGACCCTCGTCACGAGCGGGGCAAGGTGCTCGAAGCGCAGGGTGAAGCGGATGTGGCGCTCGAGCAGGCGAAGCAGCGTGTGTTGGCCACGTACCGCACCGCCTACGTGTACCACGCGACGATGGAACCCCAGGCCGCCGTCGCCGACGTGACCGGCGAGCGGGTGCGGATCTGGACGTCCACGCAGCGGCCGTTCGGCGTGCGCGGCGAGATCGCTCGGTTGTTGGGCGTGCCCGAGTCGCAAGTGGAACTGACGGTTACTGCGATCGGCGGCGGGTTCGGGCGCAAGAACGCTGCCGACGCGGCGCCGGAAGCCGCACGTTTGTCCCGTGCCGTCGGCAAGCCGGTACGCGTCGTCTGGACACGGGGCGAGGATTTCAAGCTCAACCCGTTCCGCTCGTTCACGCGGGCCGACGTGCAGGGCGGGTTCGACGCTGCCGGTCGGCTCACGGCCTGGGACTACCGGATGGCCACAGGTCGGGGCGTCGGCGGCCAGCGCGATGCAGTCAGCTTCTATGCCGTGCCGAATCAACGAACCACGTACGCCTCGGTGGGCTCCGTACTTCGCACCGGTTCGTTTCGCGGGCTGGGCGCGCCGATGAATGCGTTCGCGCGCGAGTGCTTCATGGACGAGCTGGCCGAGTCGGCCGGGCGTGACCCCGTGGCTTTGCGACTGGCTCATCTTCCGCCGGACGACACGCGGACGCGGCGCGTGATCGAGCAAGCTGCGGCGCGGGCCGCTTGGGAACCGGGGCCGCCCCCGACGGGCCGGGGCCGTGGGTTCGCTTGTTGTGCGTATCGCGGCACGACGCGCACCGCCGAGGTGGCAGAGGTCGAAGTCGATCGTGAAACAGGCCGAGTGCGCGTGCGGCGCGTCGTGGCCGTTCAGGACAGTGGGCTGGCCGTCAACCCGGCCAACCTTCGTCACCAGATCGAGGGCGGCATCACCATGTCGTGCAGCTACACGCTCGGCGAAGAGATCCTCTGGAGCAATGGATGGATCGTCACCGCGTCGTTCGGTGACTACAAGCCGATGGCGATGACCGATGTGCCCGAGATCGAGGCCCATGTCATTCAGGATCTGACCCTTCCCTCGCAAGGTGCGGGTGAGCCGCCGGCCGTGCCGCTTTCCGCGGCCGTCGCCAACGCCGTGTACGACGCAATCGGCGTGCGCCTCCGAGAGCTGCCCCTGACGCCCGAGCGTGTCCTCGCCGCGATCGCGAAACAGGCCACCTAACGGCGCGCGCTATTCCGCGACATCCACCACGCATCGAAAGCCGACGGTCGCGCAACGATCGAGGCCGGGCCACATGAGCAGGAACTTGGCGTGGCTGGTGCACGGCTGCGGTCCGCCCTGGACATACCAGCCGCTGCCTTCGGCCTTGAAGTAGCTGCCGCCGCGGATGATCGCGAACCGGGTGTGGCCGTCGTCACGCTCGCTCTCGGTCCACTCCCATACGTTGCCTGACATGTGGTAGCAGCCGCAGGGGCTCCGGCCGTCGGGTAGCGAGCGCACCGACATCGTGTCGGTACCGGTCGTGTTACAGCGGGACGGATCGAACGCGTTCCCCCACGGCCACGTGCGGCCGTCGGTTCCCTGCGCGGCGAGGTGCCACTCGGCCTCGGTCGGTAGCCGCGTACCGGCCCACCGCGCGTATGCGCGAGCGTCGCTCAGATCCACGTACACGACCGGGTGGTCGGCCAACTCGTGAGGCAGGGCGCCCCTCGGCCAGTGCTTCAGGAAGTTCTTCGCGTGTTTCGGTCGATACCTCGTTGCGTCAACAAATCGCTTGAAGTCGGCGTTGCTGACCTCGGCTTCGTCGATGAGGAAGGCCTTCACGTCGGCTTCGTAGTCATGGACGAGATTCCCGTTGTGCGGATTCCCCCACAGCCAATCGCGCCATTTGTCTTTCGGCGTGCCCGGATTGGGGTAGCAGCCGCACTCCCGCCGCATGTGCTCGATGTGCATCTTCACCTTGCCTCCGGGCACGAGAACCATCCCCGGCGGTGGCGCGTCGCGTCGAACCGGCTTGGTACGGGCGACCGGCTTCGGCTCGGTGACGGAACGAACGGCGTTTCTTGCATCTCGAGTCATTTGCTCCTGTGCGGCCTGACGCCCATGTTCGACCAGACTCAGGAGCCGTTCGTCCGTTCGCTTTCCCCAGGCGATGCATCCCAATCGATCCACCGAACCCGACACCTTGATCGTTTCGCCGCTTCGTTCCCATCGCGCGGGCGTGCCGTTCCAAAGGTCAAAGAAAGTCGTGGCGTCGGCGCTGTGCCCCTGCGGTACGGGTACTTCGAGCAGCGGTGTGTTGTGGATTGGCTCACCCGTGTTCCGTAGCGTGAACACGGTCACGTCGTCCCCCGGCCACCGGTGGGCGTACAGCTTCGGTTGCAGCGTGGGGTGGAACGGATCCCAGGAGTCGCTGGTGAAGCTCCCCGCGAACGTGCGCAGGATGCGCACGGCACGTTGCCACAACGCACGGTCGGCGACGGGCCAGGGGTTGTACGTGCCGAAGATGTTCTCCCAGACCAGCATGCCGCTGCCGTTGAAGAACGCGGTCTCGATCTCGCCGCGATGGCTCGCGTCCCAACGCCGGATCTGGTGTTGCATGTGTCGCGGCTCGATCCACTTGAGATGGAGCATGCCGGGTGGATGTGGGTCTTGAACCCATTGGGCCCACGAGGCATTGCACACGGCCAGTTGGTCGATCGGCGGGTGCCCTTCGGGGGCGAACACGACGCCGGGCCGGGCTCGGTCGACGGCCTCGCGCAACGCGGCCGAGCCGGCGTACATCGTGTCCAGGAAGATGCCGTCCGCCTTGATCGCGGCGATCAGTTCGGCGAGCGCCTCCTCGTCGGGCTTGCCGGAGCGGCGCGTGCCGAGGTCCCACGGGTTGTAGTCGACGAATACCTTCACGCCGCGCTCGTGCGCACGGGCGACCACCTTCGAGAGACCATCCAGACCGCCGGGCATGTCGCGGTAGAAGTCGAACTGGTTGCGCTGATCCACGCCGAGTCGAGGGTAGGCCTGCCACAGCAGCATCGCGTCGTACCCGCCGAACTCCCGCTCGGCGTCGTCGAGGAAGGCGTCGATCTCGTATCCCTTCTCGGGATCGTAGAACGACCGGTCGTACATGAACGTGAAATGGCACGTGAAGATCCGAGTCGCCCACGCCAAGTCCTTGCGATCATAGGTGCTCGAGTCCACGCCGCGCCTCACCAGCGACTGAGCCGCCCGGCGTGCGGCGGTCCGCCGCGAGGCGTCGTCCGGCCGCACATCGAGCCCGCGAATCTCCACCTTGCCGCGGGCTTTGTCGAAGGCGGCCTGCAGGGGCACAAAAATGCGGGCCAGCGGCATGGGCGTGACAAAGCCGGGGCGCTTCACGCCGGTGGCGGCTTCGGCCATGTCGGCGATGGTGGCGACCGAGTGATGGTGGCCGCCAAGGATGTAGCTCTCGCCCGTGCGGCCTTTCTCCATGGCGGCCAGAGCGCCGCTCAGCTCGCGCACGTGCGGCAACCGATCGATCCCCGCCTGCAGCCGAGCCAGTGTCGCCTGGGGCCCCTGCTGGCTGCCAAGCAGCTCGTCAACCACTGGTGTCAACCAGGCATGATCCCGC
>CAYMME010000086.1:0-21904 GCA_964391465.1 uncultured Planctomycetales bacterium
GACGTACCCGATCTCCGCGTTTCCGCCCTGCCCGTAGGCCACGCAACGGACGTGGAACGGGGCGTTGAGGTGCGAGCCGACGTGGTTCATGATCGTCCCGTCCGCGAACTTGTACGAGAGCGAGTAGAGATCGCGGCTGTCGCCGTGTGGGTTCGGACGGCCGACGGACGAGAGCCCCACCGCGCTGACCGGCCGCTCACCCGCAACCCAGAGCCCCGCGTCGACCGCGTGAATGCAGGCGTTGACGTGGTACCCGCCGCCCAGCGCAACATCGTTGACCCACAACAGGTGCCGCAGCCGGTCGGCCACCGTGGCCGTTTTGGGTGGGTCCTTGAACGTGCCGGCGAGGTAGCACGTCTTGAGCATGACGATCCGTCCGATGGCTCCGGCATGGACTCGCTTGACGGCCTCGATGTTGAACGGGTCGGTGGGGATTTGGTAGTCGACGAGGAAACAACGCTTGTTCTCGGTGGACTGCTTTCCCAACCGGCCGATCTCGAGCGTGCCGGGCACGTCGACGGCTACGGGTTTCGCCATGTAGACATGCAGTCCGGCCTTCACGGCGGCCCGTGCGTGTTGTGGGAAGCAGTAGGGCGGCGTTTCCAGGGCAACCGCGTCGACACCGCTGGCGATGAGCTTCTCGTAGCCCGACAGGCCGGAGAAGCGGCGCGACTTGTCCACTCCGAAAGCGTCACCGGACGCGTCGGCTACCTTCTGGAAGTAGTCCGCGACCGCGTGAATCTCGTACCCGCCGTGGTCGGCGAAATGCTTCGTGATCCACCGGCCGCGACCGCCGCAACCGATGATACCCAGCTTGATGCGTGTGTTCGCGGCTGCGCCGAAGACCTGTGCCGGCTTCAGAATCGACAGGCCGGTGGCACCGGCCACAACGGCACCCGAACGTAAGAACTCTCGGCGATCAACGGTCTTCATTTGTAGAGCCTCCCTTCGCGACTGCGATCCGGACTATTCCACGAGCTCGCGCACCGGGAACAACGGGTCGGTCCGCAGAGCTCGCTCGAGGATGTCCGTGGTGACATTCGCGCCCGTCAGTACGAGCACGACACGCTGTCCTTTGATTCGGTTTCGCTGCTGCCACGCCCCGGCGAGGGCCGCCGCGCCCGCCGGCTCGACCAGCACGTGCGCGCATTCGGCCAAGGTGTGGATTCCTGCCAGCAGGTCCTCGTCGCTGACCAGGATCGCTTCACTGACGGATTCCAGCAGGGCGGCAAGCGCCAATTCTGCCGGCTCGCGGCAGACCAAGCCGTCGGCGATCTCGGTTTCGATCGGGCGCTCGATCGGCTTGCGGGCGCGGAAGCTCTCCACCATGGCCGGGGCGCCGGCAGACTGCACGACGGTGACGCGAGCATTCGGCTGCACGGACTTGATGGCGGCCGCGCAGCCGCCGGCGAGGCATCCGCTGCCCATGGGTATGAACACGGAATCGATTGAGTCAAGCGCGCGGGATGTTTCAAGTCCGACCGTGCCGGCACCTTCCATCACGCCGAGACCTTCACCGTCGTCGACGAAAGCGTGTCCGCCCGCGGCCGCGAACGTGCGGGCCTCGGCCTTCGCCGCGTCGAGGTCGTGCCCGCACTCGTGCACCGTGGCCCCGAACGCTCGGATCATGGCTTTCTTCAACGGATTGTTCTCGAGCGGCAGGAAGACGTGCGAAGGCAGTTCCAGCAGGCGGGCTCCGTATGCGACGCCCTGACCATGATTGCCGGTCGACGACGTGACGGCGCCTTGCACGTCACCGGTGGTTCGAGCGCGGTGCAAACCGGTCAACGCGCCGCGGAGCTTGAAGCAGCCAATCGGCGAGACCGTCTCGTTCTTGATCCACACGTCTGCGTCAAGGCCACGTGAGAGCAACTCGGACCGCACAAGCGGCGTCTCGCCGAGATGCGGACGGATGCAGCGGAGAGCGTCTTCAATACCGTCGATGCTGGGCAGTCTCATGGACGACCAGTGTACGCCGGGCGTCGCGTGCTGGCTACGAGCGGATGCCGGACTTCTGCGAGTGTACAGATGCGCAGCGATGGATTACGCTTCCTCGGGGTGCAACGGGTTGCAGGGAGCCCAATCATGAAACGAATCCGGGCTACAACGATCGTGCTGCTGCTCGCAGCTTCGCAGGCGAATGGAAGCGACGCCATTGTGCTGATTCGCGGCGGCCAGGGGCACGCGACGATTGTCGTTCCCGTCCGGGCGGATGCCCTCGCCAAGCGCACCGCGACCGATCTGCAACAGGTGCTGGGCCGGATGACGGGCGTGTCGTTGCCGGTCCGGGCCGACGACGGGGAGGTGACCGGCAACCGTGTCCTGGTCGGGAACACTCGGTGGACCGACGCCGTGGTTCCTCCGGCGGAGCGAGCCGGGCTGAAGCCCGAAGCGTTCGTTCTCCGCCGCCGCGGTCGGGACATCGCGCTGGCCGGCGGCGGTCCCTACGGCGTTGCCTATGCCGGCTCAGAGCTTCTCGAACGGTTGGGCGCGCGGTGGTATGTGCCGGGGCCACTCGGGGAAGTGATCCCGAAGCTGGACGAAGTGCGTTTCGACCGGCTCGACGTGCAGCAGAGTCCGTCGTTCCCGATGCGATGGGTGGGGACCGACACCGATTGGAATCTGCGGAACCGCACGAACCGGATCGGCGATGCGTCGCTCCCGCCCGCGTATCGAATCGAGTCCGGGATCTATCACACGCAGGCGAGGCTGATCCCGCACAAGGTCTACTACGACAGGCATCCCGAGTACTTCGCGCTGGTCGACGGGGAACGCTCCCGTGACGAGAGCTGCAAGCTGTGCAACTCGAACGCGGAGCTCCCGGCCGAGATCGCTCGGCGCATGGGCGAGATGCTTCGCTCGGAAGCCGGCGTGGACCTGATCTCGCTGTCGCCGACGGACGGACAACGGTGGTGCGAGTGTGACGGCTGCAAGGCTCTTGACGAGAAGGACGTGTCGTCCGATCAGAAGTACTCCCGCCGGCAGATGGTGCTGTACAACCGCGTGGCCACCGAGTTGGAGAAGTCGTTTCCCGACCAGTTGATGTTGGTGGGTGCGTACAACGTCTACACCTGGCCGCCCCGCGATCCGCAGATAAAGGGGCATCGCAACCTGGCGGTGGTGATCTGCCATTACGAGGACTACTGTCTGGCCCATCCGGTGAACGATCCGCAGTGCAAGCGGAACCGCCGGTACGTCGAGCTGATCGAGGCGTGGCAGAAGCACACGCCGCACGTCTTCTTCTACGAGTACTACTACAAGGTCAACTGGTTCGACCTGCCGTGGCCCATCGTGCACACCGTGGCGGCGGACATCCCGCACTTCAAGGAGATCGGCGTCGAAGGCTTGTACACGCAATACACGCTGGGGAGCATCTGGAGCAACTTCCTGGTTCACTACGTGGCGGCCCGGCTGCTGTGGGACCATACGGCCGATGTGCCGGCGATGCTCGAGGAGTTCTACCCCAAGTTCTACGGTCGGGCCGCCGGTGCCATGAAGGCGTATCACGAGGCACTCGAACGCCAAGTGGCGCAGAGTACCCGCCACTTCCCCGGCCATGCGCCGGGCAACGCGACGCGTATATTCACCCCCGAGCTTCTCCGCCAACTCGAGGGCCATCTCGACGAGGCCCGGGCATTGGCGACGGACCAAGCGGTTCGGGCACGGATCGAGCGAATCACGCTTTCCATCGCCTATACGCAGCGCATGGTTCGTGTTTTGCGGTTGCGCGAGGAAGCGCGCACCGCGACCGGTCCGACGCAGATCAAGCTGCGCCGAGAGGCATTGGATCGAGCGATCTCCCTGCGAAAGGATGTGCTGGGGAACAAGGCGAGATACGCCGGCGTTGCCGACGGCAGGTACTTTCGAAAGCGCAAGATGTTCGGACGCGTGATCGACAAGCTCGAACGACAGCTTCGCGACAAGGAGGCGGCCCCTCCGGCGCGGCGGGACTAGCCGACGGCCACGAGGGCATCGCGGAGGCCGAAGGTGACCATGCCCCATGCCCCCATCAGAACCGTGCTACCCGGGTAACATGTACGTCTGCGCGGCGCCCCTGCCCCGCCCTCTCGGCCTCGGTCGTGCTCACTGGAATGCACGGGGTAGCGATCATCTCTTCGGGGGGAGAAGCTGGAACTCCCGGATCGTCGGCACGTCGGTGGCCGTCAAGACGCTGAGCCGGACCCGTTGAGTGACCACGGGTGCGAACTGCCCTACGTAATTCGCACCAATCCATCCTCCACTCAGTAGGGTGCGCCAGGTGGCGCCCTCCTCGCACTGCACGTCGAACTTGCGTACGCGAAAGTGTGCTTCCTGAATCCTGACCCGGCCGATCGTGACCGGCTCGCCGAAGTCGACCTCGAGCCAGCCGCTGCGCGCGTCCTTTCCCGCGCCCCAGCGCGTATCTGGGTCGTCATCGAACGCCTTGTCCGGCTCGTAGCCCGGCTGGGGCCACACGCTGGACGCGCTCGCTTTCTTGCCCATTGCGACCGAGCCCGACGGCACATTGCATGCCGGGATCTGGCTCGCGGGACCGTCGAATTGAAGCTTGATGACCGTATCGATGTCCCGGCGGAACTGCGGCGGCACGGCGATGGCGATGCCGTCCTTGTCCTGGGTCACATTCACCGTGCCCCCGGTCAGGAGTTCGCTGTGCAGGATCTTCTTGCTGATTGGGGGCAGCCGGGCCGGCATGTCGTCCCAGCTCAGAACGTGGAGGTAGACGGTGTTGCCTTTGCGCGTGCTGGCTCCCCAGGGACCGGGTTTGAACGGCCCGCCCCGCGTGCTGTAGATGGTCTCGCCGTACTTGCGCATCCACTGCCCGATTTCCCTGAAGCGCACGACCTGCCGCGGCTCGATCTGCCCGTTGGGCATGGGGTTCGTGTTCAAGGCGAGGTTGCCGTCACCGCCGGCGCACCGGGCGAGCGTGTGAATGCACTCCTCGAGCGATTTGATCCGGTCGTCGGGCTTCCAGGACCACTGCGTGCCGAGCGTGATGCACGACTCCCAGGGGCGGCTCGTCTGAAATCGCCCGACGCGCTGCTCGGGGGTGTCGAAGTCACCCGGCAGGCCGCAGCGATTGTTGATGACGAGGTGCGGCTGGATCCCGCGAGCCAGCTTGAACAGGTTCTCGGCGTCCCAATCCTCGGCCTTGCCCCCCAACCCGTCGAACCAGAGCCCGTCGATGTGGCCATAGTCGCTCAGCAGCTCGCGAACCTGGCCGTGCAGGTACTTGATGTACCGGGCGTGATTGTCGGTGCGGTAGTCGGGGTGATGCCAGTCGGGCTGCGAGTAGTAGATGAAGAGCTTCAGGCCTGCTTCCTGGCAGGCGGTGGCGATGTCGGTCATCACGTCGTGCCGCCATGCCGCCTCCGGGCTCGTGCTCTTGTAGTCGCTCAGTTTCGTGTCGTACAAGCTGAACCCGTCGTGGTGCTTGACCAGGAAGATCATGTACTTCTGGCCGGCGTCCTGGGCTACCCGTACCCACTCGCGGGCGTCGAACTTGTCGGGCTTCCACTTCTTGTAGAGGTTGTCGTACACGTCGACCGGCGTCGGACCGCGGCCCGTGCGACCTCGCCGCTCGCCGCCGCGGGACCAGCCGATCTCCTTGCCCGTCAGGCTCACCGGTCCCCAACAGACGAACATGCCGAATCGCATCTGCTGCCATTGCTCGAGTTTCTGCGGATTGGCCTGGAGGTAGTCCTTGCTCGCGTCGGCCGCAACGACACTTGTGCAGACGGTCAACGGCAGACCCAGTGCGACCAGGGAACACAGCATCGGGCGTGGCTTGGACGTGTTCACGACAGGCTCCTTCGGTGAGTTGTGTCCTCTTTCGCGAACCAGAACTGTCCGCGCTCAGGCCATCGGCACATCATGGTACCCATCCGGCTCTCACACGGGCAAGCGGCACGCGGGCCTAAGGCAAGCCCGTCGGCCGCTCGTAGCCCTCGACGCCAATCCGGGCGACATCGATCGGCTTGAAGCCGAGCTTGAAGGCCGGCGACTCGGGCCGCAGACGGTAGTCGTCGCGCGCCGCGTCGACGAAGAGCGGGTCGGCCACGATCGAGTGTCTGTCGTAGCCCGCCTCTTGCCACTTCTTCAGCGAGCCCTTCGGTGTCACTTCGTCTTTGGTTTCGGTCAGGTTGGCACCGACTTGCCAGTACAGATTGTGGTCGCATTCGGCGAGGACCTTGTCGTGCCAGCGGTTGACGCGGAGCAGGGTCCCCGTGTGATAGAGGACGATATTGCGAACGAACTTGTTGTTGGCCATGAACTCTCGGCCGTTGTACTCGGACTGCTGGTTCCGACCGTCGATCAGGATGTTGTTCTCGAATACGTTGTTGCGGCCGAGATGCACGTGGATGCCGCCGCGGAACGTCCGGGCGACGATGTTGCCGGAGACCGTCGTGCCGCTCGAGTAGTCGTCGAGGTAGATGCCCCAAGTGTAGAACGGCGTGAGCATCTCGCCCGTCTCGCTCGTCTTGAGACCGACGGGGTCGAGGATGAGATTATTGCGAATAACGTTGCCCGTGTCTTCGCGGTCGCGACCCAACGTCTCGATCGCGCCGGTGTCGTTCGTCTCGAGATTCGTGCGGCGAATGCGATTGTACTCGATGACGTTGTTGTGCGTGGCACTGCCTGGGCGGTAGGTCTTGAGCGAGATCGCGTAGCGCGGCACGTCGGTGATCGTGTTGTGGGCGATGCGGTTGCCGCTGCCCGTGGTGACGTAGACGCCCGCGACGTGCTTCCAGATCTTGCCGCAGTCGTGGATGTGGTTGCCCGCGACGACGTTGTCCTTCGGTTGAGTCGGCGTCTCGGACCCGACCATCAGGACGCCGCCCTGGCCGGCTTCGGCGACGGGGTTGCCGAGGATGTGGTTGTCGCGGGCGTATTCCGACAACCGCACGGCATAGCCCCCGACGCCGAGGAACTTGCAGTTCTCGATGATGCAGTGCCGGGCCCGGCGCAGATGGATGACTGCATCGTCGGGCGTGTAGACCGAAGCCATTTCGAGGGAGTACTTCGTGTGGCGGAACGTGAAACCTCGTAGGACGATGTGCTTGGCGAAGCGGGGCGACGGCTTCTGTCCGGGTGCGTCGGGCTTCGCTTCGGCGGCGCTGGGCTTCGAGGGCTCACCGGCGATATCGATGATGTGGTCGAGGGCCGGTGCCACGACGTGTTTCCCGGTGAACTCCGCGCCCCTCGGCCAGTAGTGGAGCTTCCCTTTGGACGTGTCGAGGTGCCATTCACCGGGTGCGTCGAGGGCCTCGAGGACATTCTCGACGAAGTACCGGTTTCCCGGACGCAACTCCTGTGAGCAGTTGCGGTTCGCCACGTGGACGATGTGGTTCTGGTGATCGATCTCGGCTACGGACAGGATTGCGTTGACCCAGCCCCATGCGGGGAAAACGTGGATCTCAGGCGCGGGTGATCGCGGCCAGGGCTTGATATCGCCCGGCCGGAACCGGAACTTGTCGTTGGGAGAATTGCCGCGGCCCCCGCCTTTGCTCTTCTCGCTGAACGGAAGGACGAACGACCATCCGCCGGTTGTGGGATGCTCGGGATCGAAGTTCGGCGTGCGGGCGCGAATCTGCCGTGCGCCTCCGACGAACAGTTGGCGGAAGTACCATTCGCTATCGGCAAGACCCGGGCGGGATTGCGGTTTGGCAACCTTGGCGGCGGGCACGCCCGCGATCCACAACGGGCCTTCGCCCCTGCGCCAACCGGAAATCGGGCGGCCGCCCGAGAGCGTGACCTGCTCGCCGGGATAGGCACAGTAGATGATGGGGCGTTCCGCGGTGCCCGAGTCCTCGATTCCAAGCGCAAGCGGTTCTTTCAGGTAGTAGGTGCCGCCGCGGACCATCACCACGAAGGGACCGTCGTGTCCGCTCGCTGTTCGACGTTTCCGCATTGCGTCGCGTGCTCGGTGCAGCGTGGCGAAGGGGCCGTTGGTTTGATCCGCATTGGGGGCCGGCAACGTCCCTGACCAGGCATCACTGCCGTTCGTGGAGACGTAGAAGTCGGCTTTGGGATCCGGAGCGGCTCCCTCCAGCCCACCGCACAAACCGATCGTCGTGAGCAAGGCGTGGGCCCAAGCCAGAGCGGGGATTCCCATCTTCCTTCGCGGGTGCATGGCAAGTCTCCAGTGCGGGGTTTCCCGGGTAGTCACGTTCGCGCGTGCGGCCCGGATTCGTCGGCATCAGAATACCCGAATCCGCCGGGCCGTGAAGCTGTCCTTCCTGAACCGGATTGCCTGATTGAGTCGGCGTTCCGTCGAGAGTTACCGGCACGAGCCACTCGTCGAGGTGATCCGTCGATGGGCCGCTTCCAGGAGGGTCTGCAGCTTCCGCTTCGGCAGCCGCGCCAGTGCCTCGTCGTAGGGCAGCCAGCAGCGCTGCCTTGCGCTCTCTTCGTCCCAATGATCGTGGCACGCGGTCACTTCCATCAGCAGCACCGTCACCTGGAGAATCGCGCCCCACTTCGAGTACTCGTAGGTCCCGAGCGGCCCCTCCAGGATCCGTCCCTCGAGACCTGCTTCCTCGTGAGCCTCGTTGATCGCCGTTTCGATGAGCGTGTCGCCGGGGTCGATGATGCCCTTCGGGAATCCCCACTGGCCTCGCGTGATCGACGTGATCAGACAGAACTCGAGTTGCCGTCCGCGCCGGCGAAACGGGACGGCGCTCGCTTGCAGGATGGTCTCTCGTGGGGATTCGCTCGACATTGCGGCTTGTTCCAGGTGGTACGCTGGCGTCACCGATTCTAGCTTCACGGAGCCTCAGGTCGAGCGGCAAGCTGCCAAGTGCTTTCGGTAGCTTGTATCGGGCGAGGTGAGGTGATAGCGTGCGGGGACCTACTAGGCTCGGAAAGAGCGTCGTCGTCACGCACGATTTCGAGAGGAAGGGCTCGAAGGAGGCCCCGTCTTGCGGTACAAGGACTGTCGCATGTTCGACAGACTGCCGTGCGTGATCATCGCTCTTTTCGTCTTCTGTCCGGTTCTGCAAGACAGTAGCGTAATCGCCCAGTCCTCGCCCGTCCCTGTTGTGGGGCAGCTTGTCGATCCGGTGCTCCTGCGAGGCATCGAGGACGTCCATATCGAAGGTGATTTCGCTTACCTGCCCTGCCGCGAAGGGCAGCGGCTCACGATCTGCTCGATCAAGGATCCCGCCAACCCCAAGGTGGTCTCCAGTTTCACCCATGCCGACCTCGGCCAGGCCGCGGGCTTTGCGATCAACGGCAACACGCTTTACCTCACATCGCAGGGCAATCATCGATTGCTGGTAATCGACGCGACCGACAAGTCGGCTCTCCACCTACTTGGTTCCGTGTCGATTGGAGAACCTGGGCAGGGGACGCTCTACAAAGTTGCCTACCGTGACGGCCACTGCTACGTTGCGAATCTGACCGCGAAGAGGTTGTTCACCGTCGACGTGCGCAGGCCGAGTCAGCCGGTCGTCGTCGGATCTGTCGCGGTCACCACGGAGAATGATGGTCCGTTCAGTGTGTTGCTTCGCGGCGATTACGCCCTGGTCGGGACCATCTTTGGCCGCCGCAACCGTCTGGCCGTGGTCGACGTGAAGAACCCCGCCGAGCCGCGTTTGGTCACGCAAGTCTGCGGCCCAGCGATTGGCCACGCAAGTGGCGAAGTGATCGGCAATCTCTACTTTGCCGTCAACTGGGACGCGAACGCGTTGCTCGTTTTCTGCGTCGCCGACCCTGCCAATCCCAAGCTCCAAGCCAAGCTGGTGGACGAGCGACTGGGCAAACCCAACCGTTGCGTTGTCGCCGGCGACCGGGCCTATCTGCCGATGACCCGTGACGATGGCGTGGCGGTGGTGAGCGTCGCCGATCCATTGAAGCCCAAGTTCCTGACCGTCTTCCGAGATCCGATCATGAAGAAGACATACGGCGCGGCGTTGCGTGGCGATTTGCTGCTTGTCGGTGCCCGCGAGGGGAACAGCCTCGTAGTCCTGGATCGGCGCGCGTTGGAGAAGTAACCAGATGAGTGTCGGCATCGCCTTGGCGACAAGAGGCGATCTGCGAGGTCGCGGGACAACCTGTTGCGCTACCCGTCGCAGCCCGAGCCACACTCAACGCAGCAATCAGTTTCTAGTGAGTCCCGGCGATGCGTAGAACGTTCTGTTGTGTTCGGCTGAGCGCGATCCTCATCGGTTTCGCGCTGAATTCCGCGACGGCCCTCGGCGCTGATCAGGACGCCGCGCAGGCGGCGAAGAGGATCCTGGACGTTACCGGCATACGCGGAGGTCTCGTGATCCACGTCGGATGTGGTGACGGAAGGCTGACCGCAGCCCTCGGGGCAGCCGACGGCTTCGTTGTTCACGGTTTGGCCCGAGACGATCGGGACGTGCGCGCGGCCCGCGCGTATATCCGATCGATTGGGCTCTACGGGAAGGTGTCCGCCGGTCGCTGGTCGGGGGCAGCGCTGCCGTTTGTCGACAACCTAGCGAGCCTTGTGGTGAGCGAAGAGGCCGGTGCGCTGCCGAAGCAGGAGATCCTTCGGGTCCTTCGGCCCGGCGGCGTGGCTTGCACGCGGCAGGAGGGGAAGTGGACGAAGACCGCCAAGCCGCGGCCGGAGCAGATCGACGAATGGACGCACTTCTTGCATGACCCGTCCGGCAATGCCGTGGCCCGTGACACGGCGGTCGGGCCGCCGCGTCGTATGCAGTGGGTGGCCGCCCCGGAGTGGAGTCGCAACCACCATCGGCTCGCCAGCGTGAGTTCCGTGGTCTCGGCCGCGGGTCGAGTCTTCTACATCGTGGACGAGGCGACGGCCGGGTCGATTCACGTGCCGGGCCGCTGGAGCCTCACCGCGCGGGACGCGTTCAGCGGTGTGCAGTTGTGGAAGCGGCCGATTCCGTCGTGGGCGTGGGACCAGCAGCGCTTTCGATCCGGCCCGGTGCAACTGCCGCGCCTGTTGGTGGCCGGTGCCGATCGTGTGTACATGCCCCTCGGGGTGAGCGAAGCCGTCTCCGCACTGGATGCTGCGACGGGGGAGGCGGTTCACACCTACGAGCAGACTCGCGGGGCCGAGGAGATCATCGTTGAAAACGGGGTGTTGCTCGTGGTCACGGGTTCGCCGACGGCCGAGCAGGACATGGTCCGGCCCGAACGGCGTGGGAAGAAGGGCAAGCCAAACACCAAGGCCATTGTGGCATTGCGGGCCGCGAGCGGTGAGCTGCTCTGGCAGTGGTCGGACAAGGGGACGACTCCGGTCATGCCGCTGACGCTGGCCGCCGATGCGCGGCGTGCGGTCTTTCAGGCCGGCGGCGGTGTCGTGTGCCTCGACCTCGCAAGCGGCAAACCACTCTGGAACAAGAGCGTCACCAAGAAGAAGGCCGCGGAGGGCGCAGGCGGAGGGAAGCAGGGGAAGAAGACTCGAGCGATCGGATGGTCCACGGCGACATTGGTTGTGTATGAGGACGTCGTGCTCTGGGCGCATGCGGGCAAGCTCGAGGCCCTGTCCACAAAGGATGCCGCGACGCTATGGGAGTCTCCGTGCGATGCGGGCTTCAAGTCTCCGGTTGACGTGCTCGTTGCGGACGGTCTGGTCTGGGTCGGTCCGGGATACAACGTCGGTCGGGACCCGAGATCCGGCGACGTCAAGCGGCGGTTGCTCAAGCTCGGGGACCTGCGAACCGCGGGGCACCATCATCGCTGCTACCGCGAGAAGGCCACGGATCGTTACATCATCAGCGGGCACCGCGGAATGGAGTTCCTGGCCCTCGGCGGTGCGGATCACTCGCGGAACAACTGGGTGAGAGGGACGTGTCAGTACGGCATGCTGCCGTGCAACGGGCTCGTGTATGCGCCGCCGCATGCTTGCGGATGCTACATGGAATCCAAGCTCTACGGCTTCTGGGCCCTCGCGCCGGAAGAGCCATCGCCGCTCGAGAAGGACGATTCAGCGCGGCTGACGCAGGGCCCGGCCTACGCCGACCTGTCGGAACGTTCTTCCGCGCCCGCAACTCGCGAGCCCGATGACTGGCCAACCTACCGCCGCGACCCACTGCGGACCGGCGCTACCTCGTCTACGGTTCCATCGGCACTGGGGCAGGCTTGGCGGGCCAAGATTGGCGGACGGATCACGGCTCCGGTCATTGCCAACGGTGCCGTGTTGATTGCGGCCATTGACGAGCATCGCGTGGTTGCGCTGGCCGTGAGTGACGGTGCCGTGCGCTGGGATTTCACCGCGGGCGGTCGCGTGGATTCGCCGCCGACGATTCACGGTGATCTCGTGCTGTTCGGCTCCGCCGACGGGTACGCCTACTGTCTCCGACTGGTTGATGGAGAACTGGTGTGGCGGTTTCGCGCCGCGCCGCGCGATTGCCGAACAGTCGCGTTCGAGCGGGTGGAGTCACTCTGGCCGGTGCATGGGAGCGTACTTGTTGCGAACGGCGTCGCCTACGCGACCGCCGGACGCTCCTCGTACTTGGATGGCGGCATCTGGATGTACGGGCTCGATCCGGCGACGGGTAAGGTCCTCAGCGAGTCGCGCATCAGCAGTGACCACCCACGTGGGGACGAGGGCAAGTTGGGCCCGGCCGAGATGAACCAGAAGCTCACGCAGAACGCCACCGACGCCAAGACGTTCCAGGCGCCCGATCTCAGCGATGCGTTTTCCATGCAGGGCGGGGCGACGACGGATGTGCTGGTCAGCGATGGGCGGTTCGTCTACATGCGAACGCTGCGGTTCGATCGGCAGTGCGTTCGTCAGAAGCAGATGGGCCGTCACCTCTTCTCCACGTCGCGCCTCCTGGACGGGCACGAGAACCACCGATCGCACTGGATGATCGGCACCGGCGATTTCAGCCGCATACCCGTTGCGTATTCATGGATCGCCAATCGCCCCGGCGGCGCCTACGGCAGTCACGTGGCCGTGCCTTATGGCCTGATGTTGGCATTCGATGAACAGACGGTCTGGGGCGTTCGTCGCGTCAAAGGCTACACGCTGTTCGCGGAGGCGCGAAAGCCGACCACGCTGGAAGACGAGCCGCAGCCGGATCTTCGGCTCGCGCCGAAGCCCGTGCCGCCGAACTGGGACTGGTCGGTGAACATCAACATGCGCCCGCGGGCCCTTGTCCGAGCGGGTTCAACGCTGCTGATCGGGGGCATGCCGACCTTGGCCACGCAGAGAAGTTCGCCGGAGACGTTCGCCGGCTTCGAGGGGCGCAAAGGCGGCGTGCTGCAAATGTTCTCGGCCGAGGACGGCCCGACCGTGAGTACGACGAAGCTCGCAACTCCGCCGGTATGGGACGGGATGGCGGTCGCGCAGGGACGCCTGTACGTATCGAGGACGGACGGCGTGGTGGAGTGCCTGTCCGGCGGGGCCGCTTCGCGGTGAATGGCACGGTCGCCCAAGAAGTCTCCGATCTCGTACGTTCGCGTTTCCCTCCGTCAACCGTCTCGGCCGTGGATCATCGTTGGATCCGAACGCGCATTCCCTGATCGGCGTTTGCGATTCGAACCCAGAGTATCCCGTCCCGATCGACCGTCCAGGTTCGGGGCGCGGTGAGCAAGGCCTGCGTTGAGTCGACCCGAACCGGGTCGGGCCCAGAGCTCTCGGTGATTCGTTCCACGTCCCGGAGGCCCGGGACCCGCCAGGTCAACTTCCGGCGAATGGGCGACGACTCGAGCGTCAGCGCTCGATCCTCCGCACGCCAGGACAACTGTGCCCCCGTGCCGCGTTCTTCGTAGAGGTCGAAGCTCCGCGCCTCCCCGGCGATTGGATACGCGGCGACGGTGAGGTGGTTACGGCAGAACGCGTCTCCGTGGCCGGTCGTCGCATCGCTCACGTCGAGCGGCACGATGGCTCCTTCTCTGACGAATACGGGGAAGCGCGACAGCGGCACGTCAAGCACCTTCGTCCCCGGCCCTTCGTGGACTTCCGATTCGTTGAGCCAGTCGCGCCACCGCCCGGCGGGTAGGATGATCCGGCGTTTCGCGCCCGGCTTGACCATGGCGGCGACTAACAGGGCGTCGCCGAGAAGATAGGTGTTGCCGCCGGCGACGAACCGCATCAGCGAAGCACCCTCGCCCCAGGCCTTGGCTCCCTGGCTGTACAGGTACGGTATGAGTTCATGGTGCAGGGTCGCGAACTGCTTGTAGATCGACAGAACCTCGTCGTCATAAAGCCACGGTCGGTGCTCACCGCCGCCGCCGTTTTCCATGATCGGGCAAAGTGCGCCGAACTGGGCCCAGCGGATCATCACCTCCCGATCCCGTAGGCCGCGGCCTCGGAACCCGCCGATGTCGGAGCCGAAGTTCACGTAGCCGCGCTTCGACGACGCCCGGATGTTGGCCAGTGCGACTCGCAGTCCCTCGAAGCTCCCGTCCTGGTCTCCGACCCAGCCGGCGAAGTTGACATCGCGCGGGGCGAACGGGACGGAGATGGGCATGCCCGGGAGGCTGTCGCACGGACGGGCCGTGATGACGCGGTCCGGCCCCAAGCGCGAGCGCGTGTACTCGAAGAAGTCGCGGTAGAAGGCGTCGCGATAGTCGGCAGGCGTGATCGGTCCGGCCGCGCCCTTCGGCCGGCCGAGCAAGACCACGAACGGGTCCGTCCCGTCACACTTCCATCCGTCGATGCCCAAGTCGAGGATGGCGTCCATTCTCCGGTGCCACCACGCAACCGCCTTGGGGTTGGTGTAGTCGATGAACGCGCCTCGGCCCGCCCACCAGCGGACGGTCTTGCCGCCATTGAGGAAGTAGCCGTTTGCCTTGGCCTCGGCGTAGGTCGAGGCCGTCGCATTGACCACGCTCGTGATCCACATCATGACCCGGACGTCGCGCTCGTGGAACGCCTGTACGAGTTGCCCGAGCTTCGGATACCGCTTGGGATCGGGCTCGAACGTGTTCGGCGCCGTTTGCCAGGGGCGGTCAATGATCACCGCTCCAACCGGAATCCCGCGGGCCAGGTAATCATCGACAAGCTGGAGGGCGCTGTCAGCCGTGCCCTCGTTCTCCCAGACCCAATGCCTCAGCACCCATTCCGGCCAAGGAGGTGGTGTCAGACGTACCGGCGCATCAGCGCGTTCCGGCGCTTGCGCAGCACATGCGCCGATGAGGACCAGCGGGATCAGAGTGGAACGTGCCCTATGCTTCATCGCTCGGCGGTCTTCGCGCATCGGAACGCCACACGGGACAGGCCGTTTCCGTTGGCGTCGGCAACGCTCACGGTCATTCTCGTGTTGGGTTGCGGGCGTGGCAAGAAATCCGGTTGTCCGATCCGCGGGCACGGGGTAGGCTTCGCACAGGTCAAGTCGTGACCAGCTCGGTCCAGTAGCATAAGGAGGCATGCAATGGCTGTTACGATCAGCAAGGTGGACGTATGGGCTGGGGAAATCGCGGACCGTCCGGGCGGCCTCGCGGAGAAGCTGGACGCCGTGGCGAGCGCAGGAGCGAACCTGGAGTTCCTCATCGCCCGGCGGGCGCCCGAGAAGCGGGGGAAGGGCGTGGTGTTCATGGCCCCGCTCAAGGGAGCGGCGCAGACCCGCGCCGCGAAGAAAGCGGGACTGTCCAAGGCAACCAGCTTGCGTTCGCTGCGTCTCGAGGGTCCGAATCGGCGCGGGTTTCCTGCACTGATCGCGCGAATCGTTGCGGACGCCGGCATCAACATGCGCGGTCTGTCGGCGGCGGCGCTCGGTCGGCGCGGGGTGTTCTACTTCGCTTTCGACAAGGACGCCGACGCCAAGAAGGCGAGCCAGGTTCTCAAGAAGGCGTTCGCCGGCAAATAGCCGGGCTCCCGTTCAGCGGAACACGAGAGCGAAGGCCGCGACCCCGGCGATCACGGCCGCTCCCCAGGCCATCGCCGTTGGTGAGTTGCTCAGATCCAGCCCGCTCCGCTTCGGCATTGGCCTCGGTTCGGGCCGCGGCGCGATCCACGTCAGCATCGCGATGGCTCCTGCCACGGTGCAGAACGTGATCATCATGCGGAGCAGGAAGTACGCCTCGCTGTCCTTCCCCCGTCGGCTCTTGTACATGCTGAAGCCGACGACGAACGCGAAGAAGGCGAGGAAGACAACGATGTCGTAGATGCTCAGGTCCATCGAGCGATTGCCCCGCCGAGACAAGGCTGGTTGTAGAGCCGGCGCGCGTTACGCGCCCGGCCGCATTCGCACGAACACCACGCCGTGTCGGCCGACAGCGGCTTCGAACGCATCCTCGAACGTGCCCAGTTCGTTCTGCCGCCAGAAGTCGCGGACGACCTGCTCGCCCAGCGCGACCTGATCGACCGCAACGACCTCGGCATTGCAGAGGGCACTGAGTGTGGAATCGTCGAGCTTGGTCACGCTTCCTCGACGATGCTGAGGCCCAGAGCCTTGCCGAACTCGATCAGCGGCTCTTTCACGTCGCCGTAGACGGTCACCCGGTGCCAGGTGAACGCATCCCACTGCCGGAACAGCTTGCCGATGTCGCCTCGGACCTCGCCGACCAGTTGCGTACGGCAACCTCGTTCGGTGTCGAGGCTCTCGACTGCCTTGGCTTGGTGGATCACCATCCGTTTGCGGGCGAAGTCGGTGCGGAGCGAGGTGGTCATGTAGCCGCCGGGCAGCAGCGACTGCACACAGGCTCCCCGCGGGTCGCGATTGTGCAGCGTCCGGATGCGGAAGGGGTTCGCCTTACCCTCGGGGCCGAAGACCCTGGTCGTCGCCATGCAGTGGGAATAGACGATCCGGTTCTTGGACGTGTCCAGGACCGGATTCGAGACGTAGCCGGGGCGCCCCGTCAGGATCCGGGCCATCAGCATGCTGAGCGTGTCGTTGGGCATCGCCTGGCAAACACCCTGACGACCATCGTCGAGCAGTTCCATGAACCCGAGGCATGGATAGGCCGGCAGCTTCCCGTGATTGAACCCTCCGAGGCAGTTCATGGTGACCGTGTCGCTGCCGTACTTCTTCAGCAGTTCGAGTATGCCCAGGTGGATCACGCCTGCCTTGCGAAGCGATTCGGCGGAGGGTTCGACGACCTTGTCGGCCGCGGCGGCCCAACGGTCCGCCCATTCGGCTGCTTGGTCGCGATCGACCCTGTCGCAGACCGTCTTCAGTTCGGCGAATCCGACATGGATTCCCTTCGCGCCCAGGAAATCCTCCTCCTGCCCCGGCTTGCGGTCGTCGACAATCAGGAAGCGGTAGTTCTTGAAGCGCTCGGCGCACGTGCGGGTGTCGGCAAGCGTCAGCGGATCATCAGCGCACTTCAATTTGCCGACAGCGCCAAACGTGCGTCGGTATGCCTGCTCGCACTGAGCGGCGAAGGTGGCTTGCGTCGTGTCAGGTTTCAGCTCGGCGAAGCAGCGGGCAACGGTGACGAGGTCGCTCGGCCGCGTTGTCGCCACGCCCGTGGCCGGGATGCCTTGCCGGAGGAGGAGGGCATAGTCCATCAGGAAGAGCCCCGATCCGCCAAGGAACTCGTCGGCGACGAGCATCGGCTTGCCCAGCTTGCCGATGGTTATCAGTGCTCCCTTGAGCTTCCAGGCCAGCGTGACGCAGTAGACCAGGTAGCCGTCGATCTGGTCCCTCATGGCCACGGCCTTGTCTACATCGCTCGGCTCTCGGACGGCCATCGAGATGAACTCGATTTCGGTGCAGCCGTCGTTCAGCAGACCGAGGATTTCCTTTTCACGGGTGCGCACGTCGTAGTGCGGATCCGGCCAGCTCACACCTTCCGTCGAAAGGAAGACCAGCGCGATGCGAGCACGTCGTCGGCGCGGTTCGCGCGCCATGCTTGCGGCAGGGGCCAAAGCCCCGGTTGCGGCCAGCGCTGCTCCGCACGTCTCAACGAAGGATCGTCGGCTGAGGGTGTGGCAACACGGGGGGCACGAACTGCGGAGGCGTGAAGGACACATGACAGGACTCCTTCAGGAATCGCGCACCCGCGATGGTAGTCGATGGGGCGTCGGATCGGCAACGCTATCGCCGCTTCTGTACGCTAGACGGGGACCCACTCGCATGCGCTCGGGGCTCGGATGCGTCCCCACCCGCTCTTGGGCCGCCTACGCCTCGCCGTTCAGTTGCATCAGTGTTTCGAGGATTCTGATCCGCACACGGTCGGCTTGGGTGCGGTCCTTCGCTTCGTGCCAGCTCAGGCTCTTCGCGCCACGTGCCCCGAGTACCTCTTGCGCGGCGTTCTTGAGCAGTGACTCAGCCTGGTGGAGGGCTTGACCGGTCCGGCCGGCGGCTCGGGCTCGCTTGACCGCCGCACGCAGCATCACGAAGTACTCGTAATCCTCCACGCTCTCCCGAATCGCTTCCATCTGCTTCGCTGCCGTGACCGACTGCGCGTCGAGGAACTCGGGCGTATACGGGCCGCGGACGGCACAGTACTCGTTCCAGGAGGAACTCCTGCTGTTGTCGCCGAACGCCCAGAAGAACGACCCGGTTGCCCCGATCGCCCAGCAGTGCCACGCCTGGAGGCGGTAGTACGCGTACGGGTCCAAGGCCGTGGACGGGCCCGAGCACGAGTAGAGTTGCAGCGTCCGGCCCTTGTTCTGCTGGGCCAGATAGAACGCCCCGAACCGCTCGCCCTGACTCAACCACATCGGTCGGTTCGGGCAGAGCACGTGACTCACCTCGAACAGCGCCGGCCGGGCTTGCGTTGGGTCCCGGTAGGTCGGGTCTTCCCAGATCAGCACCCGCGGTTCGGCGGCACGGATCGCGTTCGCCCATGCGATGATGATGTCATCCTGCGCGTGCCCGTGGGGCTCGTCGACGAGCAGCAGGCCCAGGTGCTCCGGCGAGATCCCCTTCGTTCCGAGGTGACGCACCCATGCCGAGATCCAGATTCCGACACGCTGGTTGAACGCTTCGGTGTTCATCTTGTGACCGGCGAACGTCTTCCCGACGCTCAGAAACACCAGGTACGCTTTCGCGTCCGGCCACTGGCCGATCCAATCATCGAACTGCGCCGTGTCCAGCTTGGCCGTGGGCGGCTCTTCTTGCGTGAACTCGTACTTCATCATCACGGCGCTGGTCGCCCAGGGTGCGTTGACGAACCGGCTCCGAAGATGGTTCACCAACGCGGTGCGGTTCTCCAGTGTGACGCCCCGGTGGCCCGCACCGTTCGTGTAGCTCCACCCGCCCAGCCACAGTGTCGTCGTCTTCGGGAATGTCATCGGGTAGACGCGAAGCTGGAGCGGCAGGCTTGCTTCTTCGCCGTTGTCGGCGCTCGCGACCACCGTGCCGGTGTGGCTACCGGCCGGCATGGTCTGCGGAACGTGAAACGTCATCCACACCTGCCGGACGAGCCCCGGATGCACGGTGACCGACCACGCTCCGTCGGCGCGTTCGACTTCCGGCAGTGCGGTCGCGATCGCACGGCCCGAGACCGTGTCCGTCCATTCCGCCGAGTGGGCGGCTATGTAGTCCGGCGTGGATCCGCGGGGCAGGCCCTTGAAGCTCACCCGCACACGCAGAGGTCCGTCTGTGGTGTTGGCTAGGTTGAACGCCGCTGATCGATACTCGCCGCGCATCGTGTGCACAGCCATCGCAGACGACGTCTCGGACGGCGGCGCCGCGAAGGGGTCCAACGGATCCCATTGCGGAACGGTCCACGCGGAAAGCGCCGGACGGCCGCTCGCCTTCCACAGCGCTCCCTGCACTCCGAACATGGCGGCGTGGGCTTCATTCAACGGCAGCACAATGCGGGCATCGCAGTCCGACGGCAGATCCGCCTCGTCCACTGCGCGACGAGCCTCCGCGAGGCGCTTCGCCAGGCGCTCCTTGGTCTCGGTCGGCAGCGTCGCCTTGCGGATCGCCTCGGCGATGCGCATCTCGTCCGTCTCGATGCGACGCCGGACGCGTGATCGCACTCGGCGTTCGGCAAGATACGCTTTCGGGCTCTTCACTGGTTCGCCTGTCGGCGCTATCTTCAGGAACGAATCGGGTCCGCGGAAGACCTCGACTTCGTCGACAAAGATGTACGGGCCGGCGCCCAGGACGAGGAACCGGACGTACCGGCCGCGTGTCCGCATCGCCGAGGTCGCGAACCGCCGAACCGAGTACCCATCCGGCAATGCCGCAACCGTAGCCTGGTCCATCGCCAGCAGATCGCCGGCCTCGTGGAATGCCTTCCCGTCGTCGCTGACGTGAATCAGCACTGCCACCGGCCAGCAGACCCCGGCGGCTCCCGCCGCGCTCCGCAACGACACGCCGGCGATCGGCTGGATCTTCTTCAGGTCGACGGTGATGATTGCGTGCCCCGTGCTCCTCCAGCCCACCGTTCCCGGTTGCGTCCAGAAGTAGCCCTCCGTCACGGTTCCGTCTGTCAGTTGCACACGATCCCCGGCGTCGGTGCAGTGCCGGTAGTTGGGCCGGGGCGAGAGCGTATACGGAGCCCCCTTGGCGATGTTGTGCAGGGCTGGTTTCGCGTCCTCCGTTGCCCCGGCCGGTGGCGGCAAGGCTGCTGCTGCGAACGAGATCGTTGCTAGCCAGACCATCGTTCGGTGCGTAACCATGCTATTCATGTTCGCTCCTCTGGGAGACAGCCGCTTGTCGACGATCAGTCAAGCCGCCCGTGGAGATGCACTGCGTCGCACACGGCGGTTTGGAGTCGCCGACGGGATCATGATATGCCTCACTACCCCGGGCCGCCAGTTGTGCCCCCTTGTTACCGCTGCGTGACGAACGCTCCTCGCGCAGTGTGGCGAACCGTGCGTGCTGCTGAGGCGGTACGCGATGTCGTCTCCGACATCAGCGCTCTTATGCCGACCGACCTTGACATCTTCTCGGCGGCCGTTTCCAGTGCGCTCACCACTCAGCGAGGACTCGAACATGACCCACCGTGAACGAATGCTGGCGGCGATGTGCGGCCAACCGAGCGACCGCATCCCGTGGGCGCCGCGGATGGACCTCTGGTACATCGCGCTGCGGGCGCGGGGGGCGGTGCCCGAGCCGTTCGTCGGCTTGAACACCGCGCAGATGGCGGATGTGCTGGGTGTGGCCTGCCATGCGGTGCGAGCGGACTACACGCTGCCGCGGGACCCCGTCGACCTGGCCCTGCGCGGGTTGGGGATCGACAACCATCCCGACTATCCGTTTCGGGTCGAGCTGCGCAAGCTGCCCATCGACTTCAAGCACGAAGACGGTTGCTACGAGACGGTCATCCACGCGCCGGCCGGCGACGTGTGCATGCGGTTGCGGCTGACGAAGCGCATGGCCGCGTCCGGGATCTCACTACCGCTCGTCGAGCGATATCCGGTTTGCTCGATCGACGACCTGGAGCCGGTTGCTCAGGTCTTCGAGCACCTGGAGGTGATTCCGACGCCCGATGCCTACGCGGCGTTCCGGCGGCGGATCGGGGATCGCGGGGTGGCCGTAGCCAGCGGACCGATCCCCGCCTCGCCCATGCATCTGCTGCTTCACGAGCTGATGCCGATGGAGGAGTTCTTCGTTCAGTACGCCGAGCGACGGGAGACCTGGCTCCAACTGGCCCGGCGAACGGAGCCGTTCTTTCTGGCCATGCTGGACGCGGTCCTGGCCTGCGAGGCCGAGGTGATCTGGTGGGGGGGCAACTTCGATCGGGACCTCACCTGGCCTCCGTTCTTCGAGGCCGAGATCGTGCCGTGGTTGCAGCGCGTCAGTCAGCGCGCCCACGAGGCGGGGAAACTGGTGCTCTGCCACACCGACGGTGAGAACCGAAGGCTGCTTCACCTGTACCCGCCTTGTGGCTTCGACGTCGCCGAGTCGGTGTGCCCCGCGCCGATGACCGAGTGCACGCTGGCCGAGTTGCGGGCCGGCATGGGACCCGGGATCACGATTTGGGGCGGCATCCCATGCGTCGCTCTCTTGGATGACGCGATGGACGACCGTGCGTCCGAGGCCTACATGGACAGCGTGTTTGCGGAGTTGGGGACTGGGGCCGGCCTTATCTTCGGCGTCTCCGACAACGTGCCGCC
>CAYMME010000087.1:0-9110 GCA_964391465.1 uncultured Planctomycetales bacterium
CATCCCGCTTCCCCGACCTCGTTGTGCGTTGCGACGGGGTCCCGGACCGGCGCGAAAGGGACCGATGAGTGTGGCCGGGGCGCCGTCCGGACTATATCAGACACGATACCACCTCCCGACCCGTCGCGTCAACGTGAAAAATCCTACATCACTCTCGTCTTTTCCGGAATATCAAGGATGCCCGAGACTCGGCACCGACCCGGTGTGAGTCCGTGACACTTCAGGCGGCAACACGCGAAGTTTCCGGGGTCGTGCACTTCCCGGATCCGAGCCCCAAGCGCCAGCGCGGGGTCCGTCTGGTCGCGTGGGGGACCCGCTCGCTTGCGCTCGGGGCTCGGATCGCAGTCCGCCCATTCCATCACACGCCCACCCGGTGTTGCCCGCGGTTGACAACCCCCGCCGCGTCAGTAGGCTCGCCCCTCTATGAGCACCCAACCCGCGGGCAAGGAACAGTGGGCCACCAAGATCGGCGTGATCCTCGCCGTCTCGGGATCGGCGGTCGGCCTGGGCAACTTCCTGCGGTTCCCGGGGCAAGCGACCGCGTACGGCGGCGGCGCGTTCATGATCCCCTACTTCATCTCGCTGCTGATCCTGGGCATCCCGATCTGCTGGGTGGAGTGGACGTTGGGACGACAGGGCGGCCGGGCGGGGTTCCACAGCTCGCCGGGAATCCTCCATCATCTGCTCAGAAGTCGAGTCGGGCACCTCTTCGGGACGGTGGGACTGCTGATCCCCGTCGCCATCTACATGTACTACGTGTACATCGAAGCGTGGTGCCTCGGATATGCGTGCGACTACCTGTTCGGCGACCTCAGCGAGACGAAGGATTTCTCCGGATACTTCGCGCAATTCGTCGGCGCCGACGCCGACGGACTCGGACAGACGGCCGTCTATTACCTGATGGGCGTTTTTATCCTCAATTTCATACTGATCTACCGCGGACTGACCAAGGGGATCGAGGCGTTCTGCAAGGTGGCCATGCCGCTGCTGATCGGGGCGGCCGTGATCGTGCTGATTCGCGTGCTGACGCTTCCCCCGCAACCGGCCCCGGAGCCCTGGCAGCTCAGCTTGGCCGATGCGATGCCCGCGGCCCAGTGGAGCGCCGTGACGGAGAAGTGCGCCAAGCTCCAGGCGGCCGATGACGCGGATGGGCTCGCCAAGGCCGTGGCCGAGGCGACCGAGACCTGCCGCCAAGCGACGCGTGACGGTACGTCGGGCTACGACTCCGACGTGCGCGTCGAGACCCCGAGCGGCTACCTCGCCACGCCGGATGCGATGAAGCTGGCCGCAGCAATTGCGGGCGATCCTGACCTGGCCCCCCGGTACGCGAAGTGGATTCGCCAGACCCGCGTGGCACTCGACAACGACACCAAGTGGGAGTTGATCCGACTGGAGTCGGCCGAGAGCGGGCTCGCCGCAGATCTGGCCGGCGACAACGCCCGCAAGAGAGGCACCGCACAAGAGAAGCTGGTGCGCTACCGCCGGCTTCGTGCGGAGTTGCTCGGCACGGCACCCGCCCCGCCCCCGGAGGTGAGTTCGGCGGAGCCACACACGGCCGAGCGTTTCGCGGCCGCCGGTGTGGCCGCGGTCGATCGGACCGTCGTCAACGGGCTCGGATTCATGTGGAACCCGAAGCCGACCGAGCCGGGTCAGTCCGCGTTCGCCGCCCTCGGTGACCCGCAGGTGTGGCTTGCCGCGGCCGGGCAGATCTTCTTCAGTATCTCCGTCGGGTTCGGCATCATCATCACCTATGCGTCGTATCTGCGCCGCAACGATGATGTTGCCCTCGCCGGCCTGACTGCGACCAGCACCAACGAGTTCTGCGAAGTCTGCCTGGGCGGACTGATTACGGTTCCGGCCGCGTTCATCTTTCTGGGCGCGACGCCGTTGGTCGGCACCCCCAGTGCGATGGGACTGGGGTTCACGACGCTACCCCAGGTCTTCCAGGCCATGCCCGCCGGCCGGTTCTTCGGGTTCCTGTGGTTCGCGATGCTCTTCGCGGCCGCCATCACCAGTTCGCTCTCGATGCTCCAGCCGGCGATCGCGTTTCTCGAGGAAGGGTTCGGCCTGAAGCGCAAGGGTTCGGTGATGATCCTGGGGCTGATCACCGCCGTCGGCTGCCTGCTGGTCGCCTATTTCTCGAAGGACCTGACCGCACTCGACACGATGGACTTCTGGATCGGCACGTTCTGCGTGTATGTGATGGCCACGGTTCTGGTGATCGTGTTCGGTTGGATCGTAGGCGTGGATAAAGGCCTGGGCCTCGCGGACGAAGGTGCGGAGCTGCGCATCCCCCGCTTCTTCGGCTTCGTCATCAAGTACGTCTCGCCGGTCTACCTGCTGACCATCTTCGGATTCTGGCTGTACGCCAGTGCTCCGGACGGAGTCCGGGCCGTGATGGACAACAACGTGAAGCTCGTAACCGTCATCTTCCTTCTGATCGTCGGTGTGTTCTTCGGCGGTCTGGTTTCTCTTGCGGTCAAGCGTTGGGATCGAGACGCGAGTGCGGCGGGCGGCGTCCTCGTCGAGCCCGCGGCAACCGGAGACGATCGATGAGTCCGATCGGCTGGGTGCTGATGCTGGTGTCGTGTGGGTTCGTGCTGACGCTGGTATCGTTCTGCTTCTGGCGCGTTCTGTTCACGCCGGGGTCGCAGGAGCATCTGCACGCCCCGCTGGAAATCGACACGCACGACGCCGACGAATCGTAGACGGCGCCGATACGCTCCTATCGCTGTACGATCTCGAACGAGATAGCCGGGAGGACCCCGAGTGAGACGCGCCCCTGCCGCCTCTTGGCGTTACCGCCGCGCTGTCGCCCCCCACCCTTCGCGGAAGCCTCGACGATCAGGTTGTCCGCGAAGCCGACCGGCATTGCCTGCTCATCGGCCTTCAGCACGAAGGCCAAGCCGTCTTGCACGACGCTCACATCGTGGAGGGTCACGCCCTCGGGAGGGTCGCGAAGCTCGAGTTTGATGTCCCGCAGCGCCGGGCGTTTCGGCGTCTTGACCTGCACCCGGGCCGTGCCGCCCGCAGGAATCCGGACGGGACCGTCGGCCGCGAGCTCGATGTGCGGCCCGCGACCCTTGCCCAAGACCGCGGCCACGAGTTCCTGTGACGGCGCCAGGTGCCGGTAGAGGAACGCCTGCATCACGTCTTCCGCGGGAACGGCCGGTCGACTGACCGTCTTCCCGCCGATCCGAGCGCGGCCTTCCAGATGCAGGACCACCGGCTCGCGGGGCGGCATCCGGGGCCCCGACACGGTCATGTTGACACGATCGCAACCGGCGGGAATCCGCGCACCGTGCAGCCTGAACCCGGGGGGCGCATCCTCGAGCACCAGCTCGACGTCACCGCTGAATCCGTCCTTGCGCATCACGTGCACGCGGACCGGGGCCGCAAACCCGGCGCGGATATTGATGCTGGACGGCGTCACCCGCAGTGCGAAATCCGGTCGCAGAGGCCCGACCCGCAGGCGATAGCCGTACGCACCGCCGCCGTGCTGTTGCGAATCGGCCAGATGCACGTAGTAGACCCCGTCCTTCGACAACTGGGCGCGGAGATACGAATCGGCGTGGTGGGTGAGGACTCCCATGTCCCGGTGCAAGACGCCCGCCCTGTCCATAGAGTCGTCGTTCCATTGGAGCACATGGCCCGAGGCATCGGTGAACCGGAGCACCGAGTCAAGCGGGGAACGCACGCCCCGAGCGAGCACCTCGGCCACTACTTCATCGCCCGCCCGGCCCTCGATCCGGAACACGTCCACGTCGCCGGGCTTGCCGATGCGGCCGTTGATGATCTGCGGCAGGTCGATCGGCTGCGCCTCCTCCGCAGTGTCGTTCGGTTCGGTGTCCGCGCACTCCGGGAGCGTGTCCACGGCATAGGTCACGGAATTGGAGAGTCGTTTCCTCTGGCGCAATGCCGTCTGCCGAACGGAGCCGCCGTCGGCTTCGGTGTCCAGGGGCATGCGTTTGTTGGTCAGATTCCAACCGTCGATCGAGGCGAACGTCTTGACCCCCGCTCGGCCGCCCAATGGGAACAGTTGCGTGACGAAGGGCCCCAGCCCCACCGCGATGCGGTAGACGAAGTCCTCGCGGCCGCGGTAGATGGAATCGTGAATCTCCAACTCGTACACGCCGTCCTTGGGAATCCTACAGAACAGAACCGGATCCGGGTCGAAGCGGAAATCATCTGCGAAGGCCACTTCGCTGCCCTTCTCATCGAAGAGGGCGAGCGTAGCCTGGAACCAGCCGGGCACGGCGTCGGCCAGGAACGGCACCAACCGCCGAGCAGAGACCTGCATCACCAGCTTCTGCCCCTTCCTTGCCCGGATGCGAAAGCGGTCGACATCTCCCGGCATGATCTGACCGTTCAGCAACACGGGCAGATCAACGGCCGGAGCTTTCGGCTCCTTGGGATTGACGTAGGCCTTGGGGTCGTTGGGCTCCAGATCGCGGACTTCAGCAAACTCCCCGACCTGGAACACCATGGGGTTGGTCAGGCCGAGAGGCGTAACGACCCGCAGTTCCCGATCCCCGGGCGGCGCGTCGGGATCGACGGTGACTCTGATCAACACCATCTCGGCGATCTGCGTGTTGATCTGCTTCTTCTGCCGGGGAAAGAAAACCTGATGAGCCACGTGACGCAACTCTCTCAGGCTCTTCTCTTCCAGGTTGTAGAGCAACGGGTGCCGCACGGGCCGGAAGGGCGGCTTCTTGGTGGCGGTCTTCTTTTCGGCCGGGCTCTTCTTGTCCGGCGCGGTGGGCGGTGCCTTGCGTTTGTCGGCGTTCGCTTTCGCTTTGGCCTTGTCCGCGTTTCGCGCGGCGGGTCGATTCCTGCGAAGCCTGCGCCCTCGCTGTTTCTCCGGCGATTCACCTAGCTTCTCGCGCAGCGTTCTCAGCCGGTCCTGAAGCTCTTCGCGCTGTTCCTTCTGTATGTTCCTGACGGCCCGGTAGTGCTCAATGACCTCGGCGTGGACGCCCTCACCAGTGACGTGCACCTTCTTCGCGCCTCGAAGGAGCTGGCCTCCGACCGTGATCTCGCATACGGCACCCTGCTGACCACCGCCGGGGTAGACATAGCCGATGTGCGGTTCGCGCTTGGGCTGCTGACCCAGCGCGTTCGCACCGCACAGGATCAGCATCACCGGTAGCAATCGTTTGGACACCGTCATGGTTGCGTCTCTCGGTCTACATGATCTCGGTGAGGCGGCCGCCCGTTTGCACGCCCTCCTCCGCCGATGCGATGAGCTGAACGTCCAGCCCCCGCGAGTTGGGCAGCGGCCCGTCGGGATCGATACCGAGTCGTTCGTAGATGCTGCCGATGAGGTCCGGCGGATAGACGGGCCGGTCCGCCACGGTCTCGCCCTTGGCATCCGAAGCCCCGACGACGTGGCCGCCTCTGAACCCGCCGCCGGCAAGCACGGCGGAGAAGCATCGGCCATAGTGCCCCCGACCTCCGTTCCACGGCGGTTCCCACTGGACCTTGGGCGTCCGCCCGAACTCGCCGCCCCACCAGACGATCGTGCTCTCGAGCAGGCCGCGGTCGTCCAGGTCCGCCAGCAACGTGGCCAGGCCGGCGTCCAACTCCGGGAGCTTCCGGTTCATGATCTGGAAGTGCTGCTTGTGCGTGTCCCACCCTTTGTAGTTGATGGTAACGTAGGGCACGCCCTGCTCCACGAGCCGGCGCGCCATCAGGCAGCACTGTCCGAACTTGTTGCGGCCGTAGCGGTCGCGGAGCTCATCCTTCTCGGTCGACAGCTCGAAGAGCTTCCTCGCGTCTCCGAACATCATGTCGTAGGCGGCGTCCTCGGTGCGATCGAGCCGCTCGAAGTGCGGGTTCTTCGGCATGGCCTTCCCAAGTGAGTCGAGCTTGTGGAGCAGGTCGCGCCGGCCGCGCTGGCGCTGATCGGAGATGCCCGCCGCAACGATTCCTTCGACGGCGAAACGCTTCTGGTTGGGGTCGCCGCCGGTGGCGAACGGCTTGTAACGCTGGCCCAGGAAGCCCGCCTCCGAGAAGCGGCCTTGCGTTTCGGTCAACACGATGTACGGCGGGACCAGCCCCTTGTAGCCGCGGTCGTAACCCTTGAACGTGGACACGACGGCGCCCACGGAAGGAAAGACGAGACGGCCGGGCATACGGCCGGTCTGCACCATGTACGACGCCGTTTCGTGCCCGTTCACCCCGTGAGTCATGCTGCGGATGATCGAGTACTTGTCGGCCTGCTTCGCCAACTGCGGAAGCAACTGGCCGATTCGTATCCCGTCCACGTTGGTGGACACCGTTTTCTTCAACGGACCGCAGTAGTCGTCGCCCGCGTCCGGCTTGGGATCGAACGTGTCCAGATGGGTCGGACCGCCCCACATCCAGATCTGAATGACCGACTTGGCCGTCGCCGGCTTCTTGGCCGGCAACCCGGGCTTGTCTGCGGGCTTGGCCCAGACACGCTGCTGATTACTGAGCGCCAGTCCGGCCGCCCCGAGAAGCCCGTGCTTCAGTGCCGTCCGCCGGGTCATGCCGCTGTCGGGTTGTTGCTCGCTCATGTCCGCATCCTCGTTTCTCGTCGTTCGACCACACGGGCGCTACGCGCCCGACTTAGTGTCGATACAGAAACTCTTTGCTGTTGATCAGGGCCCACACAAGATCGTCAGCGGCCTGCCTCGGGTTCAGGCCCTCGGTTCGGGCGTACTCCATCGCGGCCGCCAACTCGTCCTCCGTCGGGTATCGCGACAGGACGTTCATGTAGATCGCACGGATCACATTGCCGCGTTTCCCCCTGGCGTTGTTCATCACCGACCGCAACCGGCCGCTGCGTTGGATCTTGCGTTGGATGTGACTCGAGTTGAGCAGGTGCAGCCGCTGCGCGTCGGTGGGCCGATTGTTGCGTTCCGATTCCAGGCCCGTGTCGCGAGCCGGGCGACCGAACATCTCGAGGAATGGGCTCGTGATGCTGCCGTCGGCCAGCATGATCGTGCGATGGTGTCCCGGGATGAAGGTGAAGGGTTCGGGGATCGCGCTCGTGTAGCTCTGGGCGGCGCCGAAGAGCCAATCCAGGGCATCGAGCAGCACTTCCGCATCGAGCCGCCGCACCATGTACTGCGCGAAGAGGGCCTCGGCATCCGGATGATCGCTGCGCGGAATCGACGACTGCTGATAGGTGCGGGAGTTGAGGATCAGGCGATACACACGCCTCAGATCGTAGTCGGCGTTGACCAGTTGCTTCTCCAGATAGGCCAGCAACTTCGGGTTGACGGGCGGGTTCTCCGGTCCGATGTCGTCCGGCTCGTGGATGATGCCGCGGCCCATCAGCCAGGCCCACACGCGGTTGACGATGTTGCGCGCGAACCACGGGTTGTCCGGCGTGATCAGCCAATCCGCGAAGACCTTGCGCGGATCTTGGTCGGGCAGGATCCGCACCGTGGTACCGTCGGGGAAGACGGCATCGAACGGTTTGGCCGGCGCCGGGTCCAAGCCCACGATTTCCTCCTTCCACTCGGCCGTGTTCTTGTACGCGACGCGCGAGAAGAAGGCCGCCATGCCGGACCGACGGCTTTCGGGCCAACTCTCGATGCGCGTCCCCATAAAGGTGAGGGCCACCGCCGCGGAGATCGACGTGGGCTCCTGGCCTTGCAGCGCACGATAGAAGTTCACCGCCGGAGTGCGGAAGTTGCTGCCGCTCGCGGTCAGCAGCTCGCGGGCGAATTGGTCGTAGGGCGTGTTCTCGGCGATGGCGTCGTGAATCCAGCGGTGATAGGCCTGCACCGCGTTGGGCCACAGGTTGATCGGAAACTCCGCCTTGACCCGCAGCAGGTCACACCACTTCAACGACCAGTAGTCGGCGAACTCGTCCCGCTCCAGGAGCGCGTCGATCAGCGCGGCCCGCTTGGCGGGGCGACGGTCCTGCAGGAACTCGCGAACCTCCATCGGCCTGGGCAGCGTACCGATCACGTCCAGGTACACGCGTCGGATGAAAACCGCGTCGGAACACCGGTTCGCGGGCTTGATGTGCTCCGCCCTCAGTGTGGCCTGCACCAGGGCATCGACCCGGCTCTTCGACCGGGCCGCGCCGCCGCTTTCGAACGGGCGCACAACGATCGGCTCCGCGCCCGCCCCCGCGCGGGCCGCCACGAAGAAGACGAGGGCAGCCAGGCATGTCCTCATGAGAACCTCGCGTGTGCAGATCGGGCGCCCGTCGCGCAATTCGTTCCCCTCCGCCGTCCCGTCCATCGCCCTTCTCATGTTACCTCGGAGCGTGACCGACTACCACCACAACCACCCTCGCGACCGGAACTTACGCCTGGGCAAGCTCTCCTCGGCCGCGCACCGCCTCCCCGCGGGCCAACGTACCCGTGCCTCTTCCTTACTAACGTGCGAGCGACAAGCTTATTGCAGGCAGTACAAACAGTTGGGAACAAAGCGGTTGCCAGCGTACGTGTTCTGGCTCGGCCGCGTCAACGGTCGGACGGAAACCGGCGGAGCGGCGGAATACATCGATGCAACCCGTCCGATCTCTCACCGCTCGCCGGACCGAAGACGGGGACACCATACGGTTTCCCGCACATAATACGACCGTAGTTGGCGTTGCAGCGCGGCGCGCCTGGCTGCCCTGACTTCAGTTCGTCGGGAGGCTTGGTTCCGTCCGCCCGATCGGCCGATGGCTGACGAGGTGACCTCATGTGCGAGATAACGCTCGAAGTTCCTGACGACAGCCTGTTGGCGTTGAAGCTGTCGCCCGAGGCCCTGGGCAACGAGCTGCGCATGGCCGCCGCAGCCAAGCTGTACGAACTCGGCCGGCTCTCATCCGGGGCGGCCGCATGCCTGGCGGGTGTCCCGCGCACTGTGTTCCTGAGCAAGCTCGCAGATTACGCAGTCGACGTGTTTACGCTGACTGAAGACGAACTGGCGCGGGAGAGCCGTCTTGCCTGACCTCGTCTGCAGCACTTCCCCGCTGCAGTATCTGCATCAGCTCGACCTGCTCGATGTGCTGCAAGCGGGAGCTGCGCGAGTTCAACAAAGAACCCCGTCCGCTGTTCTGCCCCAGAGTCTTCGTCATACAGACAGCGGCATCGGCCGCGCGGTCGCCGTACGCCTCGGTGCGGCGGGCATGCACGTGC
>CAYMME010000087.1:9120-21873 GCA_964391465.1 uncultured Planctomycetales bacterium
GGCATCGGCCGCGCGAATGCGCAGCCGATGCCGCCTCGTGCCATGCATTGACCTACTGCGAGCCCGGCGCCGACGGTCGGCTCCGTCTCGCTACGACTGCGTCGTGCCTACTCCAGCAGGAACACGCGAATCGGTGTTGCCAGTTGCGTGTTGGCGCCCTGGAGGGTCCGGTCCGGGGGGAGCGTGCCGTTGCGGGTGGCGATGTTGTCGTACCCGTATACCGCATTGGCGGTGGAATCCACGATGTAGCCGTTGTTGGACGTGTCCACGGCGACCGCGGTCAGGTTCGTGGCCCCCTGGACGGTAAGGCTCACGGCCGGAGCCGCGTTGCCGTTCAGGGTCGATGCGTTGCTGAACACGTGGATCTGATTCCCGCCGCCGCCGGAATTGACCACGTACATGCGGTCCGCCGAGTCCACAAACACGTCGAAGAGATCGGTGAACACGGCGCTGGTGATGATGCGCGTCGCGGCGACGTTCCCGTTGAGGTTGCTCGCGTTGGCGAACACCACCACGTTGTTGGCCCCGTTGTTGGCGGCATAGAGGTCGTCACTGGAGCCGAAGTTGATCCCAAACGGATTGTTGAGATCGGTACTGGTGATGGTTCGCAAGGGGGCGAGGTTGCCGTTGAACGCGCTCGTCGAAGCATTGCCGTAAACGAAGATCTGGTCCGTGGCGATGTCCGCGACGAAAGCCAGGTCGGCCGACGTGTTTACGGCCAGGGTCGTCGGCTGGGCCAGTAGCGTAGCCGCACCCTGCACGTTGCGCTGCGGCGTAATGTTGCCGTTGATGCCCGACAGATCGGCGGCGTTGTCGTAGCCGGTGATCGACGGCGTGGCGAAGTTGCTGGCCAACAGTGCGCCCCCGGCGTCCACGAGGATGTCGCTGGGCGAAGCGAGGAGCGTCTGGGCTCCCGCCAGGTTCGCGTCCGGGGCGATGTTGCCGTTGATGCTCTGAGGGTCGGTGATGTCGTAGCCGGTCACGTTGTTACCGCCGAAGTTGGCGATGAACAGCGTCGGCGCCGCCGCCACTTGCGGCGTGGTGTCGGTGACCGAGACGGTCACGGTATCGGTGTCGGTGCCGCCTTGGCCGTCGCTGACCGTCAGTTGGAACTGGAGCGTATCCACGCTGCCGGGGGCAGTGAACGTGGTGACGGCGGCGCTGTTGCTGCTGAGCGTCACCGTGTTGGTGCCGCCGACCTGCGTCCACGCGAAGGTCAACGTGTCCCCGTCGGCATCCGAACTGCCGGAACCGTTGAGGGTAGCCGTACTGTTGACCGTGACGGTCTGATCATTGCCCGCGTTCGCAGTCGGGGCAGTGTTCTGCGTCGGAACCACGCAGTTTGCAGCCATCAGCAACCCTGCTGACAGCACCAGAAGCATCGTTCCCCGCGTCATGCGCACGCGGGCACCATCAAGAAACTCACCCATGAGATACTTACTCCTTGTTTTGATAAGAGAAGCTGTCCTTACATATCCTTCCGTGCCCGAAGTCCCGACTGCCGCCCCCACCGCGACGGCGTCCTTCGCAGTCCTCCAGGCGAACCGACCCGTAGAAGGGCGTAATCGCAGGCCGCGAACGATTCCGAACACAGACTTCGTGTCTCACTTCCGCGCAGGCAGTTGCATTGAAGGCGGCGGCTCTTTAGAGGCGGGAATCGGGGAACGCAGCTTCTCTTCCCGACTGACGCGTCAGGGCGCCGGGACCTCGCGATCGTGGGGCGAAACCGCGGCGCTGCAGGGTGGCCCGACCTCGCCTCACTCGACGGTCAGGGTCACCTTCTTGCGGGCGACGATCTGCACGGGGCCCATTAGGCCCGATGCGGGGAGGGGCTCAAAGCCGATCGGGCCTCGGAAGCCGGCCGAGTATTGGGTGGTGCCGCGGCCGTAGTGCTCGACGAGTCGCTCGGGGACGGGCGGCGGTTCCTTGTAACCCGACACGCGGTTGATGAGCGTGTTGGTGACCCGGACCACGAGGCGGTTGCTGCCCGCGCGGGCGGCGCCCGTGATGTTCAGCATCTGGTCCCGCATCCAGCGCACACCCACGCGCTTCCCGTTGAGCTCGACGTCGGCCACGTCGCCGACCTTGCCGAGATCAAGCCGCAGCTCGATGCCGTCGGCCCCGGTGCCGCTCGGGCCAGCCGGCGCCACCTCGTCCCGCTACCGCGTGGCCCAACTTCTCTGGCAGCAAGCTGTTCGGAGCTATCCGCTCGAAACCTAGCTCCGCCTTGACAGCGGTCCATCCGCGAGTACTGTCGAAGGGGTACGTCGCGCCTGGTTACGCTAGTGTTGCTGACGGCGGGCCTATCGTGGTCAGCGAGCCGAAGAAGCCAACGCATGCCACGTTGTGAACCGACAGGGACGAGCGATCTCAGGCACTAAAGTGGAGTCGACAACGATGGCAATAGACGAAGTCTTTCCAAATGCGACCGTCAAGAAGGTGATCTTCCAGGTGCGTTTCCCAAGCCTCTTCTCCATGGAGAGCCTGGTCGGTGAGTATCAGCGTCGGATAATGGACCGGTTCCCAGAATCCAAGCTCATGTTCTCGAGGTATCTGGTCGTCGCCCACGGCGTCAGCGGCCCCAGCTTGGATAGCGATGCTCCGGAGGATGAAGCCGCAGAGAAGGTCTGGAACTTCAGCTCCCCGGCGGGGGTTGAGCTCAACGTTCACACGGCGTCACTGGATATGACGTCCACGTTGCACAAGACCTATGCAAATCCAAACCACGAAGACCGATTCAGAGATGCAATAGAGTTCGCCGTTGACAATTTCTTGGAAGTAACGCGCATCCCGCTGTTCGGCAGGATTGGACTGCGATACATAGACGAGTGCCCGGTTCCCGGAAAGGACACTCGCCGTTTCCAAGAGTACTACAACACGACGTTGTGCTTGGATCGGTTCCCCCTGGAGGACGCGATTGAGTTTCAACTGCTTGCACGCGTCACCCGAGGAGATCGTTTTCTTGCCTTCCGCGAAAGCTTCAAGGGGCTAGGTGACGAGGCGAAGCTGGTTCTGGACTTCGACGGCTACGCCGAGAATGTTCCCACCTCGGATTATCTATCCGCCACCGACCAACTGCATGAGATAATCGCAGAGGAGTTCGAGGCTTCAGTCAAGGCACCTGTGTACGAGTACATGCGCCGGGCCCCGGAGGACGACGATGGCACAGCCTGACGGACTGTCTGAACAGGACACCGGAAGCAGCATGCCGCGATCGAGGATCGTGACCGTCAACTTCGATCGATTCACGATCAAGATGAGATTGGCAGCCGATGGCAGATTCCTTGAAATCGTCGAGGTTGCGGTCTCGAAAGACTTTCGCTCTTCACAGCAGAAGAGAACGTCCCACGGCTATCATGACGTCTCTGATCTGTACGAGTCGTGACATACGAGCCCATGTCGTTCTATCAAGATCAGCCGGATGAAGCACTGAGGTTCGGCGACGTGGTGCGCGGCTTTCCGCTGAGCGCCGCTCACATCGACCAACCAGCGGATGCTCGCGTCTTAGCAGAATTCCAAATAGACCTCGCCCAACCAGAGTTTGGCGTTGTGATGACGCCCTGTTGCTCGATCGGCCACAAGACTCTGTTGCTAACTCCTCTACTGCCGGTGCGTCCCACCTTCTACAGAAACCCCTACCTCGCTGAGGACCTATTGCGCGTCAATCGGCCGATGACTCCAGAGCAGAGCGTTCCTCCCGCGGAGTGGGAGAAGATGCCGCCATCAGACCGCGAACGGAGGTTCGACATGGCAAAGCCTGAGAGCTTGGCGTTCGTCGACCTCTTTGTGTACGCCCCGCATGCCCTGCTGCCACGATACGACATCGACTCGCGACAAGGGCGGCGAGAGACCGGATTTTACATGATTGACTTTCGGCAAACGTGTCACGTCAAATGCGACAGCGTAGCCAACGCCAAGCAGGCACCCCTCAGCGCAAGGCGCCTCCAACTCTCCGTGAGCGCCAGAGGCGATCTCCGGGACAAAGTTGCCGCCTTCTACGCCCGCGTGCCTCGCGAAGACGAAATCTGACCGTAGGGAGACCAGGTGCTACTGCTGTGTGAGCAGTGGTTCAAGTCGCGCCGTCACAGGCGCCACCTCCGCCGATGCTGCCGCCGTGCGCCTTGTCCAATGGCGTTCTCGCGCCGGCATCTGGGATGCGAAGAGCCGCATCTGCTTCGGCTCGTGGATTGCCCCCCTCCCCGTAGCCGAACTCACTCGACGGCCAGGGTCACTTTCTTGCGGGCGACGATCTGCACCGGACCCATGAGGCCCGAGGCGGGGAGGGGCTCAAAGCCGATGGGGCCCCGGAAGCCGGCCGAGTATTGGGTGGTGCCGCGGCCGTAGTGCTCGACGAGTCGCTCGGGGACGGGCGGCGGTTCCTTGTAACCCGACACGCGGTTGATGAGCGTGTTGGTGACCCGGACCACGAGGCGGTTGCTGCCCGCGCGGGCGGCGCCCGTGATGTTCAGCATCTGGTCCCGCATCCAGCGCACACCCACGCGCTTCCCGTTGAGCTCGACGTCGGCCACGTCGCCGACCTTGCCGAGATCGAGCCGCAGCTCGATGCCGTCGGTCCGGTAGCGCTCGGGCAGATCGAAGCCGATCACGTAACGACCGGTGCCGCTGAAGTGCCGCGTGTGCGGGTCGCGCGTCCACGACTCGAGTTGAACGAGTGCCCTCCCCCTCGTCGGCAAGCCGCGGCCGGCCAGCGTGAGCTCCCATTCGCCGTTCACGAGAAAGGGAGAGGGAACACCATCGACGGCAATCGATTGACTGCGCGTGCGCCCGTCGCGCGCGAGCGTGACGAAGTGGTGCCCATCCTGACCTGCCCACGCTTCGATGGTGTTGTCCGTCACCTGTGTGATCTCGTCGAGACTGCTTTGAGTCACGTGGCCGGCGCCGTCGCCCTTCGTGAACAGGACGAACGTCGATTCGTACGGCGCCAGCCGTAGCGGGATCTCCGTACCGTCGGCCGCCGGGCGGTACTGGAACACGCGCGAGATCGCGCCCGAGTGGGGATTCCACATCCAAGGGGCTTTCCCCTCGACGCCGAACGTCACCGGCACCCGGCTGGGCCGATCCTGGATGTTGGTCACGAAGTAGATGTCCACGTCGCCGCGCCTGCGGTGCAGAAAGGTGAGCCCGTTGTTCTTGCGCAAGCCTTCGTGGGCGAAGTCGATCCCGAAGTCCGGCGGCACATGCCTGCGCAGCGTGTTGACGAACGGATCCAAGATGCTGCTGCGCCAGTCCAACACGTCCTGACGACGGTACATCACGGTCTTGATGTGATGCGTGTGGCCGGCGCCGTACCTCCGCGGCCCGGTCCCGTTGTCGCCTCGCGGCTGGGCGAACATCTTCCCCACCGTGTCCCGCACCTGGCGGTCTTTCCGCTCGTGATCGACGAGACCGACGGACGCTTCGGGGGCGCGTTCGAGGGCGATCACGATCCCGCCGTTGCGGGCGTATTCCTCGATGAACTCGAGCGTCTCGAGCGGCAGCGCCTGGATGTTGGGCAGGATGAGAATGCGATACTCCAGGTCGCGCACGCGAATCTTCCCGTCGGCGATCGTCGCCTTGTTCTGCAGCACGTCGTCGTTGAGCAGATCGAAGTCGTATCCGTTGGCGACGAGCAGCCGGCCCAGGTCGCCCCAATCGAAGTTGCGGGTCCAGCGCCGGGCGTCCAGAAGATCGAGCGTCCACTGATTGGCGAGCGGGGAGTAGACGGCCACGTCGGCCACGAAACGGCCTTGCCGCACCATGTAGCAGCAGCGAGCGAGATACTCGGCCAGCAGCGGGTAGTAGTCCCACCATACGTTCGGGTGAGAGATGCGGGCCGCGAACGGGATCGACCGCGAAAGGGCCACGTCGCGCTCGGGCGAGTAGCTGTAGCCGTGGTTGATGAACTTGTTCGCACCGCAGCGCAGGAAGCCGTCGGTGGCGATCTTGAGCTCTTCGAGCGTGGTGCGGTACAGCTCCCAGTGGATGTAGGTGTAGGCCTCGACCGCGACCACGTTCCGGCCATAGAGATGAGCGCCGGACGAGATGTACTTCTTCGGCCCGATGCGGCAGTCGAACCGCGGCACGGCGTCCTTCTCACCCGGCGTAACTTCCAGCATCGGCAGGTGCGCCCGGCCGGCCGACTCCACGACGTCGGTGGGGAACCCGATGGGTTCCATGCTGCCCTTGATCCCGTGACTCTTGCACCAGTCGAGAAACGTCTCGAAGAAGACATCGAAGCCGACACGGTCCAAGGTCTCGCTGACGTCGTAGCGGATCTTGGGCGACAGGTCGCCGAGCTCCCACCAGATCGCGGGCAGGTACCGCGTCAGATCGTAACCCTGGAGTTTGCGGAACGCGGCCATCAGGCCGTCGCTCCAGAAGATGCCGTTCGGCAGGTTGGCCAGCTCGAAGCTGTCGCAATGCAGCGCGACCAGCGTCTTGCCGAACTCGTCGCCGAACGCCCGCTCGAACACGCCGCCGATGTAATCGAAGTACCGCTTGACGGCGGTCTCGCTGAAGTGGTCGAGGCACCAATGCTCGTCGTGACTCCTCTGCCCCGTGGGCCGAAGCCAAAACGCCATCAGGCGCCAGGTCCCCTCGGGCACCTGCCACTCCAGCGTGTCGCCGCGCACCTCGGCCGTGAGATCCACGAGTGTTGACGGATCGAGCCTGCGGTCCACCTCCTTCGCTGCGATCACCGCGATCAGCTTCTCGCGGTCGGGGATGTCCTCGACGCGGATCTCGTGGCGACGGTCGGGTGCCTTCTTGAACTTGGGCAGCGTGCCGGAGAAGCGTTTTGGTCCCTGCAACGCAACGGACGTGGGCACGAGGCTCTGGCTGCGCTCTTCCGGAGGCAACCAGGAACCCCCGAAGTTCCATCCCGAACTGAAGTTCAGGTATACCTTCATCCCGAGCCGCTTCGCGGTCAGGATGGCGTGGCGGGTCATCGCGAGGTGCTCGTCGGAGAGATACGCGTGATTGCCCTTCTCGTAGACCTCCGGCGCGGCACTGGTGATCAGGACGCCGCCCATCCCCTTCTCGTGCATCTGTTCGAGCTGCCAGGTGATCCCGTCCGCAGTAACGGCATTCCCCGGCCACCACCAGTACGTGTGCGGCCGGCAATCCACGGGCGGATCGAGGAAGCCGGCCTTCAGCTCCCGGATCACCTGCTCGTCCGAACCATGCGCGGTCGAGAGCGGAAGGAGCGAGACAGCAAGACCGACCATGAGCAGCGCCGCAAACGCTTCGCCACGTTTCGCCATCATGAGCAACCTCCGAGGAATCCGTCGAACCTGCATCGGACCGTAGCACGTGTGTGGCGTGTGTCCAGTCGCGCCGGACCGTGTTTCTGGGTGCGACGCGTCCCGATGCACGTCCGAACCCACGCGTGTCACACGACAGAGGCGCCGACGAACAGGCTGCCAGAATTCTGCACGGACTGCCGGCCCGAAGGGCATCGAGCGGAGTACGGCTTCGCATGAGCGTCCGGCCGCTACGGTCCAGCTCCGTAGGAGCGACGGTTGGTTAGCCCAGGGCGCAGCCCGGCCTCAGCCGGGGCAAGCCCTGGGACAACGGGCGCCAACACCATTGAGCCCTGAAGGGGCGACGCATCAGTGTGCGCAACTACGTTCATGGTTGCCCGGTGTGCACGCGCGCCAGAGCCAAGCATCGCCCCTCCGGGGCTCCGCGCAAGACGCCGACGAGTCCCCAGGGCTCGCGCCCTGGGCTAACCACCCAGCGCCCCGTTGGGGCTGGAGGGCGTGGTCACAGATCGCACTGTGACCCGAAGGTCGAAGGATGTGCGGATCCATCACAACTGAATCGAAGCCAGAAGTGTCCGCTTCATGCCATTCACTCCCGTCCTCTTCTTTCGGGTCTTCTGCATGAGCGGTTACACTGGGTGAGGCGACCTGCCCGGCGGGGCGCTGCCGGCCAACCAAGTTGCGTCGCGTTTCGATTGGGTTGCTGATGGCTGACGGCTGATCGCTGTGAGCCGACAGTCTGCTACGTCGGCTGCAGAGCACCGGCGATGTCGCTCCTGGCCGCGTGGCGAGCGGGTAGCAATCCGGCGACCAGGCAGATGCTCGACGTCAGGGCCATGCCGACCGCGATCTTGCCCCAGGGGACGGTCCAGGTCGGCTGGTACGCGACGAGGTTGAGCGTCATCTGATTGATGCCGTAGGCCAGGTGCAGCCCGAGTCCCACGCCAACCGCACCGCCGAGGAGGCCGAGGACGAGCGCCTCGGCCAGCACTAGCCGACTGATCTGCCACTTCGTCGCCCCGACCGCACGGAGGACGGCGATCTCCCGGCTGCGACTGTGCACGTTGGCCATCATGAGGTTGGCCACACCGAGGGCCGCGACGATCAGGGCCACCGCGGGAATGCTCGTGAACAACAGCGTGGCCCGGTTGATCTCGCGGTCGATGGTTTCCTTCAGCGACTGCACCGACCCCCACATCGCCGACGGCATGCCGACGGACCCGGCAAGGTCGCGCAACACACACTGCTCGCGATACCATCGCCACCGCTGGTCGACGGTCATCCGCGCCGGATTGGCCAAGGGCAGGCTCGCGGTGTCGAACTCGGCCGTCAACGCTTCGACGCTGCGCTCGGCGAAGCCGGGCGGCGGCGGCTCGTCGGGCAGATTGAAATCCAGCAGAAACAGCCGCACGTCGTCGATGCCGAACAGACGCTTGGCGTCGGCGAACGTTCCGAAGACGGACGTGGAGGACGACATGGCAAGTTGCCCGCTGGCCTGGAAGAAGTTGGCCGCGATGTTGATCGCGGGGGCCTCGACGATGCCGGCCACCTCGAAGACCGTCGACCTGCCCCCGAGGAACAGAAGCTTGAGGTCGAACCCTTTCGAGCACTTGATCTTGTCGCCGACCTCGGCCCCGCGGCCGCGGGCGAAATCGGACGTAACGAACACGTATCCCCCCTTCCGGAACTTCGCCATCGCGGTTTCTTCGTCGTTGTTCTCGAACGTGTCGGGGAACGTGACGCGGGCCATCTTGAAGAAGCTGTCCGGGTCGCCAACGACGTATTGGCCCCAATTGGCGAAGTTGAACCGCCCGCCCATGAGCTGAATGGTCATGATAACGTGGGTAACGGGTGTGATGTCACGAATGCCCCTCAGCCGCTCCCCGACATCGATGCAGGCGCGCAACGCGTCGATGGAACGGATCGGGGGGACGCCGTCGGTGTCGGGCATGTTCGCGCTGCGCGGCTTCTTCGGTCCCGCCCGCTCCCGCAACGAGCGGTACAGTTGCCGCAGCTTCTCAGGGTCACCGGCGATCTGTTTGAGCTCATCCCCGCGGCCGGCGTAGGCCCGATTCAGTGCCACCGCCGCCATCGCCTGGTCGGCGCGATCCTTGGGCACGCTGCCGCCCATGCCCCACACGAAGCCCTCGGCCAGTTGGCTCGGGAAGTCCCAGCCCGCGATAACGCTTTCCGAGTGGACGACCAGGCACACGATGAGCGACAGCCCCACCATCAGCCCGCAGCAGATGCCGGCACTGCGCCACGTGACCTTGCCGAACTGGTCGTGCAGTAGCTTGGCCCGCAGCCGGAACGCAACCGCCGCGACGTGCACCACGATCAGGCTCGCGAGGCGGATCAGCAGCGGCATCAGTAGTGCGTAACCGCCGTAGATCAGCATGACGGCGACGATCGCGGTGTGGGGTTTGAGCCACTGCGGCAGCTCGACCGTATCGATCATGTGGCTGTGTCCGCCGATCATCATCAGCCCGACAAAGGCGGCCACAACCTCAGTGAACCATCGGATCGGTCGGATCTCGGGGCGCGTGGCTTCGAGCGGCGTCACTCGCATTGCGCGAAAGGCGGGCAGGGCCCCTCCGGCCAGGGTCGTGATCATGCCGCCCGCGACGGCGAGCCCGACGCCCGGCCAGTGGACGGCGAACTCGCCGAGGTAGTCCGGCACCATCAACACGGACAGTGCGGCCAGCCCGAGCCCGATGGGCACGCCCAGGACGGTGCCGACCACCCCCATGGGCACGATCTCGGCGATGGCCATGCCGCCCATCTGAATCCGCGTGACGCCCAGGCAGCGCAGCACACCCATCTGCCGGATCCGCTCGACCATGCCCATGCTCAGCGTCGAGAGGATGATGAAGAACGCCGTGACCAGCGCGACGGACGCGATCAGCAGCAGCACGAGCTGCGTCTGCCGCCGGGCCGCGTCGATTTGCCCGAGTTTCGATTGGGCCGTCGTGATCACGGTGCCCGTCCCGCCGAGCTCTCCCACCGGCTTGCGGAACCGGGCCAGCACGCGTGCCGTCGCGCGCCGGTCGCGCAGGACGGTGGGATCGACGAGTTTGATGTCGATGTTCGTGACCCGCAGACCGTCGTCCCGCGTGAGCGGGGCGATGGCCTGGGCGGCCTCGAGCTGCACGAGCATGATCGGCGGATGGAAGCGGGCGATGCGGCGGTTGCGCACGATGCCGACGATCGTGAAGCCCTGCGGTCCGGTCGGCGTCTTGTCGTGACTGAAGATCGTGTTGCTGTTGTCCAGCGTCAGCTTGACGTAGATCGTGTCCCCGACGCCGAGGCCCAACTGGGCCGCGAGCGTGTCGTCGATCACGCAACCGGTCGCGTCGTCCGGCGCGAGGAGCTCACCGGTGAGAAGCGTCTCGTGATAGTCGCGGAAGACATACTCGGTCTCGGGCTGGATGCCGATGACCTCGCACCGGGTGCGGTCGGCCGGCGCCGACGCCGGATCGCCCGCGACGAGCGGCTTGGCGCTGACCATCAGTTGGGGCGTGTACCGACAGGTGACCGTGTCGACGATGTCGGTCATCTCGACGAGCTTGTCGGCCACGGCCTGGTTGATCGTGTCGCGGTGACCCCAGAGGGACTCGACGGTGACGTGGCTTTGGCCGATCCAGCTCCACACCTGCCGCTCGACGGAGCGGCGCACGCTCTCGTACGAGCAGGTGACCCACACGACCACGCCGACGCCGAGAGCGATGGCGACGGTCGCGGCGGCGGTCCGGCCGGGCTTAGCCCGCCAGTTCCTGATAGCGATTTGCGACCAGTGCCGCATCATTCTCATCCGCCGGTTCGATCCGTCCGACCACTTCGCCGTCCTTGAGCACGACCACCTCGTCGGCGTGCGCGGCCCCGGCCGCCTCGTGCGACACCATCAGCACCGTCTTGCCCAGCTCGCGCGTCAGCCGCCGCAACAACTGCCAGATCTCGACGGCGTTGCCCGAGTCGAGGTTCCCGGTGGGCTCGTCGGCGAGGATGATGGCCGGGTCGTTGAGCAAGGCCCGGGCAATGGCGATGCGCTGCTGCTCGCCGCCGGACATCGCCTGCGGGCGGTGCGTCGCCCGGTTCTCGAGGTGCACCATCCGGACCAGCTCGTCGGTCCGGGCCTCGGCCGAGTTGCCCGACACGCCGTCCACGAGCATGGGCAACGCGATGTTCTCGCGGGCCGTCAGCGTGGGCAGGAGGTTGTACGACTGGAAGATGACCCCGAGCCGGCGGCGGCGGAACAGCGTGCGCTGACGGTCGGACATCTCCGAGAGCACGTGGCCTTCGACCTCGACCGTGCCGCGGGTGGGCAGGTCGAGCCCGCCGGCCAAGTGCAGCAGCGTGCTCTTGCCCGAGCCGCTGGCCCCCATGATGGCCACGAACCGACCGGCCTCGACCGTCAGGCTCACCCCGCGCAGGGCATGCACGATCTGGTGGCCGGTCCGGTACTCCTTGTGCAGATCGTCAATACGAAGAATGGTCGCCATAGGCTGCCGGTCGGGTCGCGGTCCTCGCTGTCATCCTCACGCGTCGCTCGGCCCCGTGCCAAGGACCGCACGCGGCGGATTGTAGTACATCGCCCCCGCGCTGGCGACAGGCACGTCCACGCCGTCCCTGCCGTGCACGCATCGCCCCCGATCCTCCCAGGTGAATACGACGACCGAGGAGAAGCGTTCGGCACGGATTTGCAGGCTTGTAGGGTGGGTCGTCGACCCACCGCGCTGCTGGACATCGCGCGCCGGGTGCCCCATCCTTCGTAGCTGTATCACGAAGGGTGGGGGATGGACAGATTGCCGTCCGCATCACCGCACGACCCACAAGCCACCGCCGGCATTCTCACTTCTCACTTCAACCCCCGATTCCCGACCGCCGCGGAATCGGCTATCGTGGCGTGATGCCAAACGCCATTCCACGCCGTGCGTTGCTCAAGGCCGCCGCAGGGTCGGCGGCCGCGGTGGTGATGACGCCGAGTGCCCGCGTCGTCCTCGGGGCCGACCTGCGGACTGTGGGAGCCCTTCTGGCTGAAGGGAAAGGACTACCTGGACTGCCTGGACTTCCATCACTACCACCCGAACCCGGACGCGTTCGACAATGTCAGCAAGCGCATCCACCTTCGCGCGGCGGAGACGGGCGCCGCCTTCTCGTGCAGCGAATACAACCTGAATCCCGGCGGAGTACAGTTTGTCAAAAACCCCTTCGAGTTGTCGGCTGCGCTGAGCTTTGCAGAGATACTCATGCGCTCTATGCGGCTGTCAACCAAGGGTGCGCCGCCATGCGAATTCATGACCATGTACGAATTCAACTATCCGTCCACGGACAACAACTTCAAGCACCTTGTCTATGGGGATATGAATTCCGTTGACTGGTCCACCGTAGACATAAACCTGCCGAACCGCGGTGAGGCCTGGTATCCGACGGCGTCCGATCTGCAGGTCCGTTTTGCCGCGCCGACATTCTACCTGTTCAGAATGCTTGCGCG
>CAYMME010000088.1:0-19623 GCA_964391465.1 uncultured Planctomycetales bacterium
GGCAGCAACAGCGCCGACGGGTTACCCTGGACACATCCGGCCAACGAATCGCTGGTGCGCGACTTCCGCTACGGCGCCCTTCTCCGAGCGGACGAGTTGCTGGGGCAGAGCGTCTTGTACCCGGTGCCCTCGCGGCTCACGCCCGAGCAGGAGGATGACTACGTCAGCGTCCTGCGTGAGGCGTGCACGGTCGCGGGTGTTGCGTAGCCACAAGAAACCTCGGGTGTCATGCCCAAGCGCAGCGCCGGCATGCATGGCGTTGCGAGTGCGTGTGTATGGTTGCTCAGCGCACAGCACCCACGACCGCAAGGCGTCCACCGACAGGCGACCCGGTCTGCGGTCACGTGTCCGGCCGGCAGGCGGCGATGATGTCGCCCGCCCCGTCCTCGAGCAGGCGGGCGGCGAGGCGTTCGGCCGTCTGCGACCCGTCCTCACTGGAACCTCGCTCGGATGCCCGCACGGCACGGCTGCCGTCGGGCATGGCCACCACGGCTTCGATCTGAAGGTTCGTGTCAACCATGCGGGCGTGCGCGCCGAGCGGGGCAAGACATCCGGCCTCGAGCAACTCGAGCAGCCGGCGCTCGCATGTCAGGGCCGAGGCGGTCTCAGCATCGTGCAGCGCGGTAAGTCGCTCGCCCAACCGCTCGTCGTCGTCGCGTCCCTCGATGGCCAGTGCCCCCTGGCCCGGCGCGGGTACCATGACGTCGAATTCGAGCGGCTCAGTGACCGCGTCCGTCAGCGATGTGCGGTTCAGGCCAGCCATGGCCAGGATCGTCGCGTCGCAGTCGCCGCGCTTGACCTTCTTCAGCCTTGTGTCGATGTTGCCGCGGAGCGTCGTGAAGCGGAGGTCGGGGCGCCGTATCAGCAACTGTGCTTTCCGCCGCAGACTGCTCGTGCCGATCACGGCCCCCTCGGGAAGGTCGTCGAGCCGCGCACCCGCCCTACTGATGAAGGCATCGCGTGCATCCTCGCGTGCGGGTACGGCCACGATCGCCAGCCCCTCACCCAACTCCGTGGGAAGGTCCTTGGCCGAATGGACGGCCAGGTCAATCGAGCCGTCGCGCAGCGCCTGCTCCAACTCGAGCGTGAAGAGCCCCTTGCCACCAACCTCCGGCAACGGGCGGCCCTGCTGGCGATCGCCCGTCGTACGAATGACCGTCACGTCCACGTCGAGATCGGGATGGGCCGCGCGGAGTTCCGCGACGACCCAGTCGGTTTGCGCGCGGGCCAGCAAGGAACCTCGCGTTCCGACGACCAGCTTGTTCCCGCTGCCTACTTCCACGGTATCAGCCATTCCTTCGCAGTTGCGTTTCGGGTCGGTCTGTGCGGCCCCCATCGCGACGCAAACCACTATCCCCCCGGCTTTCCCTCCAGCGTCAAGGTCAGATCGTGGCGCTGGCCGGCGGTGATGGTGATCGGCTGCTCGAGCCGCAGGCGACCGTCGGCATGATGAGCGACGAGCGTATAAGTGTCGGGCAGCACGCCCTCGATTGCGAACCGACCGTCCTCGTTCGTCAGCGCGTAGTACGGATGGTCGAATACGTACACCCAGCCTTTCATCCAGTCGTGCAGCTCACAAACAAGGAGAACGGGGAAGTCCCTGGGTGTCATTTGGAAGGTGTGATCGTAAACCATGCCCGGTTCGAGGTACTGATTGAACATGTTCGCGCCGACAAGCGAGACGGCATGGATGTTGTCCAATCCGGGATCAGAGATGGTGAATCGCACGGGCTGACCCGCCCGCACGGCCAGGACGTGCGGGCGAAAGACACCTCCGAGCTGGTCGAGTGCGGGCTGCTCGGCGCTGCCCGGCTTGACCACGGGCGCCTCGCCCGGTCGTGCTGCGTGGGGCCGCAGAAAGACGACCGCCTCGCGCAACCCGCCGGTGGCCGGGTCGACGTGGACCGTGTGCTCGTCAATCGTTCGATCCAGTTGGGCTACATAGCGCGTGGTCTGCGCCGGAAGCGGCCCGGCATAGACGACCCGTCCGCTCACCTCGCCCAAACCGGCCGCGGGGCGATCGGCGGACGTGGCGTTGACGCCCGCAGCGCCGTCGCCGGTTCTGCAGCCGCAGACGAACAGCGCCGCAACGAGCCCGCCGGCATACGTCGAGTTGACCCGCATCCGCGTCATGGACCGCACCGATTGCCCGCGTACAGGGTCATCCGCAACGCCCGTGCCGTCAAGTCGACGTGCATCATCCTCGCCCGCTTCCTCATGATCGCAGGTTGGTTCGGCCTGTGCGCCAGCGATCATGGGGTGGACTTCGAGCCGTCGGGCTTTTTCTCCAACGTCAAAGTCAACGTGTGACTCTCTTGGACCGTAACGGCGATCGGCTGTTCAAGCCGCAGTCGGCCGTCGGCGTGATGGACGACCAGCGTGTACCGACCCAACGGGACATGGTCAATCGCGAAGCTACCCTCCCTGTCCGTCACCGCGAAGTAAGGATGGTCGAAGGCGTACACCCAGGCCTTCATCCAGTCGTGCAGGTCGCACATGAGCAACACCGGGAAGTCTCTGGGTGCCGTGCGGAAGGTGTGCTCGTAGACTATGCCGCGACCGAAGTAGCGGTTGAACATGTTGTCGCCGACGATGGAGACGGCATGGATGTTGTGTCTGTCGTCGTCGCGATTGGTGAAGCGTACGGGGCGCCCCGCACGCACGGCCAGCACATGCGGGATGAAGACCATGTTGTGTTGGGTCACCGTGGGCGGCTCGGCTCTTTCGGTCTCGGCCGGGTATGCATCGGCGCCCAAGGTCGATTCGGGGCGAAGGAAGACGACCGCGTCGCGCACGCCTCCCGTCGCCGGATGGACGTGAACGGTATGCTCGTCAACAACCCGGTCCAGTTGAGCCACGTAGCGAGTCGTCGGCGTCGGGATCGGGCCGGCATACACGACTCGTCCGCGGACGCCGCTGACGGCAACTGCCGGGGCTGTCGCTGGGCGGTCGAGGGGCGCGGAGCCGACTCCGGCAGGACCGCCGTCACTGCTGCAGCCGCAGACGAGCAGCACCGCGACGAGTCCGACGGCATACTTCGGAATGATTCCCGTTTTCATTTCACCGCGCCCCGAGCGCCCTCGCACAGCCTCGGCCCCAGTGTCGGCCAAGTCAAGTACTCAACCCTCCGCCGCCTCGCGGGCGCAAAGGCACGGGCGTCGCGAAGGTGCGCGACGCCCGCAGCATTGGTCTACAACATACTCGATCCCTCTGCGATCACGATCGCTCGCGGCGCGGCCCGTACCGCATCGCGAAGATGCCCAGGACGCTCACCAGCATCATCTGCGCACACCCGACACCACACATCGAGCAGAGCAGGTCGGCGACGGGATCATTCGTCGACTGTTCGCCTCCCCCTGGAAGAGGTTGTGCGGCAGGTTCCCCCTGAGCTCCCGCCAGCCCTTGCGGGCCCTCCGGCCCGGCCGGTCCTTGTGCGCCCTCTGGACCTTCTGGACCTTCCGGCCCTTCCGGACCCGCCGGTCCATCGGGCCCCTGCGGGCCTTCCGGGCCTAGCGGTCCGCTCACACCCTGCTGCCCGGGCAGTCCCTGGACGGGCAGTACGACGCACGTCAGCGCCGTGTCCGTAGCGGGAGTCGCCTGTTGCGCCGTCGATGCGTCGGTAACCGTCAACTGGAAGCACAGCAGATCCGTCCCGGCCGCCAACGCTGAGGGGGCGATGAAGGCGGCAGTGATCGTATCCGCTCCCGTCAGCACAACCGCGGCCCGATCGGCGGGGTCAATCGGAACGATGGCCGGCAATGCCAGAGGATCCACCTGGATCCACACATGGCTGGCGATGCCGCCGCCCTCTGTCACCGGATCGGGGTCGAAGCTGCTCGAGGCGTCCAGCACCACGTCCATTCCGTCGTCCGCGGCCGACGGAATCGCCTCCGCCACGGCGACCGGCGGCCCGGTGACCGGGTCACCTTGCGGACCTTGAGGACCCGGCAACGCCTGCACGACCACGACCGCCACGTCGCACGACACCGCGTTGCGTCCGTCGTCGGCCGTGTAGACTACATCGTGCACGCCAACCCGCAGGAACGGATCGGCGTCGTTGGTGATCACGGCGCCGCAGTTGTCCGTCGCGGTAACGAGCGGCTCGATCTCGGCGTTCTCGATGCCCTGATAGTTCGTGTCGACCGGGTCGACCTTCGTGCTGTCGAGGAAGACGACGTTCGGGTTCTCGGGGCAGGTGAGCACCGGGTCTTCATCGTCCGTGATGACAATGTCCACCGAGCACATCGCCACTGCACCCGCGCCGTCCGTCACGGTCCAGACAACCGTGGTGAGCCCCTCCGGAAACGTCTCTCCGGCCAATGTACCAAACCCGTTGAAGTCGTTGGTCAGCACGGCGCCGGCGCAGTTGTCGTCGAACGTCGGATCGAAGCCCGTGTCCGGCATGGTGAAGGTGCAGACCCCGGGGTCGGTGAAGCGAGCCGGGTTGATGCCGCTGCAGTCAATCGTGGGATCCGTTTCGTCGGGGCCACCGACGCAGACACCTGCGCCGCAGGCATCAACCGTGGTGCATTCGTCAGCGTCGTCACACGCGGTGCCGTTGGGAGCCAGATTGTCGTCACACACGCCGAAACCGTCACACGCGTCGGCCCAGTCACAGTCGGTCACCGACGGGTCACCGCATGCGGTACCCGCCGCAACGAACGTGCAGTCGGACTCGCAGCATTCACCGCCATCGCAGTCCTCGCCCGGCTCGACAGTCCCGTTTCCGCAGACCGCCGCCACCAAGCTGCCATAGGCGAACATCACGCGTCGATCATCGCCGGTGTCATCACTGTTTCTGTGAAACAGAATCATGATCGCGCCGCCATCGCTCATGACGGCATCCAGGTAGCTGGCGGTGCCGAAATCATCGCCGCTGTTGAACCAGACCTGCTCGTCCCGCCAGATATCGGGTCCGTTTTTTGTCACGGCGCGAACGCTGGAGGGGTCCGAGTCACTGTCCTTGTACGCAATGACCTTCAGATCGGCAGCGCCATTGATGCCGATCGCGTTCGGATACCCGTGATCCCCGTTGCCGACCGCCGTTTGCGCGGCCCCGAAGCTTCCCCCCGCATTCGTTAGGTACTTGACCGAGGCCACGGAGTCGCCGACATCGTACGAGATGTGAACGTTTCCGCTGCCGTCGACCTTGAGGTCGGCGTCCCCCACGCGGGAACCGGTGGACGCGCCGTCCCCAACGTCGACGAGCACCGTCGTTGCGAACGAACCGCCAGCGTTCGTTGCGTACATCAGATCCGCGTCGTACACGTCTCCGCGCTCTTTGGCGTAGCAGAGATGGGCGTTGTCGGCGCCGTCCAGTTCGAAGCCGAGGTTGTCAAGCTCGAAACAATCTCCGGTACTGCAGTTGGTGCTGTCGACGTTCTCGATGACCCAGCTTCCGCCGCTCTTGCTGGCGTACCGAATGTTGTGGGGCCGGGGCGGGCTGATCGCGCTGTCCGCATTGCTGAAATGGAAGGTCATGTGTGGTTGATCAGCACTGTCGATGTCGATCTTGGGATCGTCCCAGCCTCGCCATCCACTGGGATGTGAGCCGGTCTGCACTTCTTCAAACGACCAGGTGTCCGCGGCCACATCGTACTTGGCGTAGAAGACCCCACGCGTACTCGTGGTCCCGCCCCCTCGTGAGGCCTTGAACGCGACGTGGTAGTCTCCCACGCTGTCCATGGCCAGAGAGATGTCGTCGCTCAATGAGTCGAAAATGCTGGGACTATCGGAAGACGTGTCGAAGCTGGACACAACCGTCCAACTGCTGCCGCCCCAGAAGCCGATCTCGATGAACCCGGTCGAACCACTGTCCGGACGCCAGGCGCCGTGGAAGTTGCCCGAGGCATCGGCGGTCACGGAAACGAAGTTATTCGTGTCGCCGTTGGTGGTGATGCTTCCGGTAGTCCAGCTCCCCACCTGGGCAACCGCGGGGGTTGAACTGTATGCCAGGAACGCGCCAACGAGCAGCAGTACGGCGTTGAGTCGAGTTGGAAGCGCCGGCACCTTCCGGACTCCACTCGCGCGATTCCCGGACACTTCGATGGATACAGGGTCGATCATTGGGGTGCTCCTTTGCGTTGCACGAACCATCGTTGAATCAAACGTCATCTGTCAGGCGAAAGGTCTGGATCCGGCATTCAGGGGCCTCTTCATGCCGGCCAACCGCGCAGCCACCGACGCTGTCGTTTGCAGTCAGAGTCCGCCGCGGTTCGACCGAACTTCTCCCATTATAGCCGGAGCACGAGAGCAGATCTCGGTGTGCATCGGAATTTGCCGCAAGTTCGAGGGTTATCGCATCTAGATGGCGCAATCCGCTTGGGGCGTCCGGGAATATGGTTCACGAGAATGAGTGGGTCACTCGTTGCCGTGGCAGGTCCGCGTGTGCAGGCCGGAACCGGTGCTCCGAATTCGGATCCGGCTACGCCTGACGCAACCACCGAACCGATCTCTCGGGAGATCGCTGATACAGTCGCGCGTGGCGACGCAACGGAGGCGTCGCGCTACTGCACGCACCGACGGTCCGATTAGGGTTGGCGTCGGCACGCTGCGGTCGCGTCAGAGAATCGTGCGGGGCTACTCATCCGTCATCGTGCTGCTGCCCGTCAATCACTTTCACATCGACGTGCTTGGATGGCGGTGGCGGCTCTTCCGGCCAGGGGCCGGTGCCGGTGTGGTGGACGAACGTGATTCCCCCTTTGAACCGGCGAGCCAGGAAACCGAAGAGCCAGCGTCCGAGCGCGGCGCGAATCGGAGGTACGAGCAGCAGCGTACCGACGCAGTCGGTGATGATCCCGGGCGTGATCAGCAACAGGCCAGCCACCAGGATCAGGGCTCCGTGCCCGAGTTGTCCGCCGGGCGTCTCGCCGGCCGCCAGTTGGGTCTGGATTCGCCGCAGTGTCGACAGCCCCTGGTGGTGGGCAAGGCTGCCGCCCACCACACCGGTGACGAGGACGAGCGCGATGGTCTCGGCGGGCCCCAGCCAGTCGGCCACGCGCACGAGAAGGTACAGCTCCACGAGCGGCAGACCCACGAACAGAAGCAAGAGCACCAGCCGGACCATGCCCGGCAGCATAACACGCTCGCACCACCGGAGCACGCCGACGGGTGTCCGTGGCGGATGCTGAGATGCGGCGGTATACTCCCCGATGCCCAGGGCGGCAGATCACGGTGCGGTCCGGCGGGCATGCTGTTCTGCAACAGGTCGTACACGGAACTCGTGAGGCACAGGACCATGGTGGAAGACGCGAACAGACCGTTGCCGCCGTCGAGGGTGCTCGTGGTCGACGACAACCCCCAGCAGCTCGAGTTGCTCCTCGCCTACATGGAGGAACTGCCCGAGGTCGAGACGATCAGCGCGATGGACGGGGCGGAGGCCCTGGCCGCCATCGAGAACGCCCGGCCCGACCTGATCCTGCTCGACCTGATGATCCCGAAGGTCTCCGGATTCGAGGTGTGCCGTCGACTCAAGAACAACCCGGAGACACGGGACATCGGCATCGTGATGGTCACGGCCCTTGCCGAAATGGGCGACATCGAACGTGGCGTCGAGTGCGGCACCGACGACTTTCTCACCAAGCCCGTGAACCGCATCGAGCTGATCACGCGGGTGCGAAGTCTGTTGCGCATGCGGCACCTCAAGAAGGATCTGGACAGCACACTCGCCCACCTCGACCAGTTGGACCCGAAGCATCGTGAGCAGGATGGTTGACTATTTGAACCAGCCGCTGGCTCGGTTCCTGGACGACGCGGGAGCGAAGCGAGCCAGCCCCGGTGGAGGAAGTGTGGCCGCACTGGCCGCCGCACTGGGCGTTGCCCTCGGCGAGATGGCCGCGAACTACAGCGCCTCGCGCGGCGACGAAGCAACACGCAACACAGTAGCAGCGCTGCTCGACAAGCTTCAGCGAACGTCGGCCGCGCTCCGCCAACTCGTCGGTGAGGACATGGAGGCCTACGAGCGCTTTGCGTCCGCGCGCAAGCTGTCTGCGGACACGCCCGACCGGGAGGCCCAAGTCCGTGCGGCCGCGTCGGTGGCGACACTCGTGCCGCTGGAGACTGTAGCCCTCGCCGCCGCCGCCCTCGACGTGATGTCCGAGTTGCGTCCCGTTTGCAATCCCTACCTCGTCAGCGACCTGCGGGCCGGGGCGATCCTCGCCGAAGCCGCAGCGCGGGCCGCCGCGGAGAACGTGCGCATCAACTTACCGGACCTTCCGGAAGAGGACGCCCGGGAGTTCGAGACGCGACTCGACGCTCTCCTGGGCCGGGCCGCGGAAACCGCGAGCAAGCTCACGCAGTAGTCGCAAGGCAAGACGCACCGAGACGCGACCGTCAGGGAGCGTGTGCCCGACGAAGGCGGGCAGGAACGCCCGGAAAGGCTACATCGTCACCGCTCAAGTGCTCAGCGCAGCGGCCGGGACGGTCGATATGCCTATTGATGGCGGACACACCCGACTACTACCTGGACGTTCCCGGGCTCGAGGAGAGCAGCAGCCCCGAGCACGTCGAGCAGTCGGCGGCCACCGGCCGGAAGTGGATCGGCGTCCACTTCGAATGCTGCGATACGTATCACCGAATCTACCGCAACCGCGACGGAACGGCCTACCACGGATACTGCCCTCGGTGCGCAAAACCCGTGCGCGTCCGCGTCGGTCCCGGCGGGACCAGCGCCCGCATGTTCCGCGCCGAATAAACCTGACCCCGCGACCCTTTTCAATCCGACCGGCGTAGAGGAAGATACACCCTCATCCGGCGAAGCGGCGCGACAGGCCGTCGCTGCCCGCGTGGAGTCAATGATCCGTGATCGGCAGACTGATCCTCGGCGAGATACAGACCTGGGCGCTCCTGCTCGAACTCCTGGTCGGCGGCGTGGTGGTCGTGGCGGCGGGCTCGAAGCTCACCCGGCTGGCGGACGCGATCTCCGACGCCCTGAATCTGGGCAAGGCCTGGATCGGGCTGCTGTTGCTGGCGACAGTAACGAGTCTGCCCGAACTCGTGACCGGCGTCACCGCGGTCACGATGGAGCAGCCCAACACCAACCTGGCGTTCGGTAACATCCTCGGAAGCAACTGCTTCAATGTAGCCATCATCGTCGTGCTCAACGCCGTGTTGCGCGGCGGCTCGGTCCTGCGTCAGGCGCAGCCGGCGACCACTCTGGCCGCGTCGTTCGGCGTCGTGCTGACGGCCTCCCTGCTGCTGGCATTCGCGGTCGAGGACAAGTTCGCCGGGAATCCGGCGTTCGTTGCGCGCTTCGAACTGCTCTTCTGCCTGTTCATCTTCATAGCCTACCCGCTGGCCATGCGGCTGATGTATCGCTACGAGCAACGCAATCTCGAAGCCGGTCCCGACACCGACGCGGCCCGGCGCGACGGGCTGAGCGGCCTGTACGGTCGCTTCGCGGTGGCGGCGACGATCATCGTCGCGGCCGGGTACTGGATGACGGTCACCGGCGACACGCTCGCCGAGCACCCCATCACGTTGCCGAGCGGCGGGACGCTCATCCTGGGTGGCACGTTCGTCGGTGCGTTCTTCCTGGCTATCGCCACATCGCTGCCGGAGATCGTCACCGGAATCTCGGCCGTTCGCATGGGCAAGCTCGACCTGGCGCTGGGTAACGTGTTCGGGTCGAACATGTTCAACGTGTTCGTGGTGCCGTGGCTCAAGGGTGTGGCCATGCTCACCGGCGGCGGCTTGCTCATGACGAGTGCACCCGACGGCCCCGCGTTCGACTTCGCCCGCAACACCATGACCGGTGCCCTGGCCATCGTGCTGATGGGGATCGCCATCGCGAGCGTCGTCTACCGCATCGAGCGGCGAATCTACTTCCTCGGCTTCGACTCGGTCGTTATCGGCATCGTCTACGTCGGCGGAATGCTCCTGCTGCTGCAAGCAGGATCGTAGGACCGTGGGCTTCGCCGCGCAGTTGACCATGCGTACCGAGGTCCCTCCAATATCCGAACCGCGCCCGTAAGGAGGCGGCCGGGCTGCGCGGGCAGTACCGGGGCGCGTGATGACGACGGTACCCGTCGACCGTCAGTGTCCTGTATTGGTCGGGTATCGCTGCTGATAGGCCTGCGGTGATTGGGGAGCATACTCACGCTTGCCGCTTCCTTACGGGCGCGGTTCGGAACTGGCCAGCAAGCACGCTACGCAACTGAGATTGGAATTCGACCCATGCAACTGTGCCGTCCCTCGATGATTGCTGCTGTCACGGTGGGAGCGGCCTGTGCGCTCGGACACCATCCGGAGGGTGTTACGTACCACGTGTTCCAGTTTCCGCCCGAGGCGGTTCCGACGATTGACGGGAATCCTTCGGACTGGAAGATCGTGCCGCGGCGATTCGTGATCGACGGCTCGCACCTCATGGACACGGTGATGGGCAAGGGCAAGAACATGGACCCCGACGATCTGGCCGTCGAGGTCACCGTCGGATGGAGCCCCCGGACGAACCGCTTGTACTTCCTGTACCGCATGCACGACGACATGCACAACTTCCACTCCGAGTGGGGTGACATCTTCGAGGTCGTGGTCGACGCGGACCACTCGGGCGGTCGGTACCACAGCTTCGCGGATGTCGACGAGAAGACCGAGGCCCGGCTCAAGAGCACGACCTGCCAGAACTACCACATCTTCACGCCGCCGGGCAAAGGTCGGCCGTGGGCCTGGGTCTGGGGCGAGCAGCAGTGGCTGATCGAGAAACCCTGGGCCGAGGCCGCATACCGGTACGACTTCGGGTCCAAGGAAGCGGGCGTCCTGTACCTCGAGTTCTTCATCACGCCGTTCGACTACGCCAGCTTCCGCGGCCCGGCGCACAGCGCGGTGCACAAGCTGGGGGTGGGCGAAACGATCGGCCTGTCCTGGTCTGTGCTCGACTATGACGAGAGCCACCAGCGCTACGAGGGGTTCTGGAACCTCTCGCACCACACCCGCATGGACCGTACGGCCGACCTGCTGCCCAACTTCAAGCTCATGCCGCGGAAATCGCCCGCGACGCAGCCCGCCGGCAGGCATTGAAGCCGATTAGTGTCGTGTCTCAGGATTGCCGAGGCGTATCTGATCCGAACCGCGCCCGTGAGGAAGCGGCCGCGGCAAGGCGAAGCATTGCCGCTCCCTCATCCCGATGGACATCGGGCCGGTTCGGGGAGAACGCAATGTGCGTGGGACACTACGAATAGGTGCCGTCGTTGCGGACGCGTCGCACCGTGCTTATAGTCGTTGCCGATGAATGGTGTTCGCACGGATACGAGGCGGCGAAGCAGGTGCTCGCAGCGAGTTGCCGCACTGCACGTCTGCGTGCTGGCGGCCGGTCTCGCGCCCCTGTCGTGCAGCCAGTCGTTGCGTGACATGAACCTCTTCGGCCGGCAGTCGTCGAGCGGTGGCTCGGCCGAGACCGTGGACGTGGCCGCGGCCCGCAAGCGGCGGGAGGCCGACAAGCCCCCGGCCCCGCGTAACGAAGAGGCCGTCGCCGAGCGCCCCGCAGCCTCGCAAGTCGACCCGACGGAGACGGCATTCGGCACGCCGAAGTCGGAACCCACGCCGCGCGTCAGACGCAGCCCCATCCGCGTCATTCGCGTCAATGCCGACGAGATCACGGTCGAGGAAGTCCTTGAACCGATCCTCGATGAACTGAGGGTCGCGGCCCAAACCCAGTCGGTGGACTTCTATCGAAGACTCGTGCAGGAGCGAGTCGGGTTGCAGTGGCGGAGGCGGCTCGAACGCCTGCTCGTCTACCAGGAAGCAATCAAGGAGGTCGAAGAGGAGCACCTCGAACGGCTGGACAAGCACGCCGAGAAGCTGTTCAAGAAGTACGTCGACGAGGAGTTCGACGGGGTCGAGCGCAAATTCGAGGTCTACGCCGAAGCGCGGAATTGGAGTCGCGAGAAGGAGATCGAGCGCCGCAGGCGCGAGGCCGTCGTGTCCATGTGGGTACACGACCGTTTTCGGCCCCGGGTCGACCTCACGCGGGCCGAGCTCAAGAAGATGTACGACGAGCAGATCGACCGCTTCACGACGCCCGAGCGGCGGAGCATGATGCTGATTGATCTGCCGTATGCGAAGTTCCTGGGACCTGCGGCCCGGCCGACGGCCAAGGACTGGGCAGCGGCGAGGCAACTCACCCACGCCGCGTTGGATCGCATCCGCGAGGAGTTGGCCAGCGGCGTGGACTTCCGGGCCGTGGCCATGCAGTACTCGAAGGGCCCGAACGCGGGGGCCGGTGGTGTGTGGGAATCGATCCGGCCCGGGTCACTTCGCCCCCGGTACAAGAAGCCCACGGATGCGCTGTTCTCACTCGCCGAGGGGCAGGTTTCCGAGCCGGTTGAGGCCGACGAAGGGCTGTTCCTGGTCAAGTGCACGCGGATCGAGCCTCAGCGCCGCGTTCCGTTCGCCGACGCCCAGGCCGAGATGCGCGAGAAGGTCGCCGAACGGAAACGCAACGAGGCGCTCGGCAAGCACCTTCAGAAACTGGTGGAGCAGGCGACGGTGGACCGGACCGAGGTGATCCAGTTCCTGACCGCGGTCGAGCAGGCCGCACCGCCGCACAAAAGCCGCACCGCACAGGCGAAACCCGCAACGAGACCCTGAGTGGGCGGCGTGTGGGGGATCGACGGCGTTGTGCACCCGTGCCTGACACACGCTGCTGGCGGCGCTTGACCGTCTGCGCCTGGGACAGGACAATCCTTGTTTCGCCCAGGGCAAGAATCCCCGTGCCGACAACGCGAAGCGACGAGCCATGGCCAAGAAACTGATCCTCGGGATCGCGACACTGACGATCATCCTGGTGCTGTTCGCAATCTATCACCTCGCGACGACCGGGTCGGACTACGCGCGAGATACGGACATCGTGTTCGATCCGCGGAACCTGCCGCAGCCGACCACGACCACGGCTCCGGGGAAAGTCCTGCAAGTCGGAGAGGTGGCGATCCCGCCGGGCGAGGGCGTCGAGTTCGAGGCGTTCGACGAACACGGTCGGGTGCAGACGCGGTTTCGGGCGGACCGGTGGGCACCGCTGTCGGAGCGAGAGTTTGAGCTGCATACCGCGCGGGTCGAGGTCGTTCTGCCCAGTGGACAGATTGCCCACATCGAGGCGGACGAAGGGCAGGTCATGGTGCAGCCGGGCGGCAAGCAGAACCTCGACCCGAAAAGCGGATGGCTGAGAGGCCACGTACATGTCTACATCGACCGCTCCACGCGGGAGGATCGCGAGGCCAACCCGGAGACGGCCGCGTCTGAAGATCGCCCTGACGACCTCATCCACATTTGGATGGACGAAGTGCACTTCGACCTCGACCTCTCGCGCCTGACCACGAAGTCGGAGTTTCGCGTGCAGGCCGTGGAGGCCGACGTGGAGGGTGCGGGGCTGGCACTTCGCTGGAACGAGCCGGCCGCCCGGATCGAGGAGCTTCGCATCGACAAAGTCGAGCGAATGGAGCTTCGCCGCGGCGCTGACCTCATCAAGTTCGGCGTACCGGGAACGCGACGCAGCAAACCATCGGACCCGGGTCGTCGGGGGGCAACGGCCATGGCCGCCGCACGCTTGGAGGGTTCTGCCGACGGAGCGTCGGGCGCCGGCCTGCAAGCGGTACGTCTGCCGGCAAGTCCCGTGGCGAACCAGGGGTTGGTCCTCCCGGCACCGGCCCCCGCGCCGCGACGAACCGCACCGACAACCGCGGCAGCCTCTGCTCCGGCGGGTGACAGACTTCCCGACGAAGCCGCCCGGTGGACACTGATTCAGCTCGCCCGGGCCAAGAAGGAGAAGAAGCGGCGGATCACGACCTACCGGGCCCGGTTCGAAGGCCCTCTCAGGGTTGAGAGCCGGAGCGGGCTGGAGGAACTCGGTCAGGTCACCGCGACCGACGCACTCGAATTGCTCTTCGACTTCGACAGCGATAGCGGCAAGCAGGCCGAAGCCGCGCCGGCCACCCAACCGGCGGCTGCGGATGAGGAGACCGTCGGTGCGCCGACGACGCAGCCGGAAGCCCCGGAGACCGAACGCAAGATCGTGCTGACGTGCGACGGCAGTTTCACGATGAAGCCGATCGCCGAACCCGAAGAGCCGCAAACGGGTAAACGCTTCCGGGTAGAGGTGACCGGGGCCCCCGTCGTGGTCACGGAGCAACAGGGGCGCGTGGTCGGTCGGAAGATCGTCTACGAGCAGGAATCCGACCGCGTTTGGCTCGACGGGGATGCGGGCGCGCCGGCCGAGCTTCGCACCGACGACGGACGTGAGCTGAAGGCAGAGCACCTCTTCCTCGATCTCAAACTGGGCGTGGCCCGCGTGAACGGGCCCGGCCAGATGGCGGACGTGCGTGAACTCGCGGCCCGGATCGCCATGCCGACGGCGTCGCGGCCGACGGCGACCGCCCCCGCAGACGGGGAAGCGAAGCCGGGCTCGGGGTTCCGCATCACCTGGGAAACGAGTGTCGAGTTGAAGTTCGACGAGCAGCCTACTCGTGTGCCCAATGCGGAAGGCACGGGGTTCGAGATCGAGATGCAAAGGGTGTTGAAGCGAGCGGCGTTCCGCGGCGGCGTGGTGATGGCACAAGGACAACAGTCGCTGGCCGCGGATGCCGTCGAGCTGCGCTTTGCACCCCCGCGGTCGCGAGGCGAGATCGCCGACACGTTGGATGAGATCCTCGCTGATGGGCACGTGGTGCTGCGCGACGATCTGAGCCGGATCGTCTGCCGACGGCTCCACGTGGAGATGGTCGAGGGAAGCAACGATCCGTCCGTAGCCCGGGCCATCGGAGCGGTGCGGGTCGAGCAGGGCGAGCCGATCCCGTTGATGGCGCAGGTGTTCGGGGCCGAATCCAAGCGCGTGGTGCGGTGGATCACCGCCGACGACCGGCTGATCGTGCACTTCGCCCAGATCCGCCGGGACGCCGAGCCGTGGGATATCGAGAAAGCCAAGCAGTTTGCCCGCAAGCAGGGGCACGACGCCGAGAAGGTCGATTGGGACAAGCAGCGAGAGAAGTACGAGGCACGCCAGATGGAGGTGCGGATGGTCACGATGGTGGCCTCCGGCGACGTCGAGGCCCGGGACATCTCCGACGAAAGCCCGATGGAGGTGCAGGCCGAAACGGTGAGGATCGAAACGCCCAACGGGCGGGCGATCAGCAAGGTGCACCTCGACGGAACGGAAAGCCGGATGGCGTCGGCCGCGATGGGTGACTACTTCCTCCGAGGCCACACGATCGATGCGAACGTGCCCGACGAGCAGGCCGACGTGCCCGGTCCGGGCGAGCTGATGTTCGTCTCGGCCGAGTCGCTCGACGGCCGCCGACGCGAGAACCCGGTGCCCGTGCATATCACCTGGACCGAGCGCATGGCTCTGCGGGGTGAGGATCATCTGGCGTTGTTCGCCGGAACCGTGCATGGCGAGTCCGAGGATTCGACGCTGGATTGTGACGAGTCGCTTCGCGTCGAACTGGTGTCGTTGCCGCCGAAGCCGAAGGTGGTCGAGGCGTCGGCCCCAAAAGGGGCGCGCGGGTTGTGGCTGCTGCGGCCGTTCCTGGACCGCTCGTCGGGTTCACGCGATCCGGTCCGACCCTATGCCGGGCGATTCGAGAAGCGGATCTCGAGGCTCTTGGCCTCCGGGAATGCACGCGTGCTGTCGAGTGACATCGACACCCGGACGGGACGCCTGATCGGGCGAACTTACATCGCGGGGCCGAAGCTGGCCGTGGATCTCGACGAGGACGAGGAGCGGTTGAACGTCGACGGCGCGGGCGACCTGCTGATCGAGGACTATCGTCTGCCCGACGATCGGAAGCGCGGCTCGGAGGCGCGGGCGTCAGGCGGCTCCGGACTTGCCCTGGGCTCCGAGGGCCTCGGCGGTCCGAGCCAGACGCTGATTCACTGGGCGAATGCGATGTCCTTCTTCGTCAAGAGGAACGTGGCCGCGTTCGATCGCGACGTGCAACTCACGCATCGCGCGGGCACGGAGATGGCACTGCTGCAAGGCCTCGCCCAATCGTTGAACGTCGATACCGACAGCCTGCGTCACCTCGAAGGCCGGCGCGCCAACCTGACGGCCACGGACCACCTGGCCGTGACGTTCCGTCGGGATCCCGACCGATCCACGGGTGACGGAGCCCTCGACGGGCTCGGCGGCACCACGCTCGAACGCTTCGACGCGTCGGGAGACGTCCACTTGACCGAGGGCACGAAATCCCTGTCCGGCCAGCGCGTCATCTACACGCAGGCACGGGACCGGGTGACGGTGTGGGGCGGCAGGGGCACCGAAGCGCTGCTCTCGATCGAGGATGAGCAGTCGGGCCAGTTCCTTGCGTGGCAGGGCCCGAAGCTCCTCTGGACTCCGTCGACGAACGCGGTGCAGTTCCCGAGAGGACGGATCATCTCTTCGGGGCGGTAGTCACGTCGCGCCGCGTGTGTCCATCTCACACAGCCTGAGGGATCTCGCGATCGCCCCGTCCGTCTGGGCTGTCGCGCCTTCGACCAAGTCGACCTCCGCGGCATCGAGGCCGTAAACGCAGTAGACGAGTCGGTCGATCTGTCGGGCCACTTCATCGATCTCGTTGTCAATCGTGTTCCGTTGACTCTTCCGGCCTGCGCGCTGACGACGGGAATGAAGGTCGAGGTTCTGCTGGACCAGGCGCACGAGTCGATCGTGCCGGCTCCGCTCTCTCGAGTCCGCCCAATCAGGCCATCGAATCGGGAGAGCCCGCAGCGAACGCACCTTCACCTGCGGGAACGCCCTCTGCTTTGCCTCCTGCACCCCCTGCTCGTGAGCGAAGCGCATGAGTCGGGAATTGAGCAGGCCCACCAGGTAACGAACGTCGGTCCCGTCCCGAGGCGCGTACAACGCCAGCAGCGAGTTGCGGAAGTACTCCGCGTTTCGTCGAGGACCGACGATCGGATAGCGCGCCGTCTGACGGATGACGAATCGGGCATCGCGGTATCTCTCAACAGGACGGATGGTGAAGTACTCGCCTGCCTTCGTCTTGTAGTCGAGCCTGAGGCGTTTCGTCGGGGCATCGCAGCGATACTTGCCGACCTGCCTCCCCTCCAGAACGGGCACGGCGTCGGGCGGCGCCGCCTCCCTGCGGACAATCAGTCGGCGCGAACAGTTGCCCGTGTGTACACCGGGATCCGCCACCAGATCACCGAGACCGCGCGATTGTGACGCAAGCTTGACGAGCAGATTGCGACCGGCGGACGGGGCAACCCACGGGTCTGAATCCCGGATTGAAACGCGCACACCCTGCCCCTGCACGGGAACGATCGAGGTTTCACCTTGACCGGAGCGAGCAGCCGTGAACGTCAGCGCGGGCGTAACCACTTTCCCGAAGACCGCCTCACCCCAATACCGCACCTCCCGCAAGTGAGCATGCTGCACCCCCCATCTTCGCAGCGGCGCGTAGCCGTCGAGGTGGGCCACCTGGTCGGGAACGATCAAGGACACCGTGCCCCGGCTGAGTTCGATGGCACGCCGAACGAAATATCCGTGCAACGTCGGCCAACCCTCAGCCCCGAATCGCTTCGAGTAGTAGCGGCGCGATTCGGGACATAGGTGGCGCGCCTGGCGACCCGAGAACGAGAGATACGGTGGGTTGCCAACCACCGCGTCGAAGCCGGCCGAACCGGGTTCAATATCGTTCTTGTGCTTGATGCGCCGCCTCTCTGCGTCGGCGAAACCGAAGAACACCTCGGGGAACTCGGTCTCCCAGTGGAAGAAGCGCAAATCGGGTCGGCGGGCGAGCGTTTCAACCACTCGACGCGGTTGTTGCCCGCCGCGACCGACTTGCGTGCGCCTCGGGCGCTGAACGGCAAACTGATCGGCGACGAGCGAATCCAGCATGGCCTGAGCCCCGGTCAGCTCGTTGCGGGCTTGCGCGTACTCCGTGTCCGACCGGCGGACTCCGGCCGCGGTGGCATCGGTCGTCTCGTTGAGAAGCAGAATGCGCCGGATGGCGGCCATCGGCGGCTCATGATCTTTCGCGAAGGATTGCCCGGAAGCAGCTTGTCGCAGGTCTGCAAACGTTGCGCCCACAAGTGAGTTTCCGCAACGCAGATGATGATCGAAGACGCGCACCGGCACGCCCGGCGTGAACGTATCGAGCCAAAGGCTGACCTTGGCCAATTCGACGGCCGTCGGGTCCAGGTCGACGCCGTAGATGCATCGCTCGAGCACGTGGCGTTTGAGCAGGTTGATGTCGGTCAGCTTGGTCTTCGTGTCGACGTCAACACTCATTCCTCGCAACGCCTGCTCGATGTCTCGCCGCGTCTTGTCGAGCATGAGGCGGACAGGGTCGTGCGGGTAGCGATGGAGGAAGGCGAGCAGGCGATCGGTAATGAAGCGAACGGCCTCGACCAGGAAGTGACCGCTGCCCATCGCCGGATCGAGTACCTTCAGGTCAAAGACCTTGTCGACGAGGTCGTGGTGCGCGGTGTAGGTCTCGGTAGCCGCATGGCTGCGGGCATCGATGCCGCGCGGGAGTCGGGCGGGGTTGTCCTTCGCGTTCTTCAAGTGGCGGTCGTAGGTTTCGGCCGCCTTGTCGAAGTCCGGCCCGAGGGTCGCGAGCTTCTGATCGAGCACGGGGCCGACGCTCTGCCCGATGATGTGCTGCACGACCGCCTCAGGCGTGTAGTAACTGCCTGTGGCCTTGCGTTCCGCCTTGTCGTTGGAGAGATACACCTCACCCTTGCGGACGACGACCTCGGGCGTCATCCGCCGCCGACCCCGGCTGGGCCTGACCCGCGAAAGCGGGATGTACTTCTCCACCTTCTTCTCGGTCTCCGTCGTCAGGTCTTCGACGGCGATCCTCAGTTTGAACTCGAGCAGACCCTCGTGAATGCCGCCCAAGTGACGAACATCGAGCGACTTGTAGTCTATGAAAACCAGGTCGAGCACCCTCGCGTCGGTGTCGCGGGCCAGCCGGTCGATGGCCAGGGCGAGGTAGCGGTCGGGTACCTTGTGCCCACGGAGGAAGGTTGCGATGCGATGTTTGTGCGACTGTCTCACGGATGGGACATCCGTGCGACTCCGGTTGGGCTCGACGATGAACAGGCCGTTCATGCACCGCGGAACGTTGAGCGTCGAGTCGCCCTTTGTCAGAGCGGTGCAAAGCTTCAGGAACCGATCATAGAGCGCCGCACTCGTCTCCGAGTAGGCCTCGAGCCTGCCAGGCGCATCTGGCTCGGCCTCACCCGCCTGAGCGGCGATCTGTTCCTTGATCTGCTGGAGACTCTCGCCGCGATGCGCGGTCTCGCCGACGCGCAGCGCATCGCGCGATTCGGCGTAGAGCAGGAACAGCAACCGATACAGGAGCGTCAGCGTTGCGTTGTGGATGTCGCGCAGTTCTTTCTCGGACGGCCGATTGGATCGGCCAAGTCTTCTGCGCCGGTCGCGCAAGAAGCCTCGAGCGAGATGCGGAAAGACGTCGACAACAACCCGCTCCTCCAAACGGTTGCCCAGCCACTTGGCATCGCGAGTAGACGTGACACCGTTGCGGGTCTTGTCGGGCCGGCGATCCGAATCTGCCGTGAGCGTCACGTTGGTGATCCCTTCCATCCTGCTCACCGGAGCGAGTAGACGCGACGATCGTGTCGGCCACGATCCTAGTTTCCGGAAGCTTCGATGCATAGAGCTGCGCACACGGAATC
>CAYMME010000088.1:19633-21819 GCA_964391465.1 uncultured Planctomycetales bacterium
GCAGCTCGGCTCTCGCTCCACTATGGTGTGATATTAAGCCTTGCGGCACTTGCCTTTTGCGGGTTGCGTTGAATAATCAAGTGAAGATCGAGACGTGGTGAGTTCGAGGCGTTTGGCACTTCAAGGCTTCTCACGGCGTCTTTCGAGACCAGCGGGCGGCTGGTGAGTTCGCGATTCTCCTCTCGCACCTGCCGCCGCGAGCGTCTCGCTCACGCGCACGTCGGCCCGTTGGGAGCGGAAAGGCGCGTGATATTGGGTGGGCGGCAAGACCTGTCGGGTACTCTCCCCATGCTGTCCACTGACGCGGCGTACGCCGCGTGCCATTGATTAGTAGTGGCAGGCGAACGAACACGGAGTTCGTGCGCGCCGGAGTCGACGGATACGATCGGCCTGCGGTAGCGCATCAGCACCCTCGTTGCCTGCACGGGGAAGTCGTACGTGGAACGATGTGTTCCACGTGCCCGCGGATCTGTCGGCGTATTGACCGGTTTCTGGAGGTTCACCAGTGGGACGCGCAGCGGTCAGTGGCACGGCAGTGGCACTCGCGCTTTCGCTCGGTCAGCAATGGCCGGGCGAGCCGGGCTTTCCGGTAGGGGATCCGCCTTCGGGCGGGCTGGGACCGCGTGCAGGCCGCGGCGTCTGCAACCGCATGCGTCGCGGCCACAGGGTAGCAACCCGTCGTCGGATCGAGCCATCGACGGCGGCAACCATACAAGCCAACAACGCGAAGGCAGGGCAAACCCCGCCGTGGGGGGCCTTCGTGTGTGCCTGGTGGCCGGCCGGCACGGTCGTCTGGGGAGATTGAGCGGGTGCTCAGGATGGTCCGTGCCGGTCCGGCTCACCGGTGTCCACGCCCTTCACATCCGATGCCCTCATCGTACAACCATCCCGCAGAATCTTGTCGCGCCGGTGAGAGGCAGCCCCCCTCGGGGCCGGCAAGAGGAACATGCGGATCAGCTCCAGATGCGTCTTGGCATGCCGTGATCGTGCGCGGTCCACAGTCAATGTTTCCGTTGCAGGTGGGGTTGCGGACCACTATACTACATGTCACGTGGAGGGAGAAGCTTGTCGGAAGCTTGTCCCCTCAACGGCGCCGTCGTTCGCGTTTCGGCCCGTGCGTTCAGCATCGCACTGACCGGGTCGGTATTGGCCGTCATGGCGCTTCTGCTGGCGGCGATGGGTACGGTCTTCGTCCGGCGGCGGTCGGTGGCAACGGCGTGGCGTGCCAAACGGTGACGAGGGAATCGGGATCAAGGGCTGAGGATCGGGGGAACGAGGAGGTCAGCGGGACATGGTAGCATCATTTCGTTCGATTCGGCGGTTGGTGACAGCGATGATTCTGATGGCGACGGCGTGGGCGGGCGGGACGTCCAAGGCGGCGGACGTACCCTTCGCTGAGCGGGGTATCTCAACCGCGGCCAACGGGGCCACTTCTGTCTTTGCGGCCGACGTGGACGGCGACGGCGACACTGACGTGCTCTCCGCGTCGCTGGTCGACAACAAGATCGCGTGGTACGAGAACGACGGCGGTTCGCCGCCGGCCTTCACTGAGCGGGTCATCTCGACCGCGGCCTCCTATGCCACATCGGTATTCGCGGCCGACGTGGACGGCGACGACGACATCGACGTGCTCTCCGCGTCCGAGCTCGACGACAAGATCGCATGGTATGAGAACGACGGTGGTTCGCCGCCGGCCTTCACCGAGCGGGTCATCACGACGTCGGCCTCCGGGGCCTTCTGCGTGTTCGCGGCGGACGTGGACGGCGACGACGACACGGACGTCCTATCTGCGTCGTACGTCGACAGCACGATCGCGTGGTACGAGAACGACGGCGGTTTGCCGCCGGGGTTTACCGAGCGGGTCATCACGACGTCGGCCTCCGGGGCCTATTCCGTCTTCGCGGCGGACGTGGACGGCGACGACGACACGGACGTGCTCTCCGCGTCGTACGACGACGACGAGATCGCCTGGTACGAGAGTGACGGCGCTTCGCCGCCGGCGTTCACCCGGCATGTGATCACGGCGTCGGCCTCCGGGGCCTATTCGGTCTTCGCGACGGACGTGGACGGCGACACCGACACCGACGTACTTTCCGCGTCTGACTTTGACGACACGGTCGCGTGGTACGAAAACGAAGGCGGTTCGCCGCCGGGGTTCACCGCACGGGTCATCACGACGTCGGCCC
>CAYMME010000089.1:0-6783 GCA_964391465.1 uncultured Planctomycetales bacterium
GGTACACTGCCGCCCTTGCCGAACTGATCCACTTCATTCGGCTGAAGTGTTACGATCTTTGTTGTTAGTCGCTTTGTCTCCATTCTCTCGTCATCAAAGAGCTTGGCCGACGGGCTTCGGAAGGGTGAACAGCAAGGAACAGAGGATCAGCATCTTCAGCACGCGGAAACGGACAATACGGCCGGCGGTGAAAGGAAAAGGCGACCGACGCGATGACACCGTTCTTAGACGAAGACGCAGTCGAGCAGGGACTCCTTGAGACGTTCAGGGAGTTGGGGTACGAGATTGTGTTCGGGCCGGACATCGCCTGCGACGGTGAGCACCCCGAGCGCGATACCTACGGCGATGTGGTGCTGGTCGAGCGCCTGCGGACGAAGCTGACCGAGATCAATCCGAGTATCCCTGCCGACGCCATCGACGAGGCAGTCCGCATCGTCACCCGGACGGAGAGCCCGAGCCTGATCGAGAACAACCGGCGCTTCCACCGGATGCTAGCGGACGGCGTGGATGTGTCGTACCGCAACGAAGAAGGGCGCGAAATCCACGACAAGGCGTGGCTCGTGGATTTTGCCGACCCGTCCGCCAACGATTGGCTCGCCGTGAACCAGTTCACCGTAATCGAGGATAATCGCAATCGCCGTCCCGATGTCGTCGTATTCGTGAACGGCCTGCCGGTTGGCGTGGTCGAGTTGAAGAACCCCGCCGACGAGAACGCTACTGTCAAGAAGGCGTTCAAGCAGTTGCAGACGTACAAGCAGGAGATTCCCTCGCTGATGGCATTCAACGAGGTGCTTGTGATCTCGGACGGCCTTGAGGCGATGGCGGGCACGCTGACGGCGGGATGGGATCGGTTTATGCCGTGGCGGACAACGGACGGCGAGAATGTCGCACCGGCCACCCTGCCGCAACTCGATGTGCTGGCCGAGGGGATGTTCGAGAAGGGGCGGCTGCTCGATCTCATCCGGCATTTCAACGTCTTCGAGATGGACGGCAAGCAGACAGTCAAGAAGATGGCCGGGTATCACCAATACTTCGCCGTGAACAAAGCAGTCGAATGTACCGTCGATGCAGCGTCGCCGGAAGGTGACAAGCGGGTCGGCGTGGTCTGGCACACACAGGGGAGCGGCAAGAGCTTGCTGATGGTCTTCTATGCCGGGAAGATCATCCAGCATCCGGCGATGGCGAATCCTACGCTGGTGGTGCTGACAGATCGGAACGATCTCGATGAGCAGTTGTTCGGGACGTTCGCAGGATGCAGCCATCTCGTGAGGCAGGAGCCGGTGCAGGCGGGAAGCCGCGCCGACCTTCGAGAACTGCTCAAGCGTTCGTCGGGCGGCGTCATCTTCACGACGATCCAGAAGTTCTTCCCGGAGCAGAAGGGCGACGCGTTCCCTGAGCTTTCGGACAGGCGGAACATTGTCGTGATATGTGACGAAAGCCACCGGAGTCAGTACGGGCACATCGACGGGTTCGCGCGGCACATGCGAGATGCTCTGCCGAACGCCTCGTTTGTCGGATTCACCGGAACCCCGATTGAGTTGACCGACCGTAACACGCGAGCAGTGTTCGGCGACTATATCGACATCTATGACATCGAGCGGGCGGTCGAGGACGGCGCGACCGTTCGGATTTACTACGAGGGTCGGCTGGCGAAGATCGACCTCGATGCTGCCGCAAAGCCCAAGATCGACCCGGAGTTCGAGGAAGTCACCGAGGGCGAGGAAGTCGCCAAGAAGGAGAAGCTCAAGTCGAAATGGGCGCGGCTCGAAGCGATGGTCGGCACCGATGAACGCATCGGGCTGGTTGCCGACGATCTTGTAGCGCATTTCGAGCAGCGGCTTGAGACAATGGACGGCAAGGCGATGATCGTCTGTATGAGCCGCCGCATCTGCGTGGAGATGTACAAGGCCCTCGTGGAGCGTCGCCCGAAGTGGCACAGCAAGGACGACAAGAAGGGCGCGATCAAGGTCGTGATGACCGGTTCGGCGTCGGACGATGCCGACTGGCAGCAGCACATCCGACCAAAGGCAGGGCGGAAGGCGCTGGCGACACGGTTCAAGAATGCAGACGATCCGATGAAGCTCGTCATTGTGCGCGACATGTGGTTGACCGGATTCGACGCGCCATGCCTTCATACAATGTATCTCGACAAGCCGATGGCAGGCCACAATCTGATGCAGACAATCGCTCGCGTGAACCGGGTGTTCAAGGACAAGCCCGGTGGGCTGGTGGTCGATTACCTTGGGCTGGCCGATCAGTTGAGACGGGCGTTGTCGAACTACACAGATGCCGGTGGCAAGGGCGACGGGGCTGTCGATCAGAGCGTCGCTGCGGGAATTATGCTTGAGAAGTACGAGATCGCTTGCGACATGTTCCACGGGTTCGATTACGACCCGTACCTCGACGCCAGAACGGGCACGCGGCTTGAGGGCGTGAAGTTGGCGATGGACTTCGTTCTCGGTCTCGACGACGGGAAGAAGCGGTACATGCACGTGGTGACGGAGTTGTCGAAGGCGTTTGCGCTCGCCGTGCCGCACGAGGACGCACTGAGAATCCGTGATGAGGTCGGATTCTTTCAAGCCGTCCGGGCTGCGCTGGCGAAGACGGCAGTTCCGGGAGAGAAGACCGAGGAAGAACTCGACATGGCCGTGCGGCAGATTGTGTCGAAGGCTGTGTCGTCCGACGAGGTCATCGACATCTTCAAAGTCGCCGGGTTGGTCAAGCCGGAAATCTCGATCCTGTCGGATGAGTTCCTCGCCGAGATCAAAGGGCTACCGCAGCGGAACCTCGCCCTCGAAGTGCTGAGGAAGCTGTTGTGTGACGAGATCGCGATTCGGCTGAGGAAGAACGTGGTGCAGTCCCGGAAGTTTTCGGAGATGCTCGAAGAAGCGATTCGGAAGTATCAGACCCGTTCGATTGAAACCGCGCAAGTCATCGAGGAACTGATCCGGCTGGCGAAGGAGATGCGCGAAGCCAATCGTCGGGGCGAAGAACTCAACCTCGGCGAGGACGAGCTTGCCTTCTATGACGCGCTCGAAGTCAATGACAGCGCCGTGAAGGTGCTTGGGGACGAGACGCTGCGCGCCATCGCGCGGGAACTGGTGGAGACCGTCAAGCGGAACGTCAGCATCGACTGGACGGTCAAGGAGAACGTCCGGGCGAAGCTGCGCGTGATGGTGAAGCGCATCCTTCGCCGCTACGGGTATCCGCCGGACAAACAGGAGAAGGCCGTGCAGACCGTCCTTGAGCAGGCCGAGGTCATCTGCGGCGACATCGCGGCGTGAGCGCCCGGCAAAGACGCCCCCCGATTTTTGACAACGTGTCAATGCGAAGCCCCCTGCCAAAGATTGTCACTACGGCAACCTATTGCACCGCAGTATCTTACGTGTACCATGTAATCCGTCCGAATCGAAAGGAGATGGGTATGCCAGTGGTCGGATACGCGCGGGTGAGCCATTTGGATCAAGTGGACGGCGTTTCGCTGGACGCGCAGCACGCCAAGATCGAGGCGTACTGCGAACTTCACGGGCTGGAACTGGCGAAGATATATCGGGACGAGGGGATCAGTGCGAAGAACACAACGAATCGGCCCGCTGCCCAACGCGTCCTGCAACTGATCCGCAAGGGGAAGATCGACGGCGTGGTGATCTTCAAGCTCGACCGGCTGGTGCGCAATACCAAGGATGCCATCGAGATTGCTGAACTGTGCAAGACCAAAGGGGTCGCCCTGCACAGCATCTCGGAAAAGATCGACACGGACTCGGCCATCGGCACCTTCTTCTTCACCCTGATGGCGGCGTTGGCGCAGTTGGAGCGCAAGCAGATCGGCGAGCGCACCGCCGTGGCCCTACGCCACAAGCGCGAGAACGGAGAGAAGACCGGCGGCGACGTGCCGTTCGGATACGACGTGGTCGTCGAGGGCAAGGGCGAGAACGCAGTGAAGTGCCTGACCCCGAACGAGGGTGAGCAGAAGACCGTCCGGCTGATCCAGCGACTCCGGCGCAACGGACGGTCACTCAGGGCCGTTGGGATTGAGTTGGAGAAGCGGGGCATACCAACGAAACGGGGGAATCACAGATGGCACGCACAGACGGTCAAGGCAGCGCTGGCTCGGAAGAACTGACCAAGAAGAAGGTCACACCTCACGCCACCGCGGACGGGAAGGGAGCGAGCTATGTTCTGCATGTCACGGAATCACGCCAACGAGCGCCGCTGTCCGCCACTGAACTGGCTGAGGTACGAGCCGACCTCACCAGACTTGGCCACTCAGAGATGGGGCTTGACGGGGGCAATCGCCCGGATTCGCGTCAGACTTCGGACGAAGATTGACAACGATCCCAAGGAACGTCCCCCTTCCGCTTGTTGAATCTTGCGTCAGTTCCCCATAGAATGCGTTCATCATTCACCCCGAAGAACGGAGAGCGCACGTGGCACTCAAACGGTTGTCCCCAAAGGCATGGAAGAAATGGCAACGGCTCGTCGGTGAGATGCACCAAAGACGAGAAGAACGATTTGACTTCGTATTACGAAAGAGTGGCATCATTCTTCGCTCCGAGAAGGACGATCCGCTTTTTCCGTTCATCATTCGTGCGCTTTGGGAACCGGTCGCCAGCGATATGCCAAGAACTTGGTACAAGGAACTCCGCACACGGTACAAGGCGTTCAAGCAACAGTATTCGTGGTTGAAGCAAGTGGACGTGAAAGAAACCGGAGATGTGCCGGAAGCGGGAGTAACCGCCTTGGCGGAACTCCTGCTGCAAGTGAGGAAGCGTCAGCGATTGTATGAAGATGCCGTGAGGGTCGCCAAGAATGCCAAGTAAGAAGGTCACGCGTGCAATTCTGTATGTGAGGCGCTCGACTTCTCAACAAACTGGCTCGCTCAAGCAACAAGTCGAGTGGGCCGTCAAGCGAGCGGCGGAGCTTCACGTCAGTCTGGACACGTCCTTGTCTGCTCTCAAGAAAGCGTGTTCGAGTCACAAGAGCGTCGCGGGCGACCTTTGCCTTGACGACGCCATCAGTGGCTCAGACATGAATCGCCCCGGCTTCAAGGCGTGCATCGACAGATTACGAACAGACAAGACCATCACCCACCTTTTTTGCTGGCAACGTGACCGATTGGCCCGCCCCGATAGCCCGCTGCATCTGGCAGCGTTGGAGATGGACATACGAAGGACGGGAATCTCCATCGTGACATCAGCCGGAGTCCTTCCCCGCCTCAGTCGTTCCGAAAGTGATGTTGGCGGAGAAATCCAGAGTCTTTTGGAGTACCACAGGGCGCGTGATGATGTTCGAGGACTATCGCAGAAAGTTCTGCGTGGATTGAAGAAGACAGCGGAGAAGGGTTACTCCACTGGTGGCTCTGCTTCGTATGGATTCGTCCGGGTGCTGGTGCGCGAAAGCGATCTGCACGTTGACAGGGTATTGCGTGACAAGGAGAGAGTGAGGCAACCGGGGTATTCGGTCGCCGAAATGCCCGGCAAAGATAAGGCAAGCAGGCAGAAGCAGCACGTTGTCGCAAGGATCGCGGCGGAATACTACAAGGGGCTTGGCGGATTAGCAGCGATTGCCAAGCGCCTGAACAAGGACGGGATTCCCCCGCCGGGAGCCAATCGAAAGAACTCGAAAGGGTTGTGGACGCTCTCAAGCGTGAGGACGATCATCGAGAACCCGATATACTCCGGTCTGGCCGCTTATGGCCGTGTCGCCGAGGGCAAGATACACCGACTGAGCATCAAAGGGGCAGACCCGTTCCGTGAGTTGCGCGATGACGAGATCGCTCCGGACAACAAGGACGAGGTCAAGAAGATTCATCACCGTGATACAGCCGACTGGATACTCGTTCCTGCACCAGTGAAGTTTGATCCCATTGTCCCCGAAGAAGTGTGGAGCGCGAATTACGAAACTCTGCTGAGTCGGGGCAAGAAGTTGGGGACACGAGGCATACCGAGATGCAGTGATCCCAACCGATACCCCCTTCGTGTCATCTGCGGCGATTGCGGAAGGCCGATGATCGGCTCGCTCTACCAAAACAAACTGTGCTATATCTGCGCAAGCTATGAAACCACGAATGCCCAAGAATGCCACCACAATTGGGTGGAACGTGACGTGCTGGTCTTGTTCACCATACAATCGTTGCGGGAGTGGCTTGGGAAGCTCGGTAGAAAGAAGAAACTCGAACAAGCCATCCGGGTGCTCATTGAGGCCGACAAGCCCGCCGCCGACGCTGAGGCATCACTCAAGGCGCTCAAAGCTGAACTGGCTTCAACGCAACGTAAGGCCGAACTGGCTCACGTCGATAAGATCGAGGCGGCGGACAAGCTGGAACGGGACATAGCCGACAAGACGTACCGCGAGTTCCTGTCCGAAGTCCGGGCTTTGGAGCGGAAGATCGCCAAGCTCGAAACCAAGCGCCAGCCCAAGTCCCTTCCGAAGGAAGTTCAACGAGCGGCCTCAGTGATGAACGAACTTCATCTGTTCTTCAAGAAGATGCGCGAAAACCGGCTACGAGAAACATTCAACGCTCTCGGCATTGAGTTGGTCGTACACTTCGACCATCCGTCAACGGGACGACGCAGGAACGTCCCGGTCGGTGGCGAACTGCGGTTGGGCGTAAACGGGGAAGTGAAGCTGCCGAAGGGAGTTGTGAACAAATCAGCCCCCAAGAAAAACGCCCCTTCGACGAAGGGGCGAATGTCCGGTAAGGTTGGTCGGGGTGACTGGACTTGAACCAGCGGCCTCTACGTCCCGAACGTAGCGCTCTTCCAAACTGAGCTACACCCCGCC
>CAYMME010000089.1:6883-21685 GCA_964391465.1 uncultured Planctomycetales bacterium
TTTACCCGCCACAGGCGGGCAGCGGCCTCTACGTCCCGAACGTAGCGCTCTTCCAAACTGAGCTACACCCCGGATTGCCAAAGCCGCCCGGCCGGACAGCTTCGGGCGGGCGGGACACAGGAACGGCGCCCCGCGATCAACCACCCGCCGCGACGCGCCGCTGCCCTGGCTATTTCTTCTTGTGACGATGCGCCTTGCGCAGCTTGTCACGCTTGTGCTTGGCGATCTTTCGCTTGCGTCGCTTCCGGCCACAGGGCACGGTCGGCAGACTCCTCTACTCGTCGTCTCCGTCGCTGTCGGGCAAGTCGACGCCGACCCCGACCAGGTCTTCCTCGCCGTGGCGGGGCTCGTCGTCCCAATCGTCGATTAGAGCATACTCCATCTGCCGCTTGGGTTCAAGTATCAACTTCTTGTGCCGCTTGCGAATCAGATCGATCCGCGATTCCCGTCTGTCCATCTTCATTTCTCCTTGTTAGCTTACATGTCAATTCTGACGGTAAATGAGGCGACAGTTTAGGGGCGGATGCCGGGATGTCAAATTCTTTTTCCTGGTTTTCTCTGCTGGCGCCCGGGCCGAGTCGCCGGCGGGAGGCGGATGGGCAAGTCACTGTGCGGGAATAATTTAGGTGATCATCGCCGCGGGGGCCTCGGCGGGGGCGCCGTGTCGGCCGCAGGCGGCGCGATTTGAAAGTGCCAAGAAACGGCATTCGTGCCGGTGCAGGTTTGTCCGAAGGGCTCGCCCGGGCCTTCCTCCCCAGCCGTCCTAATACCGACCGTATTGGTGGGCGGCTTCATACATCGCGACAACGTTTTCGGTGGGCGAGTTATCCTGAAGGGCGTGGGTCGGGGCGAAACAGTAGCCGCCGCCGGGCATCATGATGTCGAGCGTCCCGCGGCAGTCGTCGATCACGTCCTGCACGGTGCCGTATGCGACGGGGCCAGCGGTCGAGATGCAGCCGTGGAAGAAGAGCCGCCCGCCGAAGCGGTCCTTTAGGTACCGGGGCGACATGTCCGTCGCTTCGGGCTGGAGGGTGTCGACGCCGTTCATTCCCGTTTCGATGTAGTCTTCGTAGGCCCAACTGCTTGACCCGCAGGTGTGGATCATGACGGGCAGGTCGTGGGCCCTGGCGAGGTCGATGAACCGCTGGTGCCGCGGGCGAATGTGCTTCTTGAAGAGGTCCATACTGATGATAGGGCTGTGCTGGGTGCCGAGGTCCTCGCCGATCCACATGAAGTCGACGCCGCCCCTGGCCGCCTCGATCTCGCGGCGGACGGTCTCGAAATGGATGTCGAGGAAGCGGTCGATCAGGAGGAGGCCGGCGGGATCGTCGGTGATGAGGTCGATGAAGACCTGTTCCATCCCCCGCAGAAAGCCGGCGGTGTTGATGATGCAGGCGAGGCCGGCGTTGCCGACGTGGATGGCGTACTGCTCCTGCCGCTTGCAGGCTTCTTCGATGCCGCTGGTGTCGTGGTCGTCGGGATTGGGCATCGGCCAGTTGGCGACGGTCTCCTCGTCGGCGTCCTTGAGCGGGAAGTCGCAGTAGTCCCAGTAGCTGCCCGAGTCGTGCTCGACGCACCGGCGATGGATGCCCCAGTTATCGACGTTGACGCCGCGGTCGGGGATGTCCTCGTGGAGCTTGGGGCCGACATAGGGGGCTCCGACGCCTCGGAAATCGACGCCGAGCGCCACGAGCAGTCCTTCGTAGTCGCCGGACTCGAGGCCGAAGTGTTCGAGCAGCCGGCCGTGGATGCCGCCGTTCGCCCCGTAGTTGATCGGGACGCGGTCGGGCTTCTCGTGCGCGAACGTCGCCAGCACGCGTTCCTTGGAGGTCATCTTCTCGTCGCCGCCGAGCCGTTCCATCGGAACCTCCGTCCTCAATACCGCCCATACTCGTGCGCGGTGTCGTACATCGCGACGACGTTTTCGGTGGGCGAGTTGTCCTGAAGCGCGTGGGTCGGGGCGAAACAGTAGCCGCCGCCGGGCATCATGATGTCGAGCGTCTCGCGGCAGTTGTCGATCACGTCCTGCACGGTGCCGTAGGCGACGGGGCCGGCGGTCGAGATGCAGCCGTGGAAGAAGAGCCGCCCGCCGAAGTGGTCTTTGAGGTAGCGGGGCGACATGTCCTTCGCCTCGGGCTGGAGGGTGTCGACGCCGTGGATTCCCATCTCGATGAAGTCCTCGTAGGCCCAACTGCTCGAGCCGCAGGTGTGGATCATCACGTAGACGTCATGCGCTCGGGCGAGGTCGCAGTACTTCTGGTACGCGGGGCGGATGTGTCTCCGGAAGAGGTCGAGACTGATGATCGGGGCGATCTGCGTGCCGAGGTCCTCGCCGATGTGGATGTAGTCGACGCCGCCTTTCGCGGCCTCGAGGATGCGGCGCGTGATCTCGATCTGTATGTCGACGCGCCGTTTGGCCAGCAGCAGGCCGGCCGGGTCGTCAGTGACGAGGTCGATGAGTGTCTGCTCCATCGTGCGCAGCATGCCGTTCCCGTTGATGATGTCGCCGAACCCGCCGGACCCGTTGATGGCGAATTGCTCGTGCTGCTTGCACTGCTCGGCGACGCCCGAGTAATCGAAGTCGTCAGGATTGGGCATGGGCCAGTTGGCGACGGTCTCTTCGTCGGCGTCCTTGAGCGGGAAGTCGCAGTAGTCCCAGTAACTCCCGCTGTCGTGCTCGATCAGGCGGGTGTGGATGCCCCAGAGCCCGTCGATGTTGAGCTTGCTGTCGGGCGAATCCTCGTGCAGGCGAGCGCCGGTGTAGGAGCCGCCGACGCCGCGGAAGTCGATGCCGAGGATCTCGCTGAGGTCGCGGTCGTCACCGCGGACGTTCTTGTAGTACTCGCGCAGGCGTTTGTCGATCCCGCCGTTCGCGCCGTAGCTGATGGGCACGCGGTCGGGCTCCTGGTGCGCGAACGTGGTCAGGACGCGTTCCTTGGATGTCATCTGCCTCTTGGCCACCGTCGGCCTCCTTGTGGTCGGTTAGTCGAAGGTTTCGCGCATCCGGTCGCAGTAGTGGCGGACGAGGTCGAACTCGGCGTCGGGCGCGATGCGATGGTCGGGGCAGGGGATGAAGCCGCCCAGCTCGACCAGCGGCCTGAGCCGCTCGACCTCGGCGTCGATGGCCGCGCGGTCGCGGGCGAAGACGTTCTTGTTCATCCCGCCGACGCCCCGCAGCTCCTGGCCGAACTGCTCGCGCCACGGCGCGATGCTCGCCTCCCACGTGCCCACCTCGATGGGGAACATCGTGTTGACGCCGTTCGCGATCCAGGTCGGGACGAGCGCGTCGATGCAGCCGTCGCAGTCGAGCGAGCAGATGTCGATGCCGTGCTGCCGCGCCAGGTCGGTGATGCGCTTGTAGTGCGGGCCGACCTTCTCCTCGAAGACGCGCGGCGAGATACACGGCCCGTTCTTGAAGCAGATGTCCTCCCAGAAATGGGCGAAGTCGAATTTCGCGCCCGACTCCAGGATGACCTCCACGCCCCGGTAGCACAACTCGGCGCAGGTGTCGATGATCTCGGTGAAGAGGCCCTCGTCGTCGGCGAGCAGGTAGCACGAGCCCTCGAACGTGAGCATCGTGCGGATGTTGCCGTACAGACTGCCGCAGCTGATGCCGAGCGGGTTCTCGCGTTCGCCGTCGTCTTTGAGCGATTCCAGCGCGGCCTTGTTGACGCGGTCGTCCGACCACTGGAACCGGTGCTTGAAATGTTCCTCCCACGCCGCGCGGTTCTTCAGAAGATAATCCACGTGCGCGGGGATCGAGCCGCCGCCCGGCTTCTGAAGGTAGACGACGCCGTCGCCGCCCATCACGTGCTTGGACCCGTCCGGGAACTCCTCGACGACCCTGCTCTCGAGCCCGGGCAGGAGCCAGGTGTGGGCGCCGACCATGCTCTGCCAGTTGAAGTCAAACCCTATCTTGGCGGCCAGCGCGTTGTCGGCCTCATTGCCGTCGCCGACGCCCTGGATATCCTCGGGCTTCAGGTGCCCCTCATCGACCCATTTGTGGAGCGTCTCGCCCCAGTAGCCGAAGTGGACGAGGGGCAGGCGGTCGTAGGACTCGTAGCGAAGAACGGCCAGTGCGCGCTCGCGATTCGTCACGGCGACACCTCTTTCTGGACTATGGACGATGGACCATGGACGACGGACCTGCGGCGTCTTGCGGCGTGACCGATAGCTCAGGCCTCCTTCTCAACGGCTTTCATCAGCCCGTGCAGCGGGGCGAACGTGTCGTTCACCGACTCCGTCAGGTCACGGTGCTTCTCGGCGGACAGGCACTCCAGATCACGTGCGAGCAGCAGGAAGTACTCGACCTCCTTGAGCGACCCCCAGGCGATCTGAAGGAAGCGCAGATATTCCCTCTTGGACGATCTGCTCGACCCCTCGACGATGTTCGCCGGAACGCTGCACGCAGCGCGCCGAAGCTGGCTCGTCAATCCGTATCTCTCTTCAGGCGGAAAGGGCCGCGTGGCCTTGTATGCTTCGAGAACCAACTCGTGCGCCCTTTGCCACGCAATGATCTTCCGATAGTCGCGCACGAGCACCTCGCGCACGCAGCCGTGTTCTTCGTCGGCAGGCGCCTCTTCGTAGTCTGTCATCTCCTGTCTCCTGTTCACAGCCTTGGTCCACAGCCCCCGGTCCATAGCTCATTGTCCATGGTCCATAGTCCATGGTCTATCGTCCTGCTTCTACGGCGTATTCGCGGAACAGTCTCAGGTACACCTTGTAGTCGTCGAGCGAGACGCCCGGCGGGGTCTGGTGGTCGCAGCTGATGACGAGCCCGCCCTGCCTCGCGACGGGCAGGAGCCGCTCGAACTCGGTCCGCATCGCCGCCTCGCCCCGGTTCATCGTCATCTTGTCGAAGCAGCCGATGAAGCGCATCCGGGGGTGCGCCTCGCGGATGGCCGCCACGTCGACGCCCGCCTGCCGTTCGAGCGGGAGGATGCCGTCGAGCCCGGCCGCCTTGAACCACGCCGCGGGCACGGTGATGTCGCCGTCGGAATCGACGATCGTGGTGACGCCCGCCTCCTTGAGCCGCGGGATGAGCTTGTGGTAGTAGGGCAGCATGAACTCGTCGAACTGCGCCTTCGACAACATCGAGCCGTGGTTGTAGCTCATGTCCTCGGCGAACGTCATGAAGTCGGGCGTGCAGACCGACAACAGCTCGTCGACCAGCTTGACCTGCCAGTCGGCGAGGTCCTCGTTCATTCGGTGCATCAGCTCGGGGTGGTCGTAGAACGCGTACATGTGCGGCTCGATGCCGAAGAGCCCGCGTGGGAACCAGAAGTAGCCGTCGAGCGTGAACCACAGCACGACGTCCCCGCGCTTCTGCTCCTCCCTCCACCGCCCCCACACCTCGCGGTCGATCACCGGCGGTGGGAACAAGTACGGGCGGACGTTCTTCTTGTAGTCGTCCATGTCCTCGACGATTCCGGCGCCGTGGTGCGAGGGCGACGGACAGCCCTCTTTCCGCGAGCCGAACCAGCCCTGATAGTGGACGTCCATCCCGAAATGGCGATAGATGTCGGGCCCGCCGAGATCCGCGGGCAGACCCTCGCTTCGCCAGCGCTCGAGCGTGTCGCCCCACCAGCCCGCCCACTCGATGATGGGCAGCCGGTCGAACGGCTCGAAGTTCATCACCGCGCGAAACCGTTCACGGCCTGTCATCTCATCCCGCATGTCGTCCCCTCTTCGTCGTTTCGGCTTGTCGCGACCGGCCAAGGATATCGCCGACGGGTCGCGTGTCAAGCGCCGCGCTTTCTGGCCCGCCCCCAGCTTGCCCGGCAGATGCGAAGGTGCGTGACGCACCGGGGTGTGCGCGGGCCAAATGCCCAATGACCAAATCCCAATAACCAACGAAGCCCGAAATCGCAATTCGCGAAACATCAAACACATGCGGCTCGAAACGTTTGGGATTTGGCGTGTTGGAGTTTGGTGCTTGCCCGCCTGTGGCGGGTGAATTTGGAGCTTGGCGCTTGTTTCTTGGACATTGACGCGGCCCCTCCGCGTTGTCGTGACGGGCGTCGTGCTTTGCCGGGCGACGGCCTGCGGAGAACGGGGTCACGTCAATGAGCCCTCCTTGCAAGCCCCGAGGGGCGGGAGTATAATCCCTCCGGAAGACTCACCGCGGCTCTCGAACCAGGTTCAACCGGCAGGGACGGCTCATGGCGAAGAACGACGGCTCGGACGCTCTCAAGAAAATCGTGTCGCTCTGCAAGCGGCGCGGCATCATTTTTCCCGGCTCGGAAATCTATCAGGGGTTTGCGAACCAGTGGGACTTCGGCCCGCTCGGGGCCGAAATCGCCCGCAACGTCCGCGACATGTGGTGGAAGCAGTTCGTCTCCGACCGCGAGGACGTCGTCGGGCTCGACTCCTCCATCATCATCAATCCCAAGGTCTGGGAAGCGTCGGGCCATGTCGAGAACTTCAACGACCCGCTCGTCGACTGCAAGCAGTGTCGCGAGCGGTTCCGCGGCGACAACCTGCTCGGCGACAAGCTCGACAAGGACTTCAGCGGCCTCTCGCTCGAAGAAGTCTCGCAGCTCCTCCGCGAGCACGACGTCCGCTGCCCGAACTGCGGCGGCGAACTCGGCGAGGCGCGGAAGTTCAACTGCATGTTCCAGACCCACGTCGGCGCCGTCGCCGACGACGCCTCCATCGCCTACCTCCGCCCCGAGACGGCGCAGGGCATCTTCTACAACTTCGCCCTCGTGCAGCAGTCGATGCGGATGCGCCTCCCCTTCGGGATCGCGCAGATCGGCAAGGCGTTCCGCAACGAGATCACGACCGGCAACTTCGTCTACCGCACGCGCGAGTTCGAGCAGATGGAGCTCGAATACTTCGTCCAGCCCGGCACCGAACTCGAGCAGTTCGAGCTCTGGCAGCAGGAGTCGTGGGACTTCTACCTCTCGCTCGGGCTCGACACCGAGAAGCTGCGGTGGCGCGAGCACTCGCAGGAGGAACTCTCCCACTACTCGAACCGGACTGTCGACCTCGAATACCTCTTTCCGTGGGACAAGTGGGGCGAACTCGAAGGCATCGCGTCGCGGACCGACTACGACCTGAAGCAGCACGCCGCCGCGTCCGGTCAGAAGCTGAAATACGAGGATCCGAACACGCGCGAGCGGTACGTGCCCTACGTCGTCGAGCCGTCGTTCGGCCTGAACCGCGCGATCCTTGCGATCCTGTGCGACGCCTATCGCGAGGAGGAGGTCCGCGGGGAGACGCGCGTCGTGTTGGGGCTTAAGAGAGAGGTCGCGCCCTGCAAGGTCGCTGTCTTCCCGCTCTCGAAAAAGGACGAGCTGATCGCCGTCTCGAAGCCGCTCTTCGACGAGGTCAAGACCCGGTGGCCCGCGATGCACGACCGGATCGGCTCCATCGGAAAACGCTACCGGCGGCACGACGAGATCGGCACACCGTTCTGCATCACCGTCGACTTCGACTCGCTCGATGACAAGGCCGCGACCGCCCGCAACCGCGATACGATGGAGCAGGACCGCATCCCGCTCGACCGCATGGCCGAGTTCCTCGCGGAGAAGCTGGGCGAGTGACGAGTCGGCTTGCCAGTTCATGCCGCGATCTCTATAATCGATGTGGACCTGGCGCGAGGAGTTCGGCGGGATGAGCACGCCTGAGCAGTGGACGGAACGGGCGGAGTACGACCTGGAGACCGCGCGAGCGATGCTTCAGGCTGGCCGCCACCTCTATGTCGTCTTCTGTTGCCAGCAGGCGGTCGAGAAGGCGCTCAAAGGGCTCATTGTGTTGCGGACGGGCGAGATGCCGCCGCGACTGCACAATCTGGCGCGTCTCGCCGGCCGAGCTGGGCTTGAGATCGATGAAGCCAAGGCCGAACTCTTCACACGGCTCTGCAGTTACTACGTCAGTTCCCGGTATCCAGAGGAGCTGGCGGCGCCTGAAGGGGCGGCCGACAAGGCACTCGCCGAGGAGACTCTCAGTGCGACGGAGGATGCTCTGCGATGGTTGTCCACCTTGATGACGTGATGGGGCAGGCCCGAAGAGCGCTGGCGGCGGCTCGGCGGCACGCCGATGTCTCTACTGCGTTTCTCTTCGGCTCGCATGTCGCCGGCCACGCTGACGCCGACAGCGACATCGATCTGGCCGTCTTTGTGAAGGGAGCCGAGACGTGGGGCCTGCGCGAGCGAGCAGACCTCGCCGTGCTGGTGCAGCGCGAGGTCGGCGACGACATCGAACTGCACATCTTCCCGGACGCGCAGCTCGAGCATTGCGAGCCGGCGAGCTTCGCGGCCTATGTCCAGAAACACGGCGTCCGCGTGGACGAGGCGGCCGTCGGCCGGATCGCCGAGGAAGGGGCTGACTACGACGACTGCGAAACAAGCTCGGGCTGAGGCCGCGACCGTTCGCAACCGCGACACGATGGAGCAGGACCGCGTCCCGCTCGACCGCATGGCCGAGTTCCTCGCGGAGAAGCTGGGCGGGTGACAGAGACAGTTGTGCGGCATTGGCACTACGTCATGTCGTAGCGCAAGCAACAAGTTCCGGATGTGAGACAAGGGCTTACTGTTTTCGGCCAACACAGGGAAGGGGGCCAATATGAATCATGACCTAATCACAAGGCTGCGGGAGATTAAGGATAGAGCCCACGACTTTGTAACAGAAGAGGCGACGAAGCAGTGGGCGATCCTCCCGATCCTGGAGTGTCTTGGTTGGGATCCAAAGGCGATCGGGGAAATCATCCCGGAGTACCCCATTGGCGGCGGTAAGGTAGATTACTGTCTGAAACATTCAGGTCAAGAGAAGTGCTTTGTGGAGGCGAAGAACCCAGGGCGGGACCTGCATAACAGCCAGGAGCAATTGCTGAAGTATGTCTTCCAGGCGAAGGCCGACGTGGCTGTCCTCACAAACGGTATCACGTGGTGGTTCTATCTGCCGCACGAGGCGGGGAAATGGGAAGAGAAGCGCTTCTTTGTCGTGGATTTGGAGGGGCAAGAGACGGAGAAGGCAGCTGAGCACCTGGAAGAGTTCCTTGGCAAGAGCGCTTTGCTAAGCGGGGAGGCGACCGAGCGCGCTCAGGAGTTGTTGCGCAGCCGGGAGAAGGACCGGTTGGTTCTGCGGGCCTTGCCGCAAGCGTGGCAGCAACTTCTGACGGGCCGCGATGAGCGCTTGCGAAACCTGCTTGCCGAGACAACTGAGAAAATCTGTGGGCACCGACCTGACAAAGACAAAATCGACAAGTTTCTTAAGGGAGTGGCCGATGGTGGGACGCGGCCTCCGCCCGGCAGAACAATAGAGGACCGGATCAGTGACGCACCGCGAGGGGACGCGACAGCGAACTACACGAACAGACGGCCAGTGGCCTTTTGCTCTGAAGGGTCATCGTGTGCCGGTTCGGTCTTGGAAAGAGTTTCTTGCGAGTCTGGTGGACGTGCTGTATAGAAAGGAGCCGGGGAAGTTCCCCAGTTTGTTGAGCGTCCGATGGGGGCGCAAGTGCCAACGGTTGGCAAGGGATAGCCGCAATATGCGAAACCCTGTGCAAGTGTTGGATTCCGGCATATTCTTAGAAACCCACGGAAGCGCGCAAGCCTTGGTGGACGTCGCTCGACGTATTCTTAGTCACTTGGGTTACGATCCCGATGACCTGCATATTGATGCAGAATAGGCGATCGGGCCGCTGCTCGATGGAGCAGGACCGCGTCCCGCTCGACCAAATGGCCGAGTTCCTTGCGGACAAGCTGGGCTAACGCACTGCCCGTCACCAAGTGGGTGCTGTCAGCGGCCCGTCCCCTTTGACATCCAAGGCCGCACGCGTTATCCTTGGTTGAGCGAGGAGCAACGGACATTCCGGAGAGGCGAGGTCGGCTGTGTATGACCGGATTCTGAAGCGGATGCGAGAGAGTGTTCGAACCGGCGCGTATGTCATGACGTTGCATGCCGAAGAGGAGATGGATGACGATGACCTGACCGTGTTCGACATCGAGAGCGCGATCCTGACCGGCCGGATCGTGGAGCGACAGCGAGGACGCTCTTCGGTCGAACGGAAGTATCTGGTCCGCGGAGAGACCCTCGCCGGCGACGCGGCCGTCATCGTGGCTCGGTTTGGCCCGACCGGCAGCCTGGTCATTATCACCGTGTATCGTGACTAGCAGGAGAACGCAAATGCGGTGCGAAGCTTGCGGCAAGACGGGCGCCCGCGTCCATCGCGTGACCCGAAGCTACGGGACGGGGGCGAAGCTCTTGGTGGTTGAGGACGTGCCTGTCGTCCGGTGTCCACATTGCGGCGAGAGCTACCTTACCGCCGCGACGTTGCGCGAACTGGAACGCATCAAGCTCCATCGCAGAAGCGTCGGCAAGAGGCGGAACGTTCCCGTGGCGACTTTCACGTAGGAATGAGCGACTACCACATCAACATCTTCTATAGCAACGAGGACGGGGGCTATATCGCGGACATCCCCGACCTGGATTCCTGCTCGGCGTTCGGTAGCACCCCCGAGGAAGCCCTCGCCGAGGTCGGGCGTGCGAAGGAAGCTTGGCGCCAGGCCGCGCGGGAAGCGGGCAAGCCGATCCCGGAGCCGACCTACCGACCGGCCATCCATCAGGCGGCTCGGTGAGCAGACCAGCAGGGAGGCGAGCAAGTGTCAGGACAGCACGCCCGGTATAAGTTCAGCGTAACCATGCAAACTGAGGACCTGGCGACAGTCTATTGCCTTCGCAGTCTCGCGAAGTACGCCCAGAAAACCGGCAACAACCAGATTCCTTGGGCGAACACGAAGGACAACGACTGGGAGGACGGTGGCCACGCCGTTACGTTTCACTTCGACCGGCCTCAGTACAGGCTGAGTTTCGAGCGCGCAGTTGAACGCGTTCTGCGCGATGGCTTGTGCCAGAAGTTGCATGAGCGCGACGATGACCCTGCTGTCCCGGCGCGCTAGTCCTGTGATGAGTTCTTGTATGGCACACGACTACCTCTGCGATAGCTGTCCACCTTGATGACGTGATAGAGCAGGACCGCGTCCCGCTCGACCGCATGGCCGAGTTCCTCGACGAGAAGCTGGGCGGGTGATGAGTCGGCTTGCCACTTCATGCCGCAATCCCTATAATCAATGTGAACCTGGCACACGGAGTCCGGCGGGATGAGCACGCCTGAGCAGTGGACGGAGCGGGCGCAGTACGATCTCGACACGGCCCGGGCGATGCTTCAGGCCGGACGCCACCTCTACGTCGTCTTCTGTTGCCAGCAGGCGGTCGAGAAGGCGCTCAAAGGGGTCATTGCCTTGCGGACGGGCGAAACGCCGCCGCGACTGCACAATCTGCCGAAACTCGCACGAGAGGCCGGGCTTCAGGTGGACCCCGAGCGAGCCGAGTTGCTTCGAGTTCTTACCAACGCCTACATTCTATCTCGCTACCCCGAGTCGCCGGGCGGCCCGGGAGGCTCGATGACCGCCGCCGCCGCGGCAGAGCTTCTGAGCCAGACGGAGGACACGTGCGAATGGATACTGGGGCTGATGCAGTAATGGCTCGCGCTGCGGAGGCGGTCGCCGCGCTGGCTCGCCGGGTCCCCGTGTCGGCGGCCTTTGTTTTCGGCTCTCAAGTCGACGGGCGGGCCACGGAGCACAGCGACATTGACATTGCGGTATTCGCACAGGGCGTGGAAACATGGGATTTGATGGAACACGCCCGTGTTGCGAGCCGGGTGCAGGCAGAGGTCGGTGACGACATCGAGTTACACATCTTCCCGGACGCCCAACTCGGACATTGCGAACCGGCGAGCTTCGCGGCCTATGTCCAGAAGCACGGCGCCCTGGTGGACCAGAAAGCGATCGGGCGGGTGGCGGAAGAACGCACCGAATACCGGGACCCAGAGCCGGGATCTTGAGCAAGAATCATCATCCGTAATCGTGTTGCACTGGGCCAACCGACTCGGTCATTGACCCACTCGTTCAGACTTGCGCGGGAAGCAGGGAGGCCCCTGTGTGCGGCATCGCAGGAATCCTGAATACGGGCCCGAAGCCCGGGAAGCCCGACCTCGACGCCATGATGGCGCGGCTCGGGCATCGCGGGCCCGACGAAACCGGCTCGGCCATCGCCGGCTCCTGCCTCCTCGGCCACACGCGGCTCAGTATCATCGACCTCGAGACCGGCCGACAGCCGCTCACCGACGAGGACGGCAACGTCCTCCTCGTCTGCAACGGCGAGATCTACAATTTCCGCGAACTCCGCGACGACCTCGAAGCCCGCGGCCATCGCTTCCGGACCTCCAGCGACAACGAGGTCATCGTTCATCTGTACGAAGAGCACGGGCCTGACTGCGTCGAGCACCTCGACGGGATGTTCGCCTTCGCCCTCTGGGACGAACCGGCCGGGCGCCTGCTGCTCGCACGCGATCGGACGGGCGAGAAGCCGCTCGTCTATTACCACGGGAGCGGGTTCTTCGCGTTTGCGTCGGAGCTGAACGCGCTGCTCGCCATCGACGCCGTCCCCCGGCTGCTGGACGTCGAGGCGCTCCACCATTATCTTTCGTATCTCGCCGTGCCGTTTCCGCGGACGATCTACGAGGGCGTGCGCAAGCTGCCGCCCGCCCACCGGCTTGTGATCGAGAACGGCGCCGCGCGGCTCGAGCGCTACTGGCGGATCGCGGCCGAGCCCGAAGACTGCCGGCTCGACGATGCGGCCGATCGGGTGCGCGCGGCCGTCGAGGAAGCCGTCCGCTCGCGTCTCGTTGCCGACGTCCCGCTCGGCGCGTTCCTGAGCGGCGGCATCGACTCCTCCATCATCGTCGGGCTGATGTCGAAGCACGAGATCGAGCAGGTGCGCACGTTCAGCATCGGGTTCGGCGATCCCGACTACGACGAGCTGCGGTACGCGCGGATCGTCGCCGAGCATTTCGGGACGTCGCACACGGAGTTTCAGGTCACGCCCGACGCGGTCGCCGTGCTGCCCCTTCTGGCGCGTCACTACGGCGAGCCGTTTGCCGATCCCTCGGCGATCCCGACATACTACCTCGCTCGGGAGACGGCCGCGCACGTGAAGGTCGCGCTCACGGGCGACGGCGCCGACGAGGCGTTCGGCGGCTATCCCCGGCACATCGCGGCCCGCGCCTGCGGCCAGGTCGACCGCGTGACGCCCTCGCTCGCCAAGCTCATCGGCCTGCTCGGATCGGTCCTGCCGAAGGGGAAGGACCGGAAGAGTTCGCTGCGACGCGCCCGGCTGCTTCTCGGCGCGATGCACCTGTCGCCGGCGAAGCGCCACGCGGCCTGGCTCGCCTACGCGTCGGAGGCCGACAAGCAGAACCTCTACACCCCGGCCTATGCCGAAGCGACGATGGATTGCGACGCGTCCGACGCGTTCATCGACGCCTACGCGGCCTGCGCCGCCCTTCGGGATCCCGCGGCCGCGGCGATGTTCGCCGATCTCGCGATGTACCTGCCCAACGATCCGCTCGTCAAGATGGACATCGCGACGATGGCCAGCGGGCTCGAGGCCCGCGCCCCGCTGCTCGATCACCGCGTCGTCGAGGCCGCGTTCCGCATCCCCTCGCGCCACAAGCTCTACGGCGGCCGGGGCAAGTTCGTGCTCCGCTACGCCTTCCGAGACCTCCTGCCGGACGTGATCTACTCCCGCGGCAAGATGGGGTTCGGCGTGCCGATCGCACGCTGGCTGCGCGAGGATCTCGCGCCGTTCGCCGAGCAGACCCTCCTGCGCAGCGAGACCGTTCTCAACCGCGTCTTCTCGACACCTTCAGTCGAGCAGCTTCTCACCGAGCATCGCTCGGGGAAGGCGGACCGCGCATACACCATCTGGACGCTGCTCTGCTTCGAACTCTGGGCGCGCGAGTTCGACCCCCAGTTGCCGTTCTGAGCCCCGCCGCGTTGGCTTCTCTACCGGATTGCATTCGCCTGTCGCGACGGTATACTTGCCAAGTGGACTCCGGGCGACACACCCTGTCTTGCCCGGGCGCGGTCCTGCGCGGGAGGATCGTATGTCATTGACCATAACCGTTCCGATCCCGGTCGGAACCCATTCTGGCGCGTAACGTGGGCGGAAGCCAGCAGCCGATCAAGATCCTGGTCGTCGTCGACAGCATGGGCCTCGGCGGCGCGCAGTCGGTCATCATCGACTTCTGCGCCGGCTACGACCGCGAGTGCCTCGACGTCCTCGTCTGTTCGCTCGGGAAACGAGTGGACATGGCACCGCGGCTCGACAACTGCTCGGTGCGGTACAAGGCGCTGAAGTTCGCCAAGTGGAATCCGTTCTGCGTCGACGCGCTGCGGCGGCTCGCCGCTGACTTCAAGCCGGACATCATCTATGCGCATCTGGTCAAGTCGCTGCTCGCGAGCTGCATCGTCGCCCGGAAGCTGGATGTGCCGTTGGTCTACCACGAACACAGCGACGGGACGGTCCGGACGGTTAAGGATATCGCCGCGTGGGGGCCGGTCGCCGGCCCGCTGTACTGGTTCAAGCGGCGGTTTGCCCAGTATGCCCGAAGCATCATTGCCTGCGGCCCCAAGGCCGCCGACCGCATGCTGCCGCCCGGTTTCGGACCGTCCGAACAGGTCCACGTGGTCCCCAACGGCATCGACCTGACGAAGCTCTTGTTCTCCGACGACGAACGCGGGCGGATCCGGGCCGAGGTCCGAGACGAACTGGGCATTCCTCAAGACGCCCTTGTGGCCTGCAATGTCGGCCGGTTTCGTCCCGAGAAGAACTGGCCCGGTTTCTTCCGCGCGCTGGCAGCGGTCAGCGGCGATTTCGCACATCTGCGCATCCTTGCCGTCGGCGATGGCTCGCTTTTGGACGAGGTGAAGGCCCTGTGCGGTGAGTTGGGTCTAG
>CAYMME010000090.1:0-21683 GCA_964391465.1 uncultured Planctomycetales bacterium
CATCCCGCTTCCCCGACCTCGTTGTGCGTTGCGACGGGGTCCCGGACCGGCGCGAGGGGTAACGAGGGCCGATGAACCTGGCCGGGGCGCCGTCCGGACTATATCAGACACGATACCACCTTCCGCCCCGTCGCGTCAACGCGGAAAAGCCTACATCACTCTCGTCTTTTCCGGAATATCAAGGATGCCCGAGACTCGCCACCGACCCGGCATTTCGACCGCGGAAACGGATGCCCGCGAATGCGTGGTGCCGGAAAAGACTCCCGCACCAGCCGGACGGCAGCGCCCGTACATCCCTTTCCTACGTTGGCTCATTCCGGAAGTTCAACGACGTAGACCTGCGGCGTTCCCGTCCGATCGGAAGTGAAGCAGGCCAGGCGCTCGTCGGGGGAGAAGGACGGATGGGGATGGCTATGCTGCGGGCCGTAAACGGTGTCGGATTTCATCTCCATCCACGAAAGGGCGGTGCCGCGCTCGGACGCACCGGCGCGGGCGGCGGCCTCGAAATCGGACGCGTCGGCGTAGCGCGAGGTCCGCCATTGCGAGCCGCCGCACGAGGCCCCGGGATGGCAGACGGTGCGCCGCGTGCCGGTAGCCACGTCGACCAGTTGGATGCCTTCGTCGGGGTGGTTCGTGTCGCAGAGGACGCGCCGTCCGTCGGCCGACGGAGCGATGTGCCACGCGTTGAATTCGGCGATGGTCTCGATCTCGCGCGACGGCAGGCGCATGCGCTTGAGCGCGAACGGCCCGACCACGAACACCAGATCGCCCGTGTCGCCCAGCCAGGTCTCGTGCACCACGAACTCGGTATTCTCGTGCTCGTAGAGGAGTCGCTTGTGCGAGCCATCGCGCCCGATGAGGTGCATGCGCGACGCGGGATCGGAGGCGTACTCGATGAGCCCGGCGTCGGCGGGGTGGAACTGTGGGTGGATGAGGGTCCGGTCCTGACGGTGAATGACCTCCGAACCGGATCCGTCGGTGGCGGCCACCGCGATCCCGTGCTGCCCGTCGATTCGGATGGCCGAGGTGATCCACCGACCGTCCGCGGACAGATCGACCTCGGCCAGGCCCGCACCGGCGAACGTCGCGAGCGTCGACTCGGTCAGGTCGGCGAGGTCGAGAGCCACGATGGCGCCGGCACGCGTGAAGTACAGCGTTCGCCCGTCGGCCGAGATCACGCCCGAGAAGCCGTGGACCGCTTCACCGTCGGTGAGTTGCACGATCTCGCCGTCAGGAAAGCCCGCGCGATAGAACTGGGTGTGCCCCGAGCGGTTCGAGGCGAACACGACGCCCGACTGGTCGGGCAGGAACGAGGAGGTCAGCGGGTACTGGTGGTGGTTGATCGCCTCACAATCGGTGAGTTGCCAGACCACCGCGCCGGTCTGCTCGTCGCGTCCCGGTCGGCACTCAGAAGGAAACACATGCCCCTTGCCGGGTGCGGTCATCGGCCTTCGATCCTTTGCTGTGCCCATTGATGCAGCCCTGGAAGCGCAGTGTAACGGGGCCGGGGTCGTCGACCAAGGTCACGCGGTCGGCATCTTGGGTGCGCGGACACCCATCTTCCCGAGCATCTCGGCGAGATCCTCACCGCGGTGGCAGACCGTCAAGGCGTGCATGAACGGCTCGAGCCGAGCGAGCCGCTCCTTGGCGAGCCGCTTGCTGGCCTTGAACCGGAAGCAGTCCTTGATGCGCGCCGGCCAGAAGTGATACTCCTGCTGGCGATGCCAACTCGCGAGGACCGCATCGAGTCCGCGGGGGTCACACGCGTATCGTCGCAGGATCCGACCGATCGAGAGCGGCCCGATCTCGTCGAGATTCTCGGCCTCGGCGACGAGCTGAGCTTCGATCTGGTCGGTGTCCTTGAGGTTGCAGTGGCGAATGGCCGACACGGCAACCGCCAGCGACGCATCGGAGATGTGACCCGCCAGCCGGTCCTCCATCCAGGAGGCGCCACGCTCGCGTTGGAGGTCGCTGGTCGGCTCGGCCAGAAGCCGGCCCGGGGCCACGCGCTGCTCGCGGAAATCGATCACCCATCCCGCATCGTGGTACAGGGCGGCGGCGTTCAACGCGGTGCGGTCCAGGCGATGCTTCGACACCTCGGGCAGGGCGGTCAGTTGCAGTGCCGTACGGGCCACACGAACCGAGTGGTCGAAGACCGTCGCGTCGGCGCGGTCCGCCTCCATGCGAATGAGAAGATCCTCACGGGCGATCGACAGTGCGGTATCGACGCCGGCCATCGATGTCCCTTCTCCCCCGAAGGGAGACACTGCCCCAAGTCAACCACGCGGGGAACAGTGTCGTCCCGCGCACCACGAACGTGTCCTCACGCACGTGCGCGACGTATCCTCCCCCCACCCGAATGCCGGCGTTTCCGCATCTGCGCCGCCGGCTGCACGCTCACCCTACAGACCTGTCAGTTCGACTCGATGAGCTCGTAGTAGCAGTTCCGCCTCTTCGGCGCCCAGCCGGCGTCCGTGATCAGGCGCCGCAGGTCCTCTTCCCACAACCGGAACGTGGTTCCCGCCGCCGAGACCACGTTCTCCTCCATCATGACTGAGCCCATGTCGTTGGCCCCGAAGAATAATGCGAGTTGACCGACCTTGGGGCCTTGAGTAACCCAACTCGACTGGATGTTGGGAACATTGTCCAGGAACAGGCGCGAAATCGCAAGTGTTTTCAAATATTCGTGGGCACCGGCGAGCACGAGATGGCGCCCGTCGGGTGGGTCGCCGCATTCGGGCGGCCGTTGCCGGACCCGCCCCAATGGCGTGTTCTCCGGCTGGAATGTCCAGCAGATGAACGCGGTGAACCCGCCCGTCTCGTCCTGCAGGTCGCGGATACGCTCCAGGTGCTCGATGCGCTCGGCGACGGTCTCGATGTGCCCGAACATCATGGTCACCGAGGTGCGCATGCCGATGCGGTGTGCCTCGCGCATGACACGTAAGTACTCGTCGGTTCGGCTCTTACCCTGACCGATCCGGTCCCGCACGCGGTCGACGAGGATCTCGCCGCCGCCGCCCGGGATGGTGTCCAGCCCCGCGTCCTGCAGCCGCAGCAGAACCTCGCGCACGGGCATCCCGAAGACCTGCTCGAAGGCGAAGATCTCCGGCGGCGAGAAGGCGTGGACGTGGATGTCGGGGTAGTTCCGCTTGATGAACCGCAGCAGGTCGAGATACCAGTCGAACCCGAGGATCTCCGGCGGCACGAGCCCGCCCTGCATGAGGATCTGCGTGCCGCCGATGGCGACGAGTTCGTCGATCTTCCGACCGATCTCGTCGAACGAGAGAACGTAGCCGTCGGGCAGGTCCTTCCGGCCGGACACCGTGCCCGGCGGATCGGCCTTGAAGTTGCAGAAGATGCACCGGGCCGTGCAGTAGTTCGCGTAGTTGATGTTGCGATCGACGACGTAGGTTCGGTAGGCTTCCGGGTGGAGACGCTCGGCGAGAGCGAAGGCCCGCCGGCCCAACTCGTGAATCGAGCTGTCACGGTACATCTCCAGGGCATCGCGCGCGGAGATGCGCGGGATCGAATCAGTGCGGGGGGTGGCCGTGATCGCTGTCATGATGCCCCGGACGCAAACGTGCCTCCAGGCTCTACGATAGCGTCCTCGGAAATGGATTGCAAAAAGAGATCCATGCCGTGCTGAAACTTCGGCGTCAGTGTGAACGAGAGCTTGCTCGTGAGGTACTCCACCGCGGCAGGAACGGGCCAGCCCAGTCCGGGTCCGTCGCGCTCGGCAATGCGACGCGCGCTCGCGAGGCCGCGGTCGCGGGCCTCACTCAGCGCTTCGGCGAGCCAGCCGAACCGGTCCGGCTCGGGTGTGGCCCACACGGCGAACACGAAGGGCAGTCCGGTCAGCGTCTTCCAGGCTCCGCCGAGATCAACGTCGTAGCCGAAACCGCACACGTCCGCCGAGACCACCTTGTCGCCGATCAGCAGGACCGCTTGACAGTCAGCGAGGTCGTCGCGGTCCGGCAACGGAACGATTCGCAGCGTTCGCCGGTGCAGACGCGACCAGATCACGCGGGCAAGCGCGACCGATGTGTGCGAATCGCCGTCCACGTACAAGGTGTCGATCCGGTCCGGCGGGACGTGGGAGAAGACCCGCACGGTCATCGTTTCACCTTCGGCCGCGATACAGGCGTCCGACAACACGCTCAGCGGCTCGGCGGCTCGCACCAGATCCACGACCGGAATCAGCGCGACATCGACGCGGCGCGCGGCCAGCATGCCCGGAAGCTCGGACGGCACGGCGCAGATCAACTCGATGCGCGGATCATCGCCCAACCCCTCGATCAGAGGACGCGTGTTCAGGAACGAGACCGCACCTACGCGGGTTGCGGCCGGTCGGTCGTCGGCACGACTCACAACGATCCTCCCCCGTATGGCTTCGATCGCTCCATCGTGCGATTATACGCATGTGCGTACCAGACCCAACCGCGGGACGACCTTTGCGGTGAGTTTCGAAAGGAATGAAAGGTGAACGGCAGCACCAAACAGAGAAGCCCCGCGTCACATGCACTTCGGTTGGGCACGGCCGGGGCGATTGTGTGCCTGGCGGGGCTGGGCGGCTGCCGGCGACCGGTTACGCAGGTGAACGTACTGTCACTACGAGACCCGTCCGCGCCGCGTTCATACTTCAGCCGGTTCGACGAAAGCTACTTCCGCTTCGACTCGCACGGGAATCTGGATCTCGTCCTACGCGGCCGGAACGAGGGAGATCCCGAACGACCCGGCGGAGCGGAGGTGATTACCGAAGTCGTTCACGTCCGGGCATTTTGGACGCCGGTGCCGGGGAAGACGTTCGCGAACGCCTCCATGATCAATGCCCGGGCTCGATACACGATCCTGACCGAGGCCGTCGGCATCGCTTACGAGGGGGCGGGATTCGTCAGCTTTCGGCTCGACCGCAAGAAGCGGAAGCTCACCGGCAAGCTCGAAGCCGCTCAACTGACCCCGGTGGTCGAACGGGGCGACGCACGGGACCTGTTCGGCCCCGCGCAGGTGACCGGAGAGTTCCTGGCTCACAAGGACGAACGGCAGGTCATTCGCATCCTGAACGAGGTGAGAATCCTGCTCGAACCGCCCCCGCCGAGTCCGTGAGTGAAGCGATCTGACTGGCCCGCAAAGGGCTGGAAACGGGCTGCCAAAATGGCAGGCCGGCGGCAACATTCTGCCGGAACGCAGGTTGTGAAATGGCATCCACGACTCCGTTGGTCATAATTCCAACCTTATGCTTTACAGCGGGTTATGGAAACTTGGTTTTTTTCGACGCTTTTCATAACCGCTCGTTGACACCCCCGAGGGCAGCGCGGTATAGTCGCGTCGTTAGTGGGGGGCTGCGAATCGAATATCGCGGGCGATGGCCCGAAAAACGGATCGGCTGTTTTGCCGTGGCGCACTTCCGGGCTGGGCGACGGAGTCCAAACCCGGAAGTTTTTTTGCGCGGTTCGAGCATCCCGTTCGGCGGGGTGGTTGAAGGTCGAGGCGACACGTGCTGATCGAGCAGTCAGTGCCGGGTGTGTTCACCACGACCGTGCTGTCGAACGATCGGTTGTGCGATGAGCACTACCGGTTGACGCTTCAGTGCGATGCGTTTCCCGAAGCTCGAGTGGGACAGTTCGTGCATGTTCTCTGCTGTCCGTCCGGCGCGGTTGGAGAGTCGGCGCCGGCGAGGTCACCGGTCGACACGCCGACGGCGACGATCCGACGCGCGTTCAGCATCTCGGACCTGGAGCGGGCCGGTACGAGCGCAACGATCTCTCTGATCTACCGCGTTGTCGGCGTGGGAACGGCGTGGCTCGAAAACGTGCGCGCGGGTGATACGGTGAACGTGCTGGGCCCGCTCGGCAACGGGTTCAGCATCCCCACGGAGAAGCGCCGCGCGTACCTGGTCAGCGGCGGGGTCGGTTTGCCCCCGATGATCTGGCTGGCCAAGGTGCTCCGTACCGCCGGCGCCGAGGCTGTGAGTTTCTTCGGAGCGCAAAGCAAGCGACTCATTCCGCTGACGCTTCCGCACGACGAGGATGTTCCGGGCGATCCGAGCCGGGCGTGCGAACACGTGGCCGAGTTCGCATCCGCCGGTGTGCCGGTGGTGCTGAGCACCGACGACGGCTCAGTTGGCGTGTCCGGCTTCGTCACGGATGCGCTGGCACGCTACGCGGAGACACACCGGGCCGAACCGGAAGACGCCGTAGTATACACCTGCGGGCCCGAGCCGATGATGCGGGCCGTTGCCTCGTGGTGCCACACCCAAGGCATCGAATGCCAGGTGTGCATGGAACGGGCGATGGCATGCGGCATGGGTACGTGCCAATCGTGTGTCGTTCCGTGCCGCGATACGACTCGGGAAGAAGGCTGGCGCTACCGCCTGTGCTGCACCGACGGACCGGTCTTTGATAGCCGTGAAGTGATCTGGGACTAATCCGGGGGAGACGAAAAGGGCTCACGATGCGAACTGGATTCGTGCTGCGGATTGCGCCTCCGTCAATTGCGGCGATGCTTCTGTTGGCTGCGGTTTGTGGGACCGCTCTCGCTGCGCCGGCGGCGACCTACCGGCTGGCGACGTTCTCGGCGGATGTGACGCCGCCGATTGGCCACCCGCTGCTGGGGCAGCTCTACGGACCGGCCGAGCGCGTTGTCGATCCGCTGTTCGCTCATGGGTTTGTGCTTCTCGGAGCGGGCAAGCCCATCGTCTACGTGGCCGTCGATTGGTGCGAGATTCGCAACGACGCCTACGATCGCTGGCGAGATGTGCTGGCCGAGGCCGCGGCGACAACGCGCGAGCGAGTCATGGTCTCGGCGGTTCACCAACACGACGCACCGGTTGTCGACCTCGAGGCCCAGCGACTGCTGGATGAGCACGGCCTGCCGGGCGCCATGCTCGACGCGGCCTTTCACGAACGGGCCGTGCAAACCACGGCCGATGCGTTGCGCGAGGGACTGAAGAAGGCACGCCCGATTACGCACTTCGGTACCGGGCAGGCAGAGGTGGAGAAGGTCGCGTCGAACCGCCGCTACGTGAAGCCGGACGGCAAGGTCACGTTCTGGCGCGGGAGCACAACGAAAGACCCGGTGATCCGGGACGCCCCGGTCGGCGAGATCGATCCGTGGCTCAAGACGCTCAGCTTCTGGGACGGCGACAAGGCCGTGGCCGCCCTGAGTTGCTACTCCACGCATCCGATGAGTTTCTACGGCACGCTCTGCATCTCGAGTGATTTCCTCGGCATCGCTCGCGCCGTGCGGCAGTCGGAAGACGCGTCGGTGTTGCAGATCTACGTCACCGGGTGCTGCGGCGACACGACGGTCGGCAAGTACAACACGGACGGGGCCGCGGAGAACCGGCTCATCCTCGCCGGCCGAATCCACAAGGCCATGTCCGAGGCGTGGAAGGCCACCAAACGCCACCCCCTCGAGCAGGTCGGCTACCGTGTGGTGCCGCTGCGCTTGAAGCCGCGCGATACGGGCGCCTTCGCGGTCGAGGCCATGCGCAAGACTCTGGCGGACAAGTCGGCGAAGCGGTTCAACCGCTGCCTGGCCGCGATGGGGTTGAGCTGGCACAAGCGATCGGCGGCCGGGCAGCCCATCGACGTGCCCGTGCTCGACCTCGGAAGCGCCCAGTTCGTCGTGATGCCGGGCGAGACGTTCGTCGGATATCAGCTCATCGCCCAGGAACTGCGCCCCGATTCGTTCGTGATGGTGGCCGGCTTCGGCGAATCCGCCCCGGGCTACATCCCAACCAAGCAGGCGACCGATGAAGGGTTTATCGAGTCGCATACCTGGTGCTGGGTCCAGCCGGATGCGCACGCGGCGATGGTCGATGCCTTGAAGCGGGCGCTGAAGGTGAGGAAGGATGAGAGATGAAAGATGAGGGATGAAGGATGGGCGACGAATCGTTTCGACTGACCGCACACTCTTTGGGAAGGGTACGTCAATGAAGGCTCGGTGGTTTCGACTCGTGTCGTGGGCTGGTTTGATCTGCGTGGTGATGTCGGTCGCGTGCACGCCGACCGGATCCACATCTCAGACGACGGACGGCACTCGGTGCGCCATCGACACGCACGCCCACCTCGACGCCATCTACGCGTCGACCGAGGCCGCGGGCGGCATCGCGTCCGACTTCGAGACGGCGGCGGCCACGGCGCTGGCCATGATGGACAACCTGTCCATCCAGAAGACCTTGCTCATGTCGCCGCCCCTGAGCCCTGAGAACGTCAACTCGCCGGTCACGTACGACTATGCGTCTCTCGCTACTGTTGTGGCAAGCAACCCCGACCGGTTCGGGTTTCTGGGTGGGGGCGCGCTCCTGAACCCCATGATCCACTCGATCGCCGCCGCGGAGGTCACCGACGCGAACAAGCAAACGTTCGAGGACCGGGCGGACACCATCATCGCGGCCGGTGCGGCCGGGTTCGGCGAAATGGCGGCCTTGCACATGTCGTTCTTCGAGTCGCATCCGTTCATGGAGGTCTCGCCCGACCATCCGCTCTTCCTGCTCCTGGCCGACGTCGCCGCACGCTCCGGCCTGCCCATCGACCTGCACATGGAGGCCGTGGCAACCGACGACACGTCGGTGCAGGACGGCTTCGGTGATCCCAATCCCGAGACCTTGGACGAGAACATCACCGCGTTCGAGACGCTGTTGGCGCACAGCCGTGACGCGCGGATCATCTGGGTGCACGTGGGTTGGGACAACACGGGCGACATGACGGTCGAGTTGCTGCGCAGCCTGCTGGAGAGCCATTCGAATCTGTACATGTCCGTCAAGATCCTTGAGTCTGCCGGCCTGCAGTTCGCGGAGAACCGCCCCGTCGACGAGTCCGGCGTGATCCGTTCGGAATGGGTGACGCTGATCAGCGACTACGACGACCGCTTCCTCGTCGGTGCCGACGAGTTCTACGGCATCGCCGGCGTGACCCCGGGCCGCCCGCCGAGCACGGAGACGACGTGGCAGTTCCTCGACCAACTGCCCGAAGACCTCGTCACCAAGATCACCTGCGAGAACCCGCTGCAGGTCTACCGGTTCGAGTGAGCGTCGTGCATCACAAGCCAAGCCTGACGAACACGACTTCGAACGGATTGAGGCGCAGCTCAGACACGCTTCGTTCGATGGTCTCTTCGAGCACGTTCACCGTGTCGATCCTTCGCGGGTTGCGCCCGAAACACTCGATCTCGACGGCGGTGCGCTTCCCGTCCACCTCGCGCAGATGAACGATGATGCCGTTGCCCCGACGGGCGGGCCTGGCGTTCACGACGAGCACGTTCGGGGCCTTCACTTGCAGGAGTGAACGCGAAGGCGCCCCGCCGGTGCGATTTCCGGCCGCGAATACGCGGGCCGCCAGCGGCGTCCGGGAACCCCATCCGAACCGCGTCGCCGCAGTGTTGCTCGTGTCCGGCGTGGACGTGAGATAGTAGCTCCAGGCGAACTCGCTCTCCTTCGAGCCGCGGAAGTTGTACGTCCAGTAGTTGTTGGTCACCCATGAGAACACACGCGGCTTCTCGACCTTGGCCACGTACTGCCACTTGCCCATGTTGATGTCGCCGAACTGGACGAGGGGCACGCGGTCGCTGCCGAGCACAGCTTGCCCCGTGGCGTCGCGGGCCGATGCGAAGTTCTGCACCGTATGCCAGTCGGCCGACGAGCCGGGCAACTGCGTCACGCCCGGCGTCACGAGGCCGCCCTGTGCCTCGTAGACGATCGTGCCGTCGCGCAGGGCGAACGGAAACGCAACGTAGATGGACGTCGGTTCCGCCACGAAACGCTTGCGCATCTCGTAATGCAGCTCGACGCGCTTCTGCGTCTCATACAACCGTACCTCACACCGCACCGCCGGCTTCTCCTCCGACGCGATGCAGCCGTCCGCATCGGCGGATATCTCAATGCTCTTCCAGATCGGGGCCGCCTCCCGTTTGCCCACGCGCACGTTGCGCAAAGATGTCCGCGTGGATCTTGCGTTGAACGACGCCCGATCGAAGAAGTGCATGTCGCTCAGCTTGTCATGGATGAACGCGCCGAGACCCCACGGACTGTCGCGGTCGGCCAGTTCGCGGCCCCACTCCTTGTCGAACAGGCTGGTCAGCGCCCCGGTCTCGGCATCCACCACCAGCTTGTAGAACCGGTTCTCCAGCACGGTGCCCTTCGACTCGGTCGCCGCTCTCGGCGGTGCGTCCTGCTCGCCGACCTCGATCCTGATGGTCTTGTAGCCCATGGGCGGCACGTCGCTCACCCACAGCGTCCAGTAGCTTCCCTCGAAACGACTTCGCGAGAGCCGGGCGGGGACCTCCTTCCCAGTGGCCGCATCGACGAGACGAAAGGCCTTGCCCGGCGGCAGCATCTCGTGGCCGATGTAGGCCTCGACGCATCCGGAACGCGGCCAGTTCAGCGTGTTGAATACAGCGATGGTGGGAACTCGCGCCCTGGGTAGATGAGGTTCGAGCAGGCCCCAGGCGGTTTCGCGCAACATGGCGCAGTTCTTCACGGCCTCCCAGACGTGGGCAACCTTCTCACCCCATTGCACGATGGCGTTCTCCGCCATGGGGTGGCTGAACTCCTCTTGAGCCCCGAATGTGTGCTCGTCGAAGAACAGGAGGTCGTCCTGGATGTCGGCCATGCGGTCGGAGATCGAGGTCGGCAGTTCGGCTCCGAGTAGAGCGGCAGCGGAAAGCAATCCCTGTGCGACGCCCAGGTCGACGTGCGCGGTGCGGGCCTCGGCCGTCTCCACGGCCGCGAAGGCGAAGCCGTCGGTCCACCAGTTCGGCCAGGCGCCGCGATGCACGGGCAGCTCATCTGCATGCTGCTTCTCGACATACTCCAGGAACTCGTGAGCAGTCGCAGATCTCATCTGCGGCCAGACATGACGTTCGTTCCACTCCCGGATCATGTCGCACGCGGCCACGGCGGGCGGCGAGTTGTCGATCTGCATACCGGAGTACTGAATCGCGATGCGATCGAAGGGGTAGCCCTTCTGCTCGAGCAGTTCCAGGTACTCGAGCGTCCTGCGCTTGAACGGCTGCATCCGACCGCCGTGGATCGCGAGGTGGTTGCCCGTGTGGTAGTGATCCGGCCGCCAGGCGAGGACGCGTTTGCCGGACGGCGATTCCCACCAGAAAGCCGTGGGCTTCTCGAACGGCCGGGGCGTGCGGTCGTTGTTGATGCCCATGCTCAGGTACTTGATGCCCATGCCGCTGAAGTAGTCGACCAGGCACCAGGCCACGCCGGGCACGTCGTTCTGCATCGCCGTTCGCACGGGCAGGCCCCGTTGCCTGAACTCGCGAATCGGCAGGAGCGAGGCGGCCATCACGCTCTCGTCGGCAAGCTCATCCATGTTCAGGAACAGGCCGGTGACCTCGATGCGACCCTCGGCCACGCGCTTCCTCAAGCGTTCGATCTGCTGCAGAGGGCGCCGCCGCAAGTACTCCCTGACGGCCCACGAAACCTCACACGTCCAGCGAAACCGGGCCGCGTCGGGGTAGTCATCCGTCAGGTCGCAATGGTCGAGGGCATAGTCGATGTGCCGAAGGAAGGCGGGCAGGATCTCGTCCTGCGGACGGGTGTAGCCGATGTCCGTGTGCGTGTGCTGCACCAGGTAGACCGTCCACTCGCGCGGCTTATCGAGAAGCACGTCGCTCAGTTCCATCCTGTCGGTCGACGATTCCAACACTACCTGAGCCGGGCCGCTCTCGGAGACGACGGGCACGTTCAATTCGATACGGTGCTTCCCGAGGGGCAGATCACCGAGCCCGAACACCTGCGGCTCGGGCCATTCGGTCTTGGTGATGCGGCAGGTAACGTCTTCAAGCCCCCCGGAGAGAACCTGCGCAACCACCACCTGCCGCGGACCTTGCGGGGTCCTGGCAACGAGAGGTGAAGCAGACAGCGTCGCCGACCGTATCTTGCCGTGCAGCGGAGCGGCTGCATTGACCTGAACCGTGAGTCCTTCGAGTGCCCTGCCGTCCCGGCCGGTCAGGGCCACCAGTTGTCCCCAGCCTCCACCGCCTTGATCGACCTTGACCAGGAGACGGTTGTTGCCCTGCTTGAGGTGTGCAACCACGCGGTCCTCGCCTCCGTCGACGCTTCGACCCACGTGGTGTTCGTGGACCATCTCGTCGTTCAGCCAGACGCGCACGCCGTCATTGCTACGGATGCTGAGCACGACTTCCGCGGGTCGGGGAGACTGAAGCCGGCAGAAGGCATAGGCCACGCCCGGCGTCTCCTTGTCGACACCGAGCACATCGATGTAGTCCAGCAGACCTGCGGCGTCGCTGAATGTCGTCTGCCAGACAATCGGCTTCTCGCTGCCGCGGCCGATCGCATCGCCCTCGGCGGGCGTGCAGTGCTGCTCACCGCCCGCCGTTTCGAGATAGTCCTTGTAGTAGCCGAAGCAGCCGGGCCCGTGCCTCAGAGGGGCCCCGTTCGGAAACGGGCCGGCCACCGTCCAGACGGGAATCGTGCCGTTCTCGCGCAGCGGCTGCGATTGCCAATCTGCGGCAAGGAGCATCGTGCACAACGACATCGCCTGTGGTAGTAGAGTGGGCATCCGGCGTCCTCCAACTGCATACCAGACCGCACGGCGCCCCGTGCGACAGGCAGTGTGCCTGCACGGAGCGGTTGCGCAGGGCGGAACGGGTCGATCGTAGATGGGCGATCCGCGGACATCAAGCGAGGCGCACCGACCCGCCGCATCCGGTGCCCGGACGAAAGAAGTTTCCCGAGAATTGATGAAACGCGCCGAAGATTCCCGTAAGATCTTGCCCATCTAGGTGAAGGGTTCATGATGCATCTCTGCTCACGACGTTCGACGGCCTGGACCTGTTCGGGGCTCCTCGTTCTCAGCGCGGTGCCGGGCGCCGTCGCGCAAGCGGCGGACGAGGTATCGGTGCGTGACGCCTTGGAGCGCACGGCCGTGCTGCTCCAGAACGGCCAGGCGCGACAGGCACTGGACGCCCTCGCCCCCATCGAGTCCGTCGAGCCGGACAATCCTTGGATGTGGTTCTATCGGGGCTCGGCCTACGCACAGCTTCGTCAGCCCTACCGGGCCATGGAGAGCTACGACCACGCGCTGGACGTGCTCGCGGAGATGAGTGACCCGGACCCGGAGCTGGCCGCCACGCTCCGGAGCCACCGCAAGCAGGCCCGCCGACAGGTGTTCGGCTTCTCACTGAAGACCGGGCTGGCCTACGACACGAACGTCACCTTCCTGTCCGGCGGGGCGTCCACCCTGGGGCTGATCGCCGGCCAGGCCGACAGCCTGTTCGAAACCGGCACCCGCGTGGATTACGCACCGATCGCGGACGAGAAGGAGACGCTCGCCTTCGGAGCCCGGCTCGGGCATTCGTGGCATTTCAGCGTCGAGCGGTTCAACTTCCAGGACTACGGCGGCTACGTCCGCTACGCCCGGACGCTCGACGATCGCTGGGAGGCCGCACTTCAATACGACTACGACATGACCTTCCTCGGCAACGACCCGTTCCTCTCGAATCATGCCGTTTCGCCGAGCCTGACGCACCACTGGCCGGGGGGAGCCGGGCCGTTCCGACTCGACCGGACGACCCTCTACTACCTGTTCGAGGGACGCGACTTCCTTTTCCCGACGGACGCGATGCTGGACCAGGACGGCGTGGTCAATGCGGTCGGCTTGCAGCAGAGCTTCAAGATCCGTCCCCTTCCGGCCGTGCCGTGGGTTTGCGATGCGAGTCTCGGGTATCGACTCGGGTCCGTCGCCACCGAGGGTTCGGAGTTCGATCGGTTGGCCCACCACTGGTACGCCGGCCTGGAATGCCCGCTCCTGAACCCGGCGAAACCGGAAGAGTACCTCATCATCCCAAGGCGGGAGCTGAGGTTCCGGTTCGGGGCCCACTGGCAGATGGACCTCTACCGGAACAGCAGCCTGTTCGACTACGACCGCGACCACCGAAGCGACCTGCTCACCACGCTGACGTTCGGCCTCTCGCAGAAGCTGATCGAGGACGACCGCTGGGGCGACCTGATCCTGCACGGGCTCATCGACTGCACGAATGCGAACTCCAACGTAACGCAGCGCGACGGCGTGAGCCCGTTCACCTACAACCGTGTGGTCTACGGCCTGCAGATCGAATGGGCGTGGTGATCGAGTGCGGAATGGAGAGGTGTTCCGAACCGCGCCCGTAAGGAAGCGGCACCGAGACGCGACCGTGAGGGAGCGTGCGATGCCGGCCCAGCCGGCATCGTGGAGTGGTCGTGACTTCCCGAATGAGCCGGCGCCGCTCGACACGGCGGGTGAAGTGCTATAATCGAGTAATGCTGATCCTCCGACCGAATGGAACTGCACTCATGACGCATCGACAAGTACTTCTCCTGAGCATCTGCGCACTGAGCGTAACCGGCTGTCAGTCGCAACTGCGGCGCATCTTCTATCAGCCGGCCCTGTCGCACGGTTCCGTTGCCGTCGATGGTGATGTGATCCTCGCCGCCGACCTCGGCCCGGACGCTGCATCCCCGACTGCGACCAGGCCCACCGCCGCACCGGCCACGCAGCCGGCGCCGCGGGGCTACACGGCTCCCGGCGGCATGACCCGGCAGATGAGCTTCCTCGCGGTGCTGGCTACTTCGACCGTGATGGCGGGGACCGGCGAGACCGAGGGACAAGAGGCCGCCCAGAGCTCGGTGGGGCGACCCGGACTCGCGGCCTCCGTGCAGGCGGGCGGGCCCGGTCTGAGCGTCGGCGTGCAGAGCGTCGGCCGCCGCGGCCTCCAGCAGGGCGCACCGCTCAGCGGTGGGCTGAACACCAACATCTTTGCGCCCCGCGCCAATCCCCTCACCACACGATGCCAGGAACTGGTCAACGCCGGCTTCTTCGGCGACGTGGCCACCTGCCGGGCACGCTTCAGCCGGTAGCATAGTGCCTCAGAGTTGTCGAGGCGTATCTGATCCGAACTATCCCGATGTACATCGGGATGTGGAAGCGGCCCCGGCGCGGGTGCCCCATCCTTCGCGGCTGTTTGCGAAGGGTGGGGGACGGAATCCCACCAGACGATGCTCGGGCGAGTTGGTTGAGACTGTCCGTCCCCCACCCTTGTCACGCCTTCGGCGAGCTAAGGATGGGGCACCCCCGCACAGCTTGCCATTGAGCGGGGTGGCCCACGTTTTCAAAACTGGGGGACACGATTCTCCGAGACGCCCGTCATGTCACGGCGCGAAGATGCTGTCGAAGTACGTGGCGGGGTCCTGGACTACGGTAGTGAACACCTCGATGTCATCGCCGCTGCCGAGGGCGACCTGGCTGCGCTGAAAGGCGAGCTGCCGCTGGATGGCGAAGCTCGGGGCGGAGGACATCAGCCCGTCGAGTGCGGTATGGTTCAGCCCCAGCAAATGCCCGGCTTCGTGGGCGCCACTGAGGGCGAGGGCGTTAATGATGTTGTTGACCGAGTTGACGACCAGGCCGGCGTCGCAGTCGCCGGTGCCGCGGAAGCTGCCCGTGTACACCGCGGCTGCGTCGGTGAGGTTCCGGTTGCCGGGATCTACGTTCTGCCCGCGGGGCAACACCTCGCCGAAGACCACGATGTCGCTACACCCGCTGACGGCCAGGCCGTCGATCTCGCCGCCGGTGGCCAACTCACGCTGGCCGGTGTAGGTGACGATCGAGACGTCGGCCGGAAGCGCGTCACCCGGACCGAGAACGGTCACGCCCGTTCCGTCGAAGATCTCGCCCAGCCGCTCGATGATGCCGTCGCGCACCTGGGACTCAATCGAGACGAGCAGTTCCTGGTCGGCCTCGTCGTTCGTGGAAGGATCATAGAGCCCGTCAACGAGAAAGGCGTCTTCAAACACGAAGGCGATGCTCTGGCCGGCAGGTCGGACGAAATCGGCGGAGCCGCGTTCGAGGGCCACCGTCACGGGCACGCCCGCCGCGACGTCAACGAACAGGCGGAGTTCGCCGTCGGCAATCACGCGATGCTGGAACGATTCGTTGACCGGTCCCCCGTCGACAACCACGCCGGCGTCGGGGCGCGACGCGTCGGCCCGAAGGACGTACGCGGCCCGGCCTCCCGTCGCCGCGACCGTGATCTTCAGCACGTCACCCGCGTCGAACGTGCCGAGCGTCGTGACCTCCGACGTGATGGCTCGCGGTACGCCGTCAAGCGGAACGGCCTGATTCGCGGTCGACGGGATCAGCGTACAGACCGCGCCCGCTGCAAGTGTGACGGCGGCGAGGCTCGTGATGGCAAAGGTGCGTTTCATGACTCGGGCTCGGCAACGAAGGTAATGTTGTCAATCGGCGACTCGACGACCACCCACACCGGGCGGAACGTGAACCCGTCGGCGAATACCTCAACCTGGTAAGCGCCCGGCGGGCGGTCGAACGAGAATCGCCCCTCCTCATCGGTCGAGTCGATGGCGATCGGCTCGCCGAAGCACAGCCCCACCGGTTCGTCCGGACACAGTTCGCTGTCGTCGCTGCTCACACGATACCGCGATCGCACGAGCACGCCGATACCCTCCACCGGCGTGCCGTCTTCGAGCGTCACCACGCCCGATAGCGACGCGGACGCCAGGTGCTCGGGCACCGTGTCGAGGTCGGGCAGCGACCGGCCGGTGAACGTGCGCTCCTGCTCGGCTCCGGTCTCCTGGGCGAACCGCAGCACGCCCGTGCCCTCTTCCGAGTCGCGCAGCACGATGGTGTAGGTCGAGGCCACGACCTGCTCACATGCCAGGACGTTGAGAACTTCCCCCGAAGCCACCGGCTGCGACTCGACGGCCTCGCCGGGATCCATGCCGATCGGAACGTCGTCGTTCGCGCGCTTGTACAGGTAGACGCGCAGGTCAAGCCGGTCCGGACATCCGCCCGTCTCCGGGAACAGCTCGAAGAAGCGCTCGCGGAACACGGCCCCCGGCGGCACGAGGTCGGACTGCACGTACGCGGAGTCATCCGACGCCGCAGGCCGCAGGCCGATCGTCGCGTACCACTGCTGCGAAAGATTGACCAGCGAGAACTCCGTCTCCACCGGCAGCGCATCGGGCGAAATCAAATCACACGACGCCGCCATCGCAAACGGCAGCAGCAAACACCCCCACCAACGGATCATGGCGACGCCTCCATCTCAAGAACGATCCGGAAGCCGGTTCGGTCTTTGGGGCGGTTCCGGCCCAGGAAGTTGCGGATCGCGCATCTGCAGGCTTTGGCTGGGTTGTGGATGGCACCGCCCCGCTGTACGACACGCAGCCCGCCATCCGCGGGTTCCGGGTCGTCATAGCACTCCCGCCACGGCGAACTGCAGATTTCCCAGACATTCCCGTGCATGTCGAACAACCCGTACGCGTTCGGCATCTTTGTTCCCACGTGGAAAGGTGCATCCACTCCGCCGTGGACGGCGAAGTACCCCAGGTAGTCCGGGCCGTCCCCGTAGCAGAAGGCGGTCGCGTGAGCCCCACGGCACGCATACTCCCATTCCGCCTCGGTCGGCAGCCGGTAGCGGTTCGACATACGCTTGCCTTTGGCCTCGTCTGTGAGCCACTCGCAGAACCGTCCGGCATCGATTGGGCGAATCCAGTGCACGGCGGTCACGGCCTGTTCCGCCTCACTCGTTTGCTGGAGTTGTCTCGCCACGTGCTCAGCGTACGTGCCGGCCAGCAACCCCGCGTCATACCACGGTCTGACCTGCCCCAGCGTCAACTCGGTTACCGAGACCCAGATGGACGGGATGGCGACCGGCGTTTCGGAAGGATCCTCGCTCGGATGACGCTCTTCTTCAGTTGCCGGAGACCCTGGCCGAAATGCGTCCGACGCGGGAATCCGGGCGAAGACCAGGTTCGTGTGGGGGTCGAAGTGAATTCGGTCGCTCCCGAGGGTTGTGACCGCAGCTCCCAACTTGCCCGCGGCCCAGGACGCGGCCATCGCCACACCGGGATCTGCTTCGGAGCCGGCCGCTTGGGCGCACATCGCTCCGAGTTCCTTCTTCTCGGGGTAGCGCTGTCCCATCACGCAGAACGCGACGTACTTCTCGTGATCGGTTCCGCCGACGGCCTTCGACTCGAGGCTGGCCAGCACCGGATCCGGCTCGGGGGCCGGTGCGTCACATAGCGCAAGCCATTCGCCGTGGCTCCAGAGCGGCCCGTCATTCACGGAGCTCCAGAAAGCTCCGAGTGTCTTCGTGCCCAACCAGGGCACGCCGCGCACGGCCATGACGCGCTCTTTGGACGCTGGCGAGAACATCGCCTCCGCCGCGGCCTCGGCGAGCAGGGCTCGCCTTCTCGACGAGGCGTTCGCCAAGTCGGACAACGCCGTGTCGGGACTCAGGAAGAACGCTTTGAGGATACTGTCCGCTCGGTCCACCTCGCTCCGTGCCAGGAGCGACGCGGTCACGAAGAAGCTCCCCACAAGCAACAGGGCAACGACCGCCAACGCAACCGCGATCGGGTTGCGCTGCACGAACTTGCGGGCGCGGTACTTCTTGTCGCTGGCGAGCGGGCTGACCGGGCGCTTGTCCTTGATGGCCTGCAGGTCGGCCATGATCTCGGTCATGTTGTTGTAGCGCTCGTCGGCGTTCGGCGCCATGCACTTGGTGACGACGGCCGCGAACTCGCGATCGACGTGCTGCTCGAGCTCGGCACCTTCTTCGGTGGGTGCTCCGGACCCGATCATGTCGCGATATTGGGTCAGGCGATCTTCGAGCGTCTCGGCCTGCTCGAGCACCGCGTGATTCTCCGGCGTGGCGTGCGGCACCCGGCCGGTCAGAACCGAGTAGACCGTCCCGCCGAGGGCGTATACGTCCCACCGCACGTCGGGCTGGGCCGGGTTGCCCAGTTGCGTGACCATCGCCTGCTCGGGCGGCATGTAGAAGAGCGTCCCCAGCGACGCCGCCGACTCGGTGAACACCCGCGACTGGCCGAAGTCGACCACCCGCACGCTGTCCTGCTCGTCGAGCAGGAGATTGGCCGGCTTGAGGTCGCAGTGGATCAGCCCGCGCCCGTGCACGTAGCTCAGCGCGTCGCAGATGTCACCCATCCAACTTGCCGCCGTGTCCTGCGACACGCGCGACTCGGGGCTGACGAACTGGGCCAGCGACCCGCCCTCGAGCAGGTCGATGACGTAGTACGGCGGTTCGCCCGACAGGTCGGCATCGAGCAGCGTCACGACGTTGTGGTGTCGATCCAGCCGCAGGAGCCGCTCGACCTCGCGCTGGAGGAAGATCCAGTCCAGCCCGCTGCGCTGCATGAAGACCTTGACCGCCACCTCCTTGCGGGTGCGGCGCTGCCAGGCCCGCCACACCTGCCCGTACGCACCCTGACCGAGCAGTTCGGTCAGCACGTAGCCTTGCACGACGGGGGCGGAGGCGTTCTGGACGGCTGCGGCCGGCAACGAGATCTCCACGGACGAATCGACGCTTTCGGTCGGCTGGACTTCCGTCTGCGGCTCGGCGGAAGTGGTGCCTGGCGGATCGTGGGGTGCATCCGAACTCACGTGTGAATCATCCTGTCATCCAGCGTGGATTCACCGTTGATTCTAGACGTGGGCGCCTGACCCGTCCAGGAGATTCGCATCCGGGACGGCCGGCCGACGCGGATTGGCGACGATGATGAGGGCGGTGAGCAGGAGCAGAACGCAGTCCATCGCGACGAGCTGCCACGACACCGTGGCCCCGCCGGTGATGTTGCAGCCGCATTCGATGCTCAGGCCGCGGACGATGGCCGAGCTGACGGCGACGACGAACACGCCGAGCATGCCGGCGATCAGCACGCCGGCCTCACGACGCCAGGGGCCGACGAAGACAACGACGCCCGCCACCAGTTCCATCGGCGGCAGGAGCAGCGCGATGGCGTTGACGGCGTACCAGGGCACGAGGTCGTAGTGGCCGATGCTGGTGGCGAAGGCGGCCGAGTCGAAGAGCTTCGATCCCCCATAGGCCACGAACACCCCGCCCACGATCAGGCGGAGAATCCACTGGACCGGTGACCTGAACAGCAATCCAGTCATGGTACGTCGGCCGGTCCTGCGGTTGCGTCTGATGCCGCAACCTCGAACGCGTAGTCATACGGCGGGGCGCCCTGTTCGACCTCGAGCCCGTGCTCGGGCCGGCTCCATTCTTCCCAGCCGCCCTTGAATACGTAGAGATGGTCGTATCCGATTCGTTGCATGCCTTGATAGGCCGTGTCCGAGTCGCCACAGTTGCCGCCGTCGCAGTAGATGATGACGGTTTCCTCAAAGCCGATGTGGTTCATGATCGTCTCGGCCTGGTCGAGAACCTCCTCGGCGTGGAAGTGGTGGGCACCGGGAATGTGTCCCTCGACGTACTGATCGAGCGGACGGGCGTCGAGGAAGATGACGCCTTGCTCGAATCGCGTCCTGGCCTGGTCGAGCGTGAGCTGATGCTTCGTGTACCGGCCGGTCCCGTCCCGATCGAGGATCCACGGGAGTCGGTGCTCATCGCTACGAGCGAGATTCACGCCCACCGCGAGAGCCGTCGACACCAACAGGAGCGTCATGACGCGCAGCGCGAATCGACTCATCTGGACCTCCTTCCGAGTCCAGCGCTGCGCCGAGCCCGGACGGCCGTCTTCACCACCGGCACCTCGATTCGCTTGTACTCGGGATCGTTGGTCTCGATGGTGATGACGGTACCGCCGGCTGGAGGCGTGTAGTCGGCGGGAATCGTGATCTGGGCGCGGTTGGCCTTCGCGGAGCCGGCGTCGAGCACAACGGCCTTCAGCGCCGGATCGGAGGTCGTCACGCGCTCGATCCACACCGGCGGGTTGCCGGAATGCAGGAGACGGATGGCGCGGTCCGCCTGGCGCGCCACGTTCGGCCTGATCGAGAGTCTCAAGGGTGAGACACGTACGCGCGGGCGCAGCATGGCCCGCACCGGAATGGTCAGCGTGGGGTGTGCGTCGAGGTTTGTGGCGACGGTGATCGTGCCGCGGTTCAGGCCCGGCTCGAACGGCGGTTTGGCGACGACCTCCAGACGATAGTGCTTCCCCTCGGTCACGGTCGCGGTTGTCACCTCGAACACGGGTGAGTCGGAGGTCACTCCGCGGATCTCCAGCGGCTCGTCCGCATTCGAGACCAACTCCAGCTCGGTGTGCGAAGGCTTCGTCTGGTCGACGCTCTTGAAGTACGCCGTGCGTCTCGGCTTCACGTCGATGAGCCAGTAGACCTCGCCCGTGATCCGGAGTGTGGTCAGGCGGCGGTCCGGGCAGTTGCTCTCGACCCAAATGGTCTTCTTGGTTCGACCGGAGATGCGCTTGGGGTCGATGGTGAAGTGAATCTTGCCGGTAGCGCCTGCGGCAACGACCTGGTCATAGTCGACGGCCGCGCACCCGCAGCTCGACTTGACCTTGGTGATTCGAAGGTCGGCGTTCCCTTCGTTGCGGAACCCGAACGAGCCGGTAATCTTGCCGGCGGTGGCGAGCTTTCGCCCCCAGTCGATCTCCGTAGCATCCCACACGAGTCGGGGCCGAGCCGCCGCAGGCTGCGTAGCCCGTGACCGCGTAGCGGCACGGCGCGCCGCCGCCGCGAGCGTGGTCGAGCTGACGGCAACGACAACAACCGCCAAGGCGGAGACACCGAGTGAACGATTCGATCTGCGGATTACTGCTGCTCATAGCGAATCTCCTTGTGAGGTGGGGTCAGAGCGCATTTAGTCATTAGGCAACGCACGCTAATGACTAAATGCGCTCTGATAATCATCTAGGCCTTCCCGTCAGGGGGTAT
>CAYMME010000091.1:0-21675 GCA_964391465.1 uncultured Planctomycetales bacterium
GGTTGAGGAGCATGTGATGCAGACTGACAAGTTTACAGTGAAAGCGCAACAGGCGTTGGCTTCGGCTCAGGAGCGGGCCGAGTCGAGCGGGAATCCTGAGATCGTGCCGATGCACTTGCTTGCGGCGCTGTTGGCTGATGCCGATGGCGGGATCATCGCGCCGGTGCTGGAGAAGGCTGGGGCGCGCGTGGATCGCGTTCGGCAGATCACCGAGAGTGAACTCGCACGCCTGCCGCGGGCGAGCGGCGGGCAGACCGGGGCCGGGGCGCAGTTGCGAGACGTGCTGCGGGCGGCCGAGAAGGAGGCCGACCGACTCAAGGATCGCTACGTCTCGACCGAACATCTGTTGCTTGCGCTGGCCGATGCGAAGTCCGATGCTCGCGAGGTGCTCAGCATCTGCGGCACGTCGCGCGACGACATCCTGGCCGCACTCAAAGACGTGCGGGGTGGGCAGTCGGTCAACACGCAGAATCCGGAAGACACGTACCAAGCCCTCGAACGCTACGGCCGCGACCTGGTCGAAATGGCCTCGCAGGGCAAGCTCGACCCGGTCATCGGGCGCGATGACGAGATTCGGCGGTGCATGCAGGTGCTGGCGCGCCGCACGAAGAACAACCCGGTGCTGATCGGCGAGGCGGGCGTCGGCAAGACGGCCATCGTCGAGGGGCTGGCCCAGCGGATCGTCAACGGTGACGTGCCCAACGTGCTGGCCGACAAGCGTGTCGTCGCGCTCGACATGGGGGCCCTGATCGCGGGGGCGAAGTACCGCGGCGAGTTCGAAGACCGACTCAAGGCCGTCGTGCGCGAAGTCGTCGAGTCCGACGGGCAGGTGATCCTGTTCATTGACGAGATGCACACCGTGGTCGGGGCCGGCCGGGCCGAAGGTGCCGTAGATGCCGGCAATCTGCTCAAGCCGGCCCTGGCCCGCGGCGAGCTGCGCTGCATCGGAGCGACCACACTCGATGAGTATCGACAGCACGTCGAGAAGGACGCGGCGCTCGAGCGACGCTTCCAGCCGATTTACGTGTCCGAGCCGACGGTCGAGGACACGATCGCCATCCTTCGCGGACTGAAGCCTCGCTACGACGCGCACCACGGCGTGCGCATTCAGGACTCGGCCCTGATCGCAGCGGCCACGCTTTCGCATCGCTACGTCAGCGACCGGCATCTGCCGGACAAGGCCATCGACCTGATCGACGAGGGCGCGGCGCGACTGCGGATCGAGAACGATTCGATGCCCGCTGACCTGGACGAGATCCGTCGGCGGATCATGCAGCTCGAGATCGAGCGTGAGGCCCTCAAGAAGGAGAAGGACGAGGGCAGCAGGCGGCACGTCGAGCAGGTCGAGCGGCAACTGGCCGATCTGAATGAGCGCAACAGCGCGCTCTCGGCCCGCTGGGAGAACGAGATCGGTGCGCTGCGTGAGATCAAGGGCGTCAGGGAAGCCATTGACGCCAAGCACGTGGAACTGGAGAGCGCCCAGCGCGAGGGCGACCTGGAGCGGGCGGCCCGGATCCGGTACGGCGAGATCCGTGAACTCGATGAGCGACTTCACGCATTCGAGGAGAAGCTCGCTTCGTTGACCGCCGACGGCCAGGGCCTTGTGCGCGAGGAGGTGACGGCGGAGGAGATCGCTGAGGTGCTGAGCAAGTGGACGGGCATCCCGGTGGCGAAGATGCTCGAGGGCGAGCGCGAGAAGCTGCTGCACATGGAGTCGCGGCTCGCGGATCGCGTGGTCGGGCAGGAGGAGGCGGTGCGGGCCGTGTCGGACGCCGTGCGGCGTTCGCGGGCCGGGTTGGGCGAGGCCGGGCGACCGATCGGTTCGTTCCTGTTTCTCGGCCCGACCGGCGTGGGCAAGACCGAGCTGTGCAAGGCACTGGCCGAGTTCCTGTTCGACGACGCGTCGGCATTCGTGCCCATCGACATGTCGGAGTTCATGGAACAGCACGCGGTCGCGCGGCTGATCGGTGCTCCGCCCGGGTACGTCGGTTACGAGGAGGGCGGACGGCTGACCGAGGCCGTACATCGTCGCCCGTATTCGGTGGTCTTGTTCGATGAGATCGAGAAGGCCCATCGCGATGTGTTCAACGTGCTGCTCCAGGTGCTCGACGAGGGCCGGCTGACGGACGGACACGGGCGCATGGTCGACTTCAAGAACACGATCATCGTGATGACGTCGAACATCGGTTCCGAGCATTTGCAGAAGATGGCGGAGGAAGGTGCGGCCGACGTGGAGGTCGAGGCGCAGGTGCGCGAGATGCTCAAGCACGCGTTTCGGCCGGAGTTCCTCAACCGCGTCGACGAGGTCATCACGTTCCACCCGCTGTCGCGCGAGCATTTGGCGGCGATCGTCGACATCCAGGTGGGGTATCTCCAGCGTCGGCTCGCCGATCGACGGATTACCGTGACACTGACCGAGGCGGCGCGCAGCAAGCTGGCGATCGACGGTTACGACCCAGCCTACGGTGCCCGGCCGCTCAAGCGTCTCATTCAGCGGGAGCTGGAGAACGCGCTCGCCAAACGCATCCTTTCGGGAGAGTTCGCCGAGGGCGATCACGTCGAGGTCGACGCCGCCGGTGAGATCTTCGAGTTTCGCAAGGGGGCTGAGGTTCTCGAGGGTGAGTTGGTGTAGGGCTGGTGGCCCGCGTTTTCGAACGTGGGGGACACGGTTTGTCATGTGGCGGCCGCGACCGTGCGCAGATGGGTCTCGTTCCGAAAATCGCGTGGGCGGGATCGAACGTGCGAAGGGTGCGAATGTGTGAAGGGTGCGGATGTGTGAACGGTGCGAACGTGCGAAGGGTGCGGACGTGCGAAGGGCTCATTCCGAAAAGCGCAGGGCTGCGGCACTTCCGGGTATCGGGGTGGCCCGAGATGGACGATGTTAGCGAGGAGGCCGGGTCGGGCTTGCGAAGCGGACGCTCGTATTGGCGACGAATGCTTCGGACGGCCCTTCCTCGAGCGTGATTCGGGTGGCGGAGAGAAGCATCCCGCCGACAGGCCCGTCTTTGGCAGCGATCTTACCGGACGCGCGGTTGGAGGAGTCAGTCATGAGACATCGTCGCTGGATTTCTCGGGTTTGCGGAGTCGTCCTATCGGGCGTGCCGGCGTTGGCGTGGAGCCTGGGATGTGCGTCGTCGACGGAGCGGGCGCCGGCCCCAGCGTCACCGGAGCCGGCGTCACCGGCTCGTCAGTACGAGTTGCGAATCGACTCGGTTCCTGCGCGCGGCGCGGTGGCGATTGACGGGCAGCCGGCCGGCCAGACGCCGGTCGTGCGTCGATTCGATGCCCCGGCGGCCGTGGTCATCGAGGTTACCGCCCCCGGGCATGCCACGGCGGTGTTGCGCACCGACGCAAACTGGTGGCTACGGTCGGCAGCCGCGGCTGCGGCCGAGCGCCTCGGACGCAGCGTGGTGATCCGCAGCTTCCGACCGCAACTTGAGCCCGTGGTGCTCCTCGAGGTCGTTTCGGATCCGCCGGGCAGTACGGTGACGATCAACGGTGAGGAACAGGGACAGACTCCGTTGGCGATGCGGTGGGACGGCGCCAAGCCGATGAGCGTTCGCGTCGCCCGGGCGCGTTACGCGGACTACACAACGACGATCGACGCGCGATGGTGGGACGAGCATGCGCCGAACGCCAAGCTGGACGCAGCGGCCGGAGCATACACGACGACCGTTTCGGCCAAGCTGTTTCCGTCCGACTCGATGCGGTGGAAGCGGGTGGCGCACACGTCGTCTCGCGGAAAGGGCAAGAGCAAGGGAAGGGACAAGCGCGGCGGGACACGCGACAAGAAACGCGCCTCGCGCAGCAAATCCGCGGGGCAGAAGCTGGAGATCTCCGGTCCGACGCTGTCGGGCGGGCAGTTCGACCTCGGTCAGTACAAGGGCAAAGTCGTGCTGGTGGATTTCTGGGCGTCCTGGTGCGGTCCCTGCCGTGAAGAGGCGCCCAACGTGCTGAACGTCTACAACCAGTATCACAAGGGCGGGTTTGAAGTGGTCGGTGTCAACCTGGACAAGTCCAAGGTGGATGCGGCGAATTTCGTCAAGCAGTTGGGCATGCCCTGGCCGCAGATCTTCTTCGACCGGGCCGGATCACGCGGCTGGGAGAACCCGCTGGCCCGCAAGTACAACGTGCGGTCGATTCCCAGCATGTACCTCATCGACCGAAACGGCACGGTCGCGGAGCAGGGCGTGCGCGGGGCCGCGCTGGGGCCTGCGGTGGCCAAGCTTCTGAATCAGTAGTCGCGCGAGCCAGAGCGCGGCGTCTTTCTCGCTCAGAAAGCCACGTGCGTTCCGTAGCGGCCGGCGTTCCCGCCGGCCGTGCGGCCTGCGAGGCGCAGGCCGCTACAGTGTCGGGTGATCGAGGGCGGTACTAGGGTCCGAGATAGACCTCGGCGCCCGGCTCGATCGTGGGGTGATCGGCGAGCCGCTCGCGCAGGTGGTTGTGATCCAGGGCCAGCGCCGGGCTGATTTCGATGGTCGCGCCCGGATCGCCATCCGCTCGGTGCGGGACCTTCACGCCGGCGTCTTCCAGCCAGCGGGCCGCCCGGCGGTTCATGTCGCGTCGTGCCGTCTCTTCGCTGTCGGGTCCCCTCGCGTTCTTGACCGGGCTGAACTCCTCTTTGCGCTGCGTCTGCAGGATCAACGTCTTTTCGGCCAGCGGGAGTGCGTCGAAGATGAAGGTCTCGAGCTTGACGGCATTGGGGGCTTCGGGCTCGACACGCGTGCCCGAAGCGTCGACGTAGGGCATTCTCTTCTCGGCCCGGTGCCAGGGCAGGCGGAACCCCTCCTCGCTACCGGTCAGCCGCTCAACGAATTGCCGGGTGAGGACGTGCACTGCGATGCTGCCGGCGTCGAACCGGCGTTCTCCGTTTTCGTTGCGAGCCGTCGCCAAGTCCTTCGCCAGATCGGAGTACTCCAGGACCGTGGTCCTGTCGCCGCTGCGCACGACGACGCCGACCTTCTCGAAGTCGTGGGCCTTGCTGATGACTTTGGCCGCCATCTCAGCTCGTTCGAGGCGGGTCAGACCCAGGAAGAGCGGGTCGACGGCCTTGACGAGCGGGTTGTCGACCTGGAAGTAGCTGATGGTGTCGATGCCACGGCGCTTCATGTCCTCGAGCGCGCCGCTCGCAGCCAGCGCCCGTAGCGTGCCTCCGTGGCCGTCCGGCGAAAGCGCGAGCCGGTGCTTCTGTGCGAGCAGTATCCGGCCGTCCTTTGCGAATGCCGGCATCACCCCTTGCTGGAAGAAGACCACGTCGTCGGAGCGCAGCCCGAAGGAATCGTGCGAGGCGAAGATATGACGGGTGGCCGCGTCGTTGCCGGGGCTGGTCATGATGTACCAGGGGACCTTGCCGCCGTATCGCGCCTGGGTGCCGGCCACGACCTCGGCGAAGATTTGGAAGAGCGGCTTGTTGCGAACGGGTGAGATGGGGAAGGCTCCCTTCGGGCCGTCGAACCCGAGCCGCGTGCCCTGTCCGCCCGCGACAGTCAAAGCCGCAACGCTCCCCACGCGGATCATGGATGCGCCCTGCTTCACCGCGTCGGCATATCGCCCAACGAGGTCGATGTCGGGTTCGGCCGGAAAGGTCGCCGGCGGTTGTGGGTCACTCGGGACATCGAGCGCCGGTTGTTCGAGGACGTGGGAGTCCACCAACCGGTCGACCAGATCGAAATCCACGCCGTCGAGGTCGTCGAGCAGCGCCGTCCGCTGCGGGGCCTCCAGTTCATCCCAGAATCGCAGCAGGTGGGCCTGCCGGGTGTCCGCCAGTCGCGTCCGATAATGCTCGTATCGCTCGTCCGTCGAGAGGCTCATGTGCCCTCCGGTGTTTGCCGGTTTGTTCTGTGCCGTGGCCGAAGCGGTCCGCCGCTTTTCCTGCGAGGCGGTGAGTGCGTCCTGCACCTCGCCTAAACCCTTTTCCGTCAAGGCGTCGATACCAGTACGTCCGGTGACGAGATGTGTCAACCGCGACGGTTCGGAGTGTGTACTCGCCCATGCCTGACGCCAGCGAATCGCTGACCCGACGCCGGTTCCTCGCCGGCGCAGCCCGGGCGGCCGCGCCGCTCGCGGCCGCTTCGATGGCGACCGCAGCTTCGAGCCGGCAGTTCGGCGACGATGACGAGGTTCGTTCAATTGTGGTGCGGGCGTGGTCCAGCAAGCGCGTGGACGGGCTCGTCGATCACCCCAGTTTGCTGCGTGAGCTGTTCGAGGAAGCGCTCGCGATTGCGACAGGCACGGCGGCCGGGGCCGAGGCTTGGCACACCTTGCTTGAGCCGGACGACGTCATCGGCATCAAGTTCAATCGGTCCGGCGGGCACGAATTCCACACGACGCGAGGTGTGGCCCGGATGCTCGTCGAGTCGCTCGCCGACGCGGGCTGGGCTCCTGAGCGCATCGTCTTCATCGAGACGACTTCGCAGCTTGCCGACCTGCTCAGAACGCGACGTGCCGAGGTGGGATGGTCCGAGACGATCACGGATTTCGGAAGCGGCAAGGACCAATTCGCCGCGGTGCTCGACAAGGTGACCGCTCTGATCAACGTGCCCTTCCTGAAAACGCATAACATCGCGGGCATGACCGGTTGCCTGAAGAACCTGTCACATGGTCTGGTGCGTCATCCGGCCCGGTACCATGCCAACGGGTGCCTTCCGTACATCGCCGACATCGTCTCGGCGGACGCGATCCGCAGGAAGCTGAAGCTCAACGTCATGAATCTGCTTCGTGCGGTTTGGGAGGGTGGCCCCGCGGTGCGTGCGCCCTACGTCTTCGACGGAGGAGCCCTGTTGGTATCCACCGATCCGGTCGCAACAGACATGATGGGTCTCGAGATCCTCGATCGTGAACGGGCCGAGCACAAGGAGCCTCCGCTCGGAGGGGCGGATGGGCTGCTGCCGCTCTGGCAGGCGGCGGGCCGGCGCGGACTCGGCGTTTCCGTCCCGGACGGCTTTCTGCGCCGGCAGGTGCATCTATAGAAGCTACTTGAACCGGATGGCCATCAGGGTGATGTCGTCGCTCTGCGGGGCTTCACCGACGAACCCGTTCACATCAGCCCGCACGGCGCGAATCAGATCCGGGGTGTCGTCCGCGACATGGCTGCGCAACGTCTCGGTCAGCCGCTCCTTGCCGTACTGCTGTCCTTCCGAATCGAGCGCTTCGGTCACGCCGTCCGTGTAGAAGAACAGGGTGGCGCCCGCGGGAATCTCGGCGACGTGCGAGGTGTACGCTTCGTCCGGCATGAGCCCGAAGGGGAAGTGCCGGTCGGCGGACAGCTCGGTTACGTCGCCCGATGGTTCGATCAGGCAAGGCGGGAAGTGCCCGGCCGTCGCGAACTCGATCCGCCGTTGCTCGGGATCGAGGATGCCGACGGCGGCGGTGATGAACTTTGCGGCGTCGGTGTTGGTGTGTATCAACCGGTTCCACCGCATCATTGCGTCGGGCAGCGACTGCGTGTGCGGAAGGAGGACGCGCACTGCCGCCTGGAGGTTGGCGGTGAGGAGTGCGGCCGACACACCCTTGCCCACCACGTCGGCGATCACCACCCCGATCCGCCCGTCCTCGAACGGCATGACATCGTAGTAGTCGCCGGAAACCTGCCGGCCGGGCTCGTTGAAGCCGGCAACGAAGACGGCGTCGGTGTCGAGCGGTTCGCTGGGATACAGATCCGTCTGGATCTGGCGGGCCAGCGCCAGCTCGCTCTCGAGTTGCAGCTTGTCCTGCTCCGTCGCGAGCAGACGCGTATTCACGAGTCCCACGCTCAACTGCCGGGCGAGGCCCGCGAGGAAGTCGACATCGTCCTGCTGGTACGTGGTTGAGTTCGAGACGAGGTCCCCGTAGATCACCCCCAGCACCTCTTCTCGGTACATGATCGGCACGCACATGGCGGAGCGGATGTGGAACTCCGCCATGGACATGGTCGGATCGGCCATGTCCGTGAGCGGATCGTTGATGATACTTCGTTCGCCGTACTCCATCGCCCGATTGACGAGGGTGCGGCTGATGGTAAGGCGTCCCGAGTCATCCGACTTGAGGTTGCGGACAACGGGCCAGTCGGGTTCCTGTCCGCGAGGGTGCTTGAGGGCGATGAGTCCGCGCTCGAAACGCAGCGTCTCGAAGCAGATGTCCATCACGTCCTCGAGCAGCTCGCCGCGATCGCGCAGGCACGTGAGGCGATCGCTCAGGTCGTAGAGCATCTCCAATCGCCGGCGCGGGAGCACGAGTTCCCGGCTGGCCGACGCGAAGGAAGCGCTCGTGGCGTTCGGCTTGTCCGCGAGCACGACCTGCGTCGAGGAGGGCGCGGGCGGAGCGTATCGGCGGTAGGTCAGTTGAATCGCGCCGAGCATGATCCGGTCGCCGTCGGACAGGCGGCGTTGGCCGACCGCCTCACCGTTGACGAACGTTCCGTTCTTGCTCGCGTTGTCCTCGATGAAGAAGTCGCCCGAGGGGTCTCGGTAGATGCGGGCGTGACGTCGCGAGATCGACTGGTCGGGGATCACGATTTCGCAATCGGTGTCTCGCCCGACGATCTGGGACCCGAGTCGAAGGAGGTAGTCCTCGACCCTCCCATTGGCGTGATGGACGACGACGGAGGCCATGGGGTCAGAAGAAGAGCTCCTGGATCGCGGCAAACACGGCGCTGTCGCGAAAGAGCAGGGAGTTCCCAACCGCCTCCGAGGCGTACAGCACCTCGAGTTCGAGGTCGAGCGGAAGACACCCGGCCGAGCCCCAAATCAGCAGGCCGGGTGTGAGCCAGCGCCACCATCGTGCTGCAATCATCACTTCTCCTTCGTGCATCGCGTCTCCCGCATTGTCGAGGCCGTCGCAGCTCGTGTCAACGCGGCCTGAACCGGCGGCGGTTGCGGCCGGGGTTGTGGCGGCGCGGGGCATCCCTGATAATGCCCCGCCGACGACGTCGGGGGAGCGAAACGCGAAATCGGGAGACGAATCGATGATGCGCAGATGGCTTGCTCTTTGGGTTGTTGCGCCGGTCGTGATCGCCGTCGGGCAGCCGACGCAGGTGGATGCCGCCGACCCGATCCGGTGCCTGATCATCACCGGGGACGAGGGACACGACTGGAAGTCGACGGCGCCGGTGATCAAGGCGTTCCTCGCCGAGGGTGACAAGATCAAGGTCGACGTGACCGAGACGCCGGCCAAGGATCTGACGCCCGAGAACCTGGCTCGCTATGACGTGCTGCTCCTGCACTATCAGGATCGGGGCAAGGGCGGGCCGGACACCGTGTGGAGCGAGGCGAACATGAAGGCGTTCCTCGATGCGGTGAAAGGCGGCAAGGGGCTCGTCGTGTATCACTACGCCACGGCGGCATTCAAGAAGAACGAGGAGTTCGAGCGGGCCATCGGCGGCGGGTGGCGGAGCCAGGGCTTCCACGGCCCGAGCCACGTGTTCAAGGTGCGGATGGCCATGGATCATCCGATCACGCGGGGCATGCCGCGCGAGTTCACGCACAACGTCGACGAGCTGTATTCGAATTCGGTGATGTTCGAGGGCAACCACATTCTGGCCACGGCGTGGTGCGATCCGGCCAAGCCCAAGGGCACGGGCAAGCATGAGGCCATCGTCTGGGTCTCCAAGTACGGCAAGGGCCGCGTGTGCACCAACCTGCTCGGCCACGACACCGAGTCACTCGCCAACGAGCAGTGCCGGAAGCTCTACCGTCGTTGCGTGGAGTGGGCCGCGACAGGAAAGGTGGAGAAGGCCAAATGAGGGTACTGGTCGTCGGCGGCGGTGGGCGTGAACACGTCTTGGCCTGGAAGCTGGCGCAGTCCTCGCGTGTCGAGAAGGTCTTCTGTGCACCGGGCAATGCCGGAACGGCGGAGATTGCCGAGAACGTCTCCGTGGCGGACAGCGACATCGAAGGGCTGGTGAAACTTGCGCAGGAGAAGGAGGTCGGGCTGACCGTGGTGGGGCCGGAGGCGCCTTTGTGCGACGGGATTGTGGATCGGTTCGAGGCTGCCGGGCTGAAGGTCTTCGGACCGACGAAGGCGGCCGCACGGATCGAAGGGGACAAGGCCTACGCCAAGAAGCTGATGCGGCAGAACGCGATTCCGACGGCCGAGGCTCGGATCTTCGAGGATTTCAAGGCGGCCTACGACTACGTGGCCACGCGCGACGATGCCCTTGTGGTCAAGGCGGCGGGGTTGGCGGCCGGAAAGGGCGTGATGGTCTGCGATGAGCCCTCCAAGGGGCTTCTCGCTCTCGAGGCCATCATGAAGGACCGCGAGTTCGGTGACGCGGGCAATACCGTGGTCGTCGAGGAATGCCTGCGGGGGCAGGAACTCTCGGTGCTTGCGCTGGTCGACGACCAGACAATCTACGTGCTCGATACCGCGCAGGATCACAAGCCGATCGGCGAGGGTGACACCGGCCCGAACACGGGTGGGATGGGGGCGTACAGCCCGACGCCGATCGCCACCGAGGAGGTCATGTCGAAGGTCGAGGAGGAGGTCCTCGTGCCGATCGTCGACGCCCTTCGTCGCGACGATGCTCCGTATCGCGGGGTGCTCTACGCGGGGCTGATGTTGACCGTGGCCGGGCCGAAGGTGTTGGAGTTCAACTGTCGGTTCGGTGACCCCGAGGCGCAGCCGGTCCTGATGCGGCTCAAGAGCGATTTGGCCGAGGTTCTGCTCGCGGTGTGCGACGGAAAGCTGGAGGACATCGAGCTCGCCTGGGACGATCGCCCGGCGGTGTGTGTCGTGATGGCGTCGAAGGGGTACCCGGGCCCGTACGATAAGGGGGTGCCCATCGACGGTCTTGCCGAGGCGGCTTCACCGGACGGCGTCGAGGTCTTCCACGCCGGCACGAAGCTTGACAGTGACCGGGTCGTCACCAGCGGCGGTCGGGTCCTGGGGGTCACGGCGCTCGGGAGCGATCTGCGCGACGCCCAGCGCCAAGCTTACGAGGCGGTCGATCGCATTCACTTCGACGGGGCCAACTGTCGGCGCGACATCGCCGACAAGGCCCTTTCGTAGGGTGTGCGGCATCGACCCAGACGAACGCGTGGGACAAGCAGGCAAGGGGCATTCGAGGCAACCGGAACCGTCGCCGTTCGCCCCGGATCGGCGCACTCTCTCCTACAGAACAAGAAAGAGCTACCGTATATCATGAGATCCGGCATGAACATGACACGATCGTGCGATTCTGAGCTGCCGTGGGGTCGGGCTTCTGTCCGCCTTCCCGGTGCTGATTCCGCCCTGCTGAAGCGGACGCGATTCCTGTGGGGCAGTGCTCTCTTCATCCTGCTTGCCCACGCGGCATCGGCCCGGGCGGCGGAGTTGAAGCTGCCCGTGCTCTGGTCCGTGGACTTGGGGACGGTGATGGAGAACGCCGCCACCGTCGCCGACCTCAACGGGGACGGCCGGGACGAGGTGGTGGTGCCCGGTCACGAAGTGATCATCGTGCTCGACAAGGACGGCAAGGTGCTATGGCGGTGGCACGCCAAAGGGCGGCTGATGACCTATCCCACGATCCTCACACGGGGCGATAAGCCGCCACTGATCTACACTGCGGACAACAGTGGGTCGTTCACGTGCCTGGACGGTACGGGCAAGCAGGTGTGGCAGGTTCGACTGAAAGGGTCAACGAGTGAGTCGGCGGCGGTGGTCGCGGATCTCGACGGCGACGGTGCGCCCGAGGTCGTACAGACCGATCGCACGGGTACGGTGTGGGCCTTCGCGGCGCTGACCGGCAAAGTGATTTGGAAAGGGACCGTGAAGGGCATTCCGGTGAGTCCCGCGGTCGGCGACCTGGACGGCGACGGCAAGGCGGAAGTCGTTGTCGCGACCGGAGAAGGCATCGTCGCGGCGATTCGACACGACGGCTCGCCGCTCTGGACGCGCGAAATCGGTGGGACCTCTCCCTCGTGGGCGACCGCGGCGCCGGTCATCTTCGTCGGGTCCGGCGGGGTGGTGCGGATCGCCGTCGCATCGAGCGCTCGTCGGCTGTATTGCCTCGACGCCCAGGGCAACACGCTGTGGCGCCGCCCGACCGATGGGCCGGTTGCGTCTTCGGTGTCGGTGGGTGATCTCGACCTGGACGGACGCGCAGACATCTTCGCGGTTACGCAACTCGGCAAAGTGCATCGCTTCGACGAAGACGGCAGGGCTCTGTGGAGCATCGACATGCAGGGCCGGAGTCTGGCGGCGGGCGCAATCATCGATCTCAATGGCGATGGACGCCTGGAGTACGCACTGTGCACACAGCGTGGTCGCCTCCTCGTCTTGGACGACCAGGGCGCGTTCATCTTCGACCATCAGTTCGACACCAGGACGGTCAACGTCACGCCCACCCTAGGCGATGTCACGCCCGACTCGCCGGGCCTGGAGATGGTCATCACCGGCGGCGAGTCGGGACGGGTGATCTGTCTCGGAACACAAGCGCCCGTCGATGCGCTTGCGCAGTGGACCGCATACCGTGGAGATGCGAAGCAGGGCGGGGCATGGTTCGGATTGCGCAAGGCGGAAGCGGTTCGCATGGTCCCGCAGAACCTGGCCTGGGATCAGGTGTGCACCGGCGACAGCATCCGATTCGCCATCGAGAACGCCGCGGGCGGATCGAGGCCGCTAACGGCGACGGCAGTGTGCGTCCGACCCGACGGGGAACGCCAAGCGGCCACCGTGCGCGTACTCGGCACGCACGACGTCTTGCTCATGCCCGTTGGTCTCACGGTCCCGGGAACCTATCACTACACGTGGTCGTTGACGGACCCGGATGGCGCGGCGTTGACGACCGGCGCACGAGATATCGTGCTGCGTCCGTTTGCCAACGATCGAGCAATCGCTCGGTGCGCCATGGATGCCATGGGCGGATCAGCCGCTGCGGCCGAGCAGGCTCTGCCGTTGTCCGCGGCGGCGCTGCGACGTGAGGCAGCGCTGCTGAGCCTGGAAATGCAGGCACTGATGCCGGCGCAGGACGCCGTGGCCGGGAGCGATGCGGAGACAAGGCAGAAGGTGCTTGACCGGACGGCCGCCCTCGTCGCTCGCGCGAGGCACGCGCTGCGCGCGGCCGGCACGATCCGCAAGGCGGTCGATCTCGGGCCGGGTACGAGCTTGCTCGCCTTCGAGGGGACCGTGTGGGAGAACCGCGGGGTCGACAAGCAGACCCCTTCGCGTGCCGAGAACCCGTTGAAGATCAGCCGGCGCGCGGTCCCGGGGGAGCATGAGCCTATCGCCTTGGGTCTGTTCAACGTGACCGATCGCCAGCTGCAGGTGCGCGTTCACACTGAAGTCGCCGATGCCGGTCCGACCGTCACTCTGCATCGGTCGGTCTGTGTGCCGACGGCCATGGGCGAGCGGGCCTGGGATCCGCTGCCCGAACTGGATGAGGCGGGGATGGTGAGCATCCCGTCGCTGGGCAGCCGCGAGGTGTGGGTTGACGTGGATGTCGGGACCGCGGCCCCGGGTGAGCATCGAATCAAGCTGCGCCTCCAAGCGATCAACGGTGCCGGTGTGCTCGAGGGGCCGAAGACCGCACAAACCGTGTCCGCGCCGGAGACGGTGGTTGAGGTCACGCTCCGCGTCCTCCCGTTCGAAATGGCGGGATCCGGTGTGATCCGGCTCTGTACGTGGGCCGCTCCGAGCGGGCCGCAGGTCGAGGATCTGCTCGCACATGGGAACAACGTCTTCGTGACCGGTCACGGGGCACCGAAGTACGACGCGCAGGGGCGCCTGGTCGGATGCGATTACACCGGGCTCGATGCGGTCATCGAGCGATTCCGCGGCGAGGACGTGGTGCTGCTGCTCAACGGCATGCCCGGTGTGCGCGGCGAGTTCGGTAGTGATTCCTACCGGAAGGATCTGGCCACGTTCGTGAACGATCTGGTCGCGCATATGGCGAGCAAGGGTCTGGACACGGATCACTTCGGGCTCTACCCGTTTGATGAACCCGGAGGGCACGGCTGGCACGCGGTCGAGAAGTACGTGGCGTTCGGCAAGATGGTGCGGGCGGCGAACCCCGATGTCATGATCTACATGGATGGTGGTGGGGACCTCCCCATGTATCAGGCCATGGCACCCTATACCGATATCTGGTGCCCGGCCCTTACGATGCTCTCCGAGCGAACGCCGGTGATGGAGGTCGCGCGCAGCACGGGCCGCATGCTCTGGTCGTATGATTGCAGCTACGCGTATGCCCGACCCATCGGACCGAACATCAAGAACATCAACATCATCGGGCAGTTTCGGACTGCCGCTCTGTTCGCGCTTCGATACGGCGCGACCGGGATCGGCTACTGGTGCTACAACAGCGGCGGGGATCCGTGGACGCGGATCAAGGATGAGTACCCACTGGTGTATCCGGGGCGCACGAAACCCGTGACCAGTCGGCGTTGGGAAGCGGTGCGCGAGGGGATTGAGGACTTCCGGATCCTGACCGCATTGCGAGAGCGGCTCGGAGCGACGGACACCGCGCGGCTCGATCAAGAGACGCAGGACCGGGTTCGGCGTTTTCTGGAGGTCGGTCTGCCCGCGCTGGTGGCCCCGGGTTCGTACCAGATGAGTCTTGGTCTTGCCCGGAGCACGATCGACGCGAGCAACAACGACGCACAGTTGAACGCATTCCGCAGGGAGATGATGGATTGCGTTTCGGCGGTCAGCGGCGGCCCGGCCAAGCCCGGCACCAAGGGGGAGTGATCGCGGCCCGTTTGCGGTGAAGGGCCTGGGCCAAGGCCGCGAGCAGCGCCTACCTCCATTCGGCGACCTGCCATGCTGCGGGATTGTCCATCCCCTGCGCCTGACTATGCCGCCACGCGTCCGTGCCGAGTGGGTCTTGCGTTGCAGCTTGTTTTCTGGGTGCCACGGGCAGCTTGCCTGCCCGTGCGCTTGCTGGAGTGCGGCACTGGCGGGCAAGCCGCCAGTGGCACCCGACCCGAAGACCGACCTGTGACGGACTACGTGGGTGGAGCGTCGTCGTGTCGCTTGACGGTGCGGACGTGGGATGGTATAGGAAGTACTGGCCGTGGGGTTGGTGAGGCGATGAGCCGCCCTGCGGCCATTGATTTGGGCTGGCGATGATCGTCGATTGTCATACGCACATCTGGGAGTCACCTGGCCAGCTCGGCAAGGTGGCGGCGGCCCTGGTGGGGGTCCCGGCCGCGTCGCCGACGCCTAGCGATCGGTTCGACGGGGTCGATGCCAATGCCGAGCGGCACCTGGCCGAGGCGGCGCCGGTCGATAAAACGATCGTGCTGGGATTCAAGAGTCATTACCTCGGAGCCGACATCCCCAACCGCTTCGTGGCCGGTTACGTGCGGCAGCATCCGGACAAGCTCATGGGCTTTGCCGGGATCGATCCGAGCCGGTCGGCCGAGGCCGTCGACGAGATGGTCCAGGCGCGCGACGAGTTGGCGATGAAGGGCATCGCCGTCGCCCCCGCGGCCCAGGATTTTCATCCCGCCAACACCGAGGCGATGCGGGTCTATGACAAGGCGGCCGCGCTGGGCATGCCGATCCTGTTCCATCACGGGATGCACTTCTCGCGCGAGAGCAAGATGGAGTACGCCCGGCCCGTGCTGCTCGACGAGGTGGCTCGCGAGTTCGGGCAGCTCCGCATCGTGATCGCCCACTTGGGCTATCCCTGGGTGGCCGAAACCATGGTGCTGCTCGCCAAGCACGATCATGTGTATGCCGACATTTCCGGACTGCTCGAGCACCCGTTCAACGCGTATATGGCCTTGCTGAGCGCCTACCAGCACGGCGTGATGGACAAGCTGCTGTTCGGGAGCGACTTTCCGTATACGTCGGCGACGAGTTGCATCGAGTCGCTGTACGGCATCAACCAGTTCTGCCACGGCACGAACTTGCCCACCATTCCGCGGGAGCAGTTGCGCGGCATTGTCGAGCGGGACGCGCTCGCACTGCTGGGCATCGAGAGCCCGACGCCCCCGCGTCCGGTCCGGCCGGCATCGCTCGTCGACGACGAGCTGTAGCCTCGGAGCGACGGCCACCGGCGCCCGCGCGTCGATGTCGGCCGAGTTTTCGTGCTTGCCTATGATCTGGTACCATCGTTGATGATCCGCGCGGGAGGTGATGATGGCCAGAGCGCATGTTGACCCCGTGGAATTGAGACGGTTTGCCCGTGACCTGAAGCGGTTCAGCACGGAGCTTAAGGGATTGATGGGCGGGCTCCAGGGGCGGATGCGCGACCTCGAGAAGCACTGGCGCGATCAGGAGCAGCGCAAGTTTGTCGAGGAGTTCGAGCAGACCGTCAAGACGCTGGCCCGGTTCCTCGATTCGGCCGACCAGCACGTTGCGTTTCTGTCGAAGAAGGCCGGCCACATTGAAGAGTACCTCCGGCAGCGCTAGGATCGTTGTATGAGCGACTTCGCCCGCGTCGATTCGGTTCGTGCGCTAAAGGAGTTCAGGGTGTCGCTCTGCAAGTTCGCGGAGCGTGCACGGACCGGCCTTGATGAGGCCGATTCGGCCATCCACCGCACAAGGGTCTGGCTGACGCAGGAGCAGCACGTCTATTGGAAGGGACAGATTCCCAAGCGCGGCGAGGCCGTCACGCGGGCGAAGCTCGAGTTGACGCGGAAAACGGTGCACAAGACGCCGCTGGGGGGCAAGTACTCCGTGGTCGAGGAAAGGAAAGCGTTGGCGGTGGCCAAGCGGCGGCTCGAGGAGGCCGAGCAGAAGTTCGCCAACGTTCGTCGCTGGATCCGGCAGCTCGAGCACGAGGTCTTTGCGTACAAGGGACCGGTTCGGGGGGTAGAGCGGAGCATCGAGCACGACGTGCCCGCGGGGGTGGCTCGGCTCGACAACATGATCGAGGCGCTGGAGGCCTACGCGGCGGTCACCGCACCGGACGAAGCACCGCGGCAGCAGCCGGATGAAGAGGGCGCCGCCGACGCGACCTGAGGTCGGCTCGCGAAGGCCGCAGTGCGTGTGGCGATCGGCGCCGGTTCGGTTCTGAGGCATCTTATGAGCGTGAACTCGGGGCATGGGGCCCTCAAACGAGCGAGGAAGGACCTGCTCGCCTGCTGGGACGAGACCAAGCAGGACTGGCGCGACGAGAACCGTCGGCACTTCGAGGAGCAGGTTCTGACCCCGCTGCTCGCCCGGCTGCGAACTGCGGAGGCGGCTATGGGGCACATGGAAGCCGTCCTGAACAAGATACGAGTCGATTGCGGGTGAGCGACACACCAGCGCGGGGCACTCCACCGAGCAGCATCCGGGGTGGAGGTGACCGAATGCAATGCCAGAACACGTCGACGAACACCCCGAGAACACGCCAGGATGTCATGAAGAGGACCTCCTGAGCATCCAGCGCGCCGCGCTGCGGGAGTTTCTAGCTCTGTCTTCCGATTCGGTCCGACCGACGGAACTGCGGGTCGAGCAGTGGCACGGCAAGGCCGAGAAAGCAGCACAAGCGGAGCTGGATGCGGCGACCGACCGGGTCGGGACGCGGTTGCGGGTGCAGAAGGACCTGATCGAACGCGAGTATGACGAGCAGGTCAGTCGGATCGAAGGGGTCTACACGTCGGATTGCACGATCCTCGATGCAAACACGGGCACGGCGCGCCAGCGGATCCTCAGCGAGGCGAAGGACATTGCGACGGAGGCCCGGAAGGAACTCGACAACACGGTCTGGATGGCCGAGACCGTCGCCGGCGTGACCGTCAAAGGTCTGCACGAGGCACTCCGCAAGGCGGAAAAGAAGGCACTGGACGATCGGGATCGACTTGCTTCGCAACGAGAGTACGCGGAGAACCTGCTCCAGGAGTACGAGCAGCCGGTCCCACCGCGATTCGCTTCCGACGTCGGCGAACAGGAGCCGCTCTCGGACGATGATCCCGCAGAAGCGTTCGAACAGCAGTCGGCCTTGATCTCTGAGCGGCTCGATGCGCTGGCGCGTCTGATCCTGCCGCGCCTGTTCGTCGGAACCCGTCGGTATGTGCTTGCCGGGTTTCTGTGTGCCGCGGCCGTGGGGGGGGCGGGCGCTCTGTCACTCCTGCGGGTGCCTCACGTTCCCTATTTCTTCATCACCGGGCCGCTGGCGGCAGCGTGTGTTCTGGGCGTTGTCTGGCCCGTGGGCAGAGTGCTGAGGCGCAAGGCGGCGCGGAGTATCCAGGCGGCCTTCGGGCCGCTCGTGCAGACGCTCGAGGCGGCTCGTCTGACCCTGGACCGGCGACTGGAACTGGCAAAGCGGCAGATCAAGGCGGATGAGACGGCGGCGATCGAGAAGCGGAACGGCGAGATCAGGGAGGCGAAGGCCACGTACGAGGCCGAGATGGCGCAAGTTGGGCTGCGCCGCACTTCGTCGCTCAGCCAACTGGACGAGGCGCGGGCCAAGTTGCGCGAGGAGATCGACGGGCGCAGGGACGCTGGTCTCGGACAGGCGGAGGAATCGCGAGCGGCGCGGAACGCGGAGTTGCAGGAGGAGCACGACCGGGGGCTCGAGACCGCGCGCAACGAATACAAGCAGCGCAAGGACGCGTGTTGCAGACGGTATGACGTTGCGCGGGCCGCACTGCGCCGCCGTTGGGAGCGAGGCGTGTCGTGCCTCGAGCGGCTCGTGGAAGCGACGGACCGGGTGAACCGCCGCACCCTCCTCGACTGGCACGAGGGGGCATGGTCGGACTGGGGCCCGCCCGAAGAGCCGACTTCCACGATCCCGTTTGGCTGTTGGTGCGTCGACCTGACGGGGCTTTCCGCGGGCGTCCGCGAGCAGATGTCGTTCGCGCAGGATCGGTCCGCGATCCTCTCGACCCCGGCCCTGCTCACACTCCCACACCGCGGCTCGCTTCTCCTGCAGACTTCGCGGACCGGTCGCGAGGATGCGATCCAGACGCTTCGCGCGGTGATGCTGCGGCTGCTCACGTCGTTCCCGCCGGGGCGGGTCCAGTTCACCATCATCGATCCGGTCGGACTCGGCGAGAACTTCGCCGGATTCATGCACCTCGCCGACCACGCGGGGGCATTGGTCGGCGATCGGATCTGGACCGATTCGACGCACATCGAGCAGCGACTGACGGATCTGACCGAGCACATGGAGACCGTCATCCAGAAGTACCTGCGAAACGAGTTCGAGACGATCGACGCCTACAACGAACAGGCGGGTGAGCTCGCAGAGCCCTACCGGTTCCTGGTGATCGCCGATTTCCCGGCGAACTTCACCGAAGGAGCTGCGGCCCGGCTGAGTAGCATCATCAGCAGCGGAGCACGCTGCGGTGTCTACACGCTGATCGCCCACGATCAGCGACCGGACCTGCCGCCGGGGATTCAACTCGAAGACCTTCAGGCGTGCGGCATTCGTCTCGTGCATGACGGGGAGCAGTTCGTCTGGGAAGACGAGTTGCTCCGGCAGTTCCCGCTGACGCTGGACGCGCCACCCGAGGATGAGCAGACCCTGACGCACATCATGCACGCGGTGGGCAGGGGGGCGAAGGAGTCGCTTCGGATCGAGGTGCCGTTCGAGACCATCGCGCCCTCGGACGCAGAGTGCTGGACCGGCAGCACGAACCGGGACATCGAGGTCCGCATCGGGCGCGCCGGCGCGGTTCGGCTTCAGCCGCTTCGGCTCGGTCAGGGGGTTGCACAACATGCCCTGATCGCGGGCAAGACGGGCTCCGGCAAATCGACGCTGCTGCACGTCATCATCACCAACCTCGCCCTCTGGTACGGTCCGGAGGAAGTCGAGTTCTACCTGGTCGACTTCAAGAAGGGTGTCGAGTTCAAGACGTACGTGACGCACACGCTGCCGCACGCCCGGGCCGTTGCCATCGAGAGTGACCGCGAATTCGGGTTGAGCGTGTTGCAGCGGATCGACGCCGAGATGTCGCGACGCGGTGATTTGTTCCGGCGCGAGCAGGTGCAGGACCTTGCCGCCTATCGGGAGGCATCCGGTACGACCCTGCCGCGGACGCTGCTGATCGTCGACGAGTTCCAGGTGTTCTTCTCCGAGGACGACAAGCTGTCGCAGGACGCGTCGATCTTGCTGGACCGGCTGGTGCGGCAGGGGCGTGCGTTCGGGATTCACGTGTTGCTGGGGTCGCAGACGCTCGGCGGGACGGCCGGCCTGGCCCGCAGCACGATGGGGCAGATGGCGGTGCGCATCGCCCTGCAATGCTCCGAGGCCGACTCCCAACTCATTCTCGATGACGCCAACCTTGCGGCCAGACTTCTGTCGCGTCCGGGCGAGGCGATCTACAACGACGCGGGCGGGCTGGTCGAAGGGAACAACCCGTTCCAGACGGCGTGGCTGTCGGACGAACAACGCGACGTGTACCTTGATCGCGTCAAGGACCTCGACCACGGGCGCAGCGGCGAGCGCGATCCGCTGATCGTTTTCGAAGGCAACGCGCCGGCGGACATCCGGAAGAACCGGGGTCTGGTTCGCCTGATTGAAGCATCCGAATGCCCGCCGGCACCAACTGCGCCGCGGGCGTGGTTCGGTGAGCCGGTGGCGATCAAGGATCCGACGGCCGTGGCCATGCGACGCCAGGCGGGTGCGAACGTGCTCTTCGTGGGTCAGCGGGACGAGGCCGCGACGGCCATGATGGCCTCGGCCATGTTGAGCCTGAGTGCACAGCATGCCCCGGGAGGGGCGCGGTTCGTGATCTTCGACGGGAGTCCGGCCGATTCACCCCTGGCCGGCCGGCTCGAGCACGTCGGTACCATGCTGCCTCACGCGGTCCGGGTGGTCGCGTGGCGCGAGGTGGACGACGCGATGGCCGAGTTGGAGCGGGACGTTCAGCAGAGACTCGAGGCCGATCAACCCGACGCCCCGGCCGTCTACGTCTTCATCTACGGCTTGCAGCGTTACCGGATGCTGCGGCGCAGCGACGATGACTTCAGCTTCTCGGTCGACGAGGAGGACAAGCCGCCGGATCCGGCCAAGCTGTTCAGCGACGTGCTGCGAGACGGGGCACCCGTCGGAATCCACACGCTCATCTGGGCCGACACGCTGGCCACGGTCGAGCGGACGCTCGATCGCCAGGCACTGCGCGAGTTCGACCACCGCGTGCTGTTTCAGATGAGCGCCAACGACTCGGCCAACCTGATCGACTCGGCCGCCGCCACCAAGCTCGGCTTCCACCGCGCCCTTCTCTACAGCGAGGAGCACGGGCTCGTAGAGAAGTTCCGCCCGTACGCATTCCCTGAAGCCGGTTGGCTCGAAGAGACCAAGCAACGGCTGGCGAGCCGGACGACGTAAGCGCCATGCCGAAGGAGGCAGGACGTGGGCCACCTCTTCGAGCGCGGCGGTCAGCCCTGGAGTTCTGCGCGCAGGGAGTTGAGGAACCCGCTGAGGACGGCGGGGGGGATCTTGTCGAGGCCTGGGGGGGGGATGCTGTCCTGGCCGATGCGTTCGATGATCTTCAGGGCGGCGGCGCGGTGCGGCCGGATCTGATCGCCGAGGCGTTCGGCCTGCTCGAGTTCCGAAGCGATCAGCGCTCGCAGGTAGTCGACCACGAGACCTTCGATTTCAGCAGCGGATGCGGCGGGCACCGGGGCGCTCCCGGCCCCGGGGGCGTCGGCGTCGCGCTCGCGGAGCAGCGACTGAGCCAGTCGGTCCGCTTCCGCCTTGGCCCGTGCTTCGGCCGCGTCGGCTTCCGCATCGAGCGGCGTGAGCGGGATATCTTCGATTTCCTCCGATGGCGTCTTGATGTACACCGACTGGTGGCAATAGGGGCACTTGCCGCGTCGGCCGCCCGCATCGGACGGGGCACG